>CALGSZ010000126.1 GCA_937901745.1 uncultured Chloroflexota bacterium | reverse complement strand
ACGCCAGAACCGCCGACGCCAACTCCGGCTCCCCTCACGATCCTGACCGATGCCGAGCTGCTGGCCACCTGGAAGCGCCAAGCGCGGGAGCAAGAAAGTCTCACCGGTTCGTTGAAGGGGAAGCTGGAGCAGCAAGAGGGCTCGATCACCTTCGCCTATGCCGACGTCCAGGAGCGCGACTTCTATGTCCGCGTTCGGTTCACCAATCCTCGCGACGCGAGTGAGGCGCCTTGGGACTACGGAGTCGGCTTCCGCGATGATGGCAACGGCTCTCTTTATGTGCTGGCAGTGACCTCCGACGGCACGTATCACCTGTTCCTCAAGGAAGAGATGTGGGAGACCGTCGCGGAAGGAGTTGCGACCGGTCTGCTGGTCGGCGCCTCGGAGCGGAACGAGATCGGAATCGTGGTTGCCGGCGACACCGGGTATTTCGAGATCAATGGTCAATATGTCGCGACGCTCGATCTTTCAGGCTGGTTGAGAGCCGGGCGAGTCTGGGCCGGGACGGGTGTCTTCACCGACACGATTGTTCCGGGCGATCGAGTGGCCTACGACCGCTTCGATGTCTGGACATTGCCCTATGTCCAATTGCGTACGCTTGCCCGATTGCAGCCGAGCTTGGCTGGCCCGTTCTCGGGAACCATCGAGCAGCGGCTCGGTGAGCTCGACGGCTTTTTTGCCGGCGTCTTCGTGAGGGACTTCTATCTGCGAGCGGAGTTCACCAATCCGTCCGATGCCAGCGAGCAGCCCTGGGACGCTGGCGTCGCCTTCCGCCATACCGGCTCGAATGAGCAAACGCGGCTGATCATCACCTCGGACGGCCTGTGGTTCCTAACTGACGGCGCCGATTCACCGTATGCCGGCGGGATTGTCAGTGGGTTGCGCACTGGCGCTGGCGAGACGAACGCTATCGAAGTGTTTGCCAGCGGCGATGTGGGATACCTGATCGTCAACGGCAGATCCGTGACGCCGCTCGATCTCTCGATCAGCGATGTGGCTGGCGAGATCTGGCTCGGCTCCGGATTCTTCCCCGAGTATGTGGACGTCGGCGCGATAACGGAGTTCTCCGAGTTCGAGGTTTGGTCACTCGACGGGTAGCGCCTTCGGCTGACCTCTGGCCGCGGGAGGGCGGGTCAGCCGGCCGCGGCCTCCGTGAGGCGCAGCGACAGAACCTGAGAGACGCCATCCTCGCGCATGCTGACGCCGTAGAGGGTATCGGCGACTTCGATCGTGCCGCGGTTGTGGGTGATGATAATCACCTGCGTCTCCGCGGCGAGCGCCTGCAACCGCTCCCGGAAGCGGACGATATTCGCCTCATCCAGCGCCGCGTCTACCTCATCTAGGAGGCAGAACGGCGTCGGGTTGACCGTCAAGATCGCGAAGAGGAGCGCGGCGGCTGTCAGTGCCCGCTCTCCGCCGGAGAGGAGCGCCAGGCTTTGCAGGCGCTTGCCAGGGGGCTGCGCGACGATGTCAATGCCGGCGCCCGTGCCGTCCGCTCCCGGTACGAGGATGAGGCGTGCGGTGCCGCCGCCGAACAGCGTCGTGAACGCATCCGTGAACGCGGCCGCGACCTTCGCGAAGGTCTCATCGAACCGTCGCTTCATCGTGTCGTGCAGCTCGTCCAGCAGGCGGCGCAGCGACGCGACCGCTCCCTGGACGTCATCGAGCTGGGCGCGGAGGAAGGCATGGCGTTCCGCTTCCCGCTCGTAGTCGGCAACGGCATCTTCGCCGACATAGCCGACGCGTCGCAGGCGTTCCTTCAGGCGGGTAATCTCGCGCTCGGGATCGTCACTCGTCGCCTCGGGCAGTGGCCCGTCGCCGGCCAGGAGACTGTCTGGCTCGGCAAGCTCCAGCTCGTCGCTGATCCGCTGGCGAAGCGCCGCGAGATCGCCGCGCGTTCGCTCGACGGCCAAGCTGCTGCCGCTGTGTGCGCGCTCGGCCTCGAGGAGGGCGTTTCGCGCCGCTTCCAGCGCCCGCTCGGCCCGCGCGACGTCGCTCTCCGCCTCCTTGACCTTCGCCTCCAGCGCCGCGCGCTCAGTCCGCGCGGCATCGCGCGCCGCTGCCGCTTCAGCCGCCTCGCGCGCGAGCTGCTCGCGCTCTTCCGCAACGGCGACGACCTCGCGATCCAACGCGGCCGCGCGCTCCTCGCGGACGGCAAGCTCTTCTTGGATGTTGTCTCGCTGGGCGAGCAGGCTGGCCTCTCTCCGGCGCTGACCGCGTAGCCGCTCATCGAGGGTGGCCAGGCGGCGCTGCTCCTCGGCCAGCGCGCGCTCTCGCTCAGCAACCGCGTCCGCCTCGCGTTGTAGCCCCGACACCATCTCCGCGTGCGCCTTTCGCCGCTCGTCGAGATCGGTAGTTAGGACGGCGATTTCGCGATCGAGTGCTTCCAGGTCGGCCGCGATCGACGCGGCAGCGGTGGTCAAGGCGTTGAGATGCTTCGCCTCCGATTGCGCCTCGGCTTGCAGCTCGTTGAGCCAAGTGGCGATGCGGGCTCGCTGGCCCTGTCGCTCCTTGCGCGTGGCGAGATGCCCGGCGCGCTCGTCCTCGATGCGCCGCCGATCCCCGCCGAGTTGGCGCAGCGTCTCGGTCACTGCTTGGAGCTTTGCGATGGCGGCTTCACGGTCGCGCTCGAGCCGCGCGATCGTTCGTGGTAGCGTCCGTAGCTCCCGCTCGCGGCTCAGGACACCGCTCTCGCGGATGGCAGAGCCGCCGGTGACCGATCCTCCCGTGCGCGCAATCTCGCCGCCGAGCGTCACCGCGCTCCAGCCGGGCGGCAAGTGCGGCAGGGAGGCGCGTGCTGCCGGTAGGTCCTCCACGACAAGCGTGCGGCCGAGCAAGGCTGCGACGACGGCGGAAAGGGAGTCGTCGTAACGGACGAGGGTGCTGGCGATGCCGTGGACACCGCGCACTGCCAATGCGTCGCGCGGATCTTGGATACGCGGCGCGCGAACAGTATCGAGCGGCTGGAACGTGGCGCGTCCGGCGTTGTTGCGCTTGAGGAACGCGATCGCCGCTTCCGCATCCGACCAGCGCTCGACGACGATGTCTTGCAGGTGCCCACCGAGGGCGACTTCGATAGCGGTGTCGTACTCCGCCGGGACATCGAGCAGCTCGGCGATGGTGCCGCGGATCCCCGAAAGCTTGCCGGCGCGCGCCGCCTGGAGGGTTGCCCGGACACCGGCGTAGAGACCAGCGCCGCTTTCCTGGATGCGGCGGAGCGCCTCGAGGCGCGCGCTTGCTTCGCTGATTTGCCGCTCGACGGCGGCGACGCCATTGCGAGCGGCGCGCTCGTCTGCCGTTGCTCGCTCGATTGCCGCCGCGATCTCCGCCAAGCGCTGCTCCAGCGCTTTCAGCTCCTCGCTCGCTTTCGCCTCCGCCTCATCGAAGGCGGCCAGCTCTGCCGTCAGCCGGTCGATCCGGCTCTGCCGTTCGGTGGCGCCGGCGGCGATCCGCTCGCGCTCGGCCTGATCGGTTTGCTGGCGCTGCTCGAGGAGCGCGCGGCGGCGCGTGAGCTCGGTCAGGCGCCGCTCCCCTTCGGCGATGGCGGCAGCGACTTGGGCGGCTTGCTGCTCGGCTTGGCGTCGCGATTGTCGTGCCGCCGCGCCCTCCGCCTGGAGGATAGTCACCGATGTGCGTGCGGCCTCAACCTCCTGCTCGGTCGCCGCAATTTCCGCCCGCACAGTGGCGAGATCTCGCTCGACTGCCGCGACCTGATCGTGCAGACCGGCCTCGGTATCGGCCATATCCTGCCGGCGTCGCGTGAGCGCGGCGTGTCGCTCTTCCGTGAGGTCTCGCGCGTGCTCCAGCCGCCGGACGTTCTCAATGAGCGACTGGAGATGGGTGTCGTGCTCGCTGAGGGCCCCGCGAGCCCGGTCAGCCGCGGCTCGCGCCTCCGCGAGGGCCGTTGCCAGGCGGTTGGCTTCGGCCTGGCAGGCGGCGACGCGCTCGGCATCGCCGGACGCGGCCGCTTCGAGCTCAGCGAGCTTCGCCATCGCCTCGGACAGCAGGCGGGCAAAGTGGACGCGCTGAAGCGCTCGCAGCCGCTCGTGGAGCTCTTTCCACTCGCGTGCCTGACGCGCGGCGCGCTCGAGCGATCGCAGGCGGGGCTCGAGCTCGGTCAGGAGATCGGTCAGGCGCGCGGCGTTAGCCTCCGCTTCCGCCAAGCTGCGCTCCGCCTCGGCGGCTTTCAGGCGCAGACCGGTCAGATCGGCCGCGTGCTCGAAGAGACCGCGCCGCTCCTCGGCTCGCTGGCTGAGCGCGGCGTCGATCAAGCCCTGACCGACGACGGTGTAGCTCTGGCCGAGCGAGGCGGTCAGGTGCAAGATGTCCTTGAGGCGGACGCGCCGGTTGTTGATCAGGTACTGCGTCTCGCCGGTGCGGAACGCGCGGCGAGTGACCGTGACTTCGCTGAATGCGATCGGCAGCCAGCCGGTGCTGTTGTCGAACGTGACGGAGACCTCGGCCATCCCGGCCGGAGCGCGACCCTGGCCGCCCGCGAAGATCACATCCTCCGTCTTCTTGCTGCGGAGGGTGGCGTGACTCGTTTCGCCGAGCACCCACCGCACGGCATCGGAGATGTTGGACTTGCCGCTCCCATTCGGGCCGATGATGGCGGTGATGCCCGGCTCGAACTGGAGCACCGTCCGGTTGGCAAAGCTCTTGAAGCCGTGCAGCTCAAGACGAGTCAGGCGCGGCGATGCGGGTGTCGGCGTCATCGGGTCGTGACCGTAATCCTTGGTGACAGGGGCGTACGTACCCCCGGTGACGGGGGACGATGGTACCATCGCCCCCGCTGGCCGGACAAACTCGGCCCGGTCAAACTGCTAGATCGGAGAATGACGATGACGTTGCGCCTCGCCCTTTCGAGCGGCGCACTCTATCCCACTGTGCAGACTGAGGACGCCCCGCGGGAAGCCGCGCGGCTCGGCGTCGATACCGTCGAGCTGCTTCTGCAGACCGCCGGGGAGTATGAGCCGTCCTTCATCGACATACTGGCCGCCAATGCCGCCGCGGCTGGCGTCCGCGTCCACGCGATCCATACCTTTCTCGCGCTGCACCCCTTCTTCACGCCGTACCGCCGTCGCACCGAGGAGGCGCGGGCGAAGTTCGCGCAGGCGGTCGAGGCCGCGCACCGCCTCGGCGCGCGGGCCATCGTCTGGCACGGGGCGAGCCGGGAAGAGTTCGCCGAGGTGGGTGGTTGGGAGCCGTTCCTGGCGACGGCCGCGGACCTGGCAGGCATGTGCCACGAGGCGGGGGTGACGCTGGCGATAGAGAACGTCTCCTGGTGCGCCGTCGCGACAGTGCGTGAGGTGCAGGAGCTGGCAGCCCGGATGCCGACGCTCGGTCCGGCGGGCTCGGTCGGCTTCACGTTCGACCCGTACCAGGCGGCAGCGGCGGACGCCAATCCGTTCATGATCCTCGCGGCGATGGAAGGGCAACTCGTGAATGTCCACATCAGCGATCGTCGCGAGGGAGACTCGTCGCGCCGGCGCCTGCCGCCTGGCGAGGGGGATCTGCCCTGGCCGGCGCTGCTGCGGGCGGTCGCCGCGAGCGGCTACGAGGGGCCGCTCATCGTCGAAGCGAGTCTCGGGGCTGATCCGGCGGCGACGATGGCGCGCATTCGCGAGCGGATCGAGCCGCTGCTGGCGACGCTCGGCGGCGAGGATGACCCGTGTGCCGGGCAGATGCCGCCCGGCGTGGCAGAGGGGATACGGCTCTTCAACGAGCGGCGCTTCTACGAATGCCACGAAGAGATCGAGCACGAGTGGCATGCCGAGCGGGGGCCGATCCGGGTGCTGTACCAGGGGATTCTTCAGATCGGCGTGGGCTTTCACCATGCGCGCGGGGGGAATCACCGGGGCGCCGTGCTGCTCCTAAGGGACGGCATCGCGAAGGTGAGCCGCTTCTTGCCGCGCTGTCGCGGCATCGACACCGCGCGGCTCGTCCGCGAGAGCCAGGCGTGCTTGGACCAGATCATCGCGCTGGGACCGGGGCGGCTGGCGGAGTTCGACTGGGACATGGTGCCGCTGATTCATGAGGTTGAGCCGGCGGGCGCGGGTGATGTTGAGGCCGCGGCGCTTGTTGGTGGCGCTGGTGAGGGGTAGTGCTGGCTAGAGCACCGGGTGATGACGACCCGTCAATCTGCGCGCTAGATAGCGGTTGAGCGTCCCGGCAATGGTAGTGACCTTTACCAATCGTCGCGTCGGCGCCGCTCATGAAAGCGCGATTCCGTTTCGTTCAGTCGTTTCTCCCAGTCCTCGCGAAGCGGGCGGACGCCAAACTCGGTGATGAGCATCCGAATTACGGCCTCGATAGAGACGCGGCCGGTCGGGATGTGCAGCTTGTCGAGCGGGATCTCAAGTCTCTCAGTTGCCGAGCGCATGCCTTGAAGTGTCCCAGAGATGTGGATGTGAGGATGATCAGGACCGGAATTATCCGTTCCAGGCTGCCAGTGATAAACGAGTAACTCCCGCTCGGTGTGGTCGAGAATCCGATATTCGTATTGCATCGTCGAGACGCGCCAGCCAAGATCAGGTTGTCCTGGAGCGTCGTTAGTGATGCGGTACTGATGTAGTAGGTCAAATTGGAGTCCGGTTGGACCGGAATAGCCTCTGAGGGGTACGGGCTCCGCGTTGCGCCCGAAAGTTATCGTGTGCCTTAGGTTGGGATCGTAACGATTGTGGGCGACCCACAGTTGCTGCCGCGTAATGCAGCCAACCGCACGCTGGAGGTCGTCCAAGAACTCGTCAACTACTCGCTTGACGAATTTCGATTCGGCGGACAAAGGGCATTAGCATCTCAAGACGCCGGACTTTGCGACGAACATCCTCGTCGGCGACAGATCGAAACTCGCCAGCGTCCCATTTCGCCAAGAACTTCTCGGCGGACATGCCAAGGAGTTTTCGAGTCTGGAATTCGAAGAGTTCGCGCCCTTCCTGTTCCGTAGCCTCGTGGACAGTGTCGCTTGGTTCCTGGGGGTACAGTACAGCCGCAACCATCCCTTTGCCTCCATCCCCCTCCCCGCTGTGTCTAGCATAACAGCGTAAGCAGTGCGAGGGATAGTGGCTTAGGTCCGTGCCAGGAGCTGCAAGTAGGTGAATGCTGGGCCGTACTCAAGTTATCCGCTCTCACATCCGCTCCTGTCGTAATCGACGTCGAAACGATGTGGGGCAAGCGACATTACAGTGCCTCTGAATCCAACGGTCGAGGAGGTTGGCGCGTGTGATGACAGGCCTGAATGCTGATTGGCCGCAACTGGGAATAGAAAAACATCCCATCCTATCGGCTCGTGCATGTCCCACTGATGCACCGCTTCATCTGTATGCGAAAGCTACATGACTAATCCCACCTCGTCGCCGCTCGCGGACGTGCTGTCGCCGTTGGGACGGGCGTCAGCGTTAGTGAGTAGCTGAACCACGGTTTACCCTCTCCTGGATAGACAAGACGAATTGTCCAGCTCTGGCGGTCAAGCTCGTCCTTAGAAAAGACGTGTGAGCCACGGTCTCGCCAAGCAACAGCGACACTGTAGAAGGGCCGATCAGGAACCTGAGCTTCGAATGTGTAGCGGCAGTGAGATGTTTTCTCCAACAGATTCGGCGACTCGGCAATCGGTGTCCCGAGGGAGAACGGAATGCTGGCCGAGAGCCTGGTGACCGCAATGATCTGGTCTCTCTCATCGCGGACTACGAGCTGATCGCCACTGTCCACATCATCAAGGTCGTCATTGCTAAAGCACCAGTCCACACACAAGACATGGACGCTCCACGCGGCCCAGACCTCGCCGCGCTAAGTGCGCCCGTCGTCGCTAGCAAGCCCTCGCTCGCGCACTAACCACGCACCGCTGACTCCGAGTACCGTGATAATGCAGAGAGCCGCGGTGATCTTCTGCATACCTTCGCTCCTAGGCGGGTGCGAAATTGGCGATGGCGGGCCTTGCCTGTGTCGAGTCTTGGTCCGTTGCCACTGCTGATCTTCCGGCTACCTGAGCGAGATGCGTACCGCCATCGGAGCTGCAAAGTAATCAGCGCCGGCGGAGCAAGCACTGACCTACGCACGCGGCGATGGGCGTTCCGAGCGCCGCCAGCACGATCAAGAACGTCGCCCGGAAGTCTGCTCTCTGCCCCGCGCCGGTGCTCGGCAGCACCTCGACTTTCCCGCCGACGTTCTCACCTTCGCCGCGGTTCTCTTCGTTGCTGCTCTCGTGCGGCAGTTCGACCGCGTAGCCCTGGATGAGAATGACGAGGTCATCTCCTGCCTCGAGCGTGAACGGCAAGCTTGCCTCGGTCGCCTCATCGAGGAGCTTGTAGTCGCCGGGTGGCAGGGAGGTGGTCGCCTCGCCCGCGAGATCGGTCGTTAGGTAGACCGGATCGTTCAGGGTGGCGCCGGTGATCGTGAAATGCTCTCCGGCTCCCGGCGTGCACTCGTCTATCGCTGCCGCGCTGATCTCGAACTCCGTCTCCCGCTCGTCCGCGACCATGCAGACCTGCTTGACGATGGTCACGCGGCCGAGATTGGCCAGATTGATGAACACGACTGGCTCAGTGTCGGCGGTGACATCCTCGACGACGATGGGATTCTCTCGCGGGGTGAATCCCGGAGTCGCGGTGTCGGTGTCCTCGGTGATGACGAGGTCGGCTCCGGATTCGGCGGTGATGACGAACGAGCCACTGGCATCGGTGACGAAGGGCGCGGACTGATCCTCGAAGTCGGCGCCGTTCATCGTGACATCGAAGGAGATGCCTTCGGCTGCAACGCAGCCGGCCGGAATTTCGCCGCTAGCGACTGCAAGACCGGAGACCGGACCGGGATCGGTGAGGCAGTCCAGCTTGTAGACCGGCAGGACGATCTGATCGGACACCGGCGGTGTCTCGGCGGGGATCGGCGTGCCGGTCGCGGTCTGTGTGGCTGTCTCCGTTGGAGTCGCCGTCGCTGTTGGTGTGGCAGTGCTTGTTGGCGTGCTCGTCGGTTCCTCCGTGGGTGTACTGGTTGCAGTGCTTGTCGCGGAAGCGGTTGGGGTTGAGGTCGGCGTGCTCGTCGGCGTCTGCGTAGGTGTGCTTGTCGGCACGTCGGTCGGGGTCGCCGTCGCAGTCGCCGATGGCTCTGGCGTAGCTGTCGCCGTTGGGGACGGCGTCGCGGTCGCAGTTGGGGACGGCGTGCTCGTAGGCTCGGGCGTCGCCGTCGAGGTAGCAGTTGGCGTCGGCGTCTCCGTCGGTGTGTCGGTCGGCGTAGCGGTTGGTATAGGTGTTTCTGTTGGGGTAGCAGTCGGTGTCTCGGATGGAGTCGGCGTTGCCGTCGGCTCTGGCGTTGCGGTCGCGGTCGGCGTGGGCGTGTCGGTCGCCGTTGCCGTGGCGGTAGGGGTGTTCGTCGGCGTCTCGGTCGGTTCAGGCGTGGGTGTAGGAGTGTCCGTCGGCTCAGGCGTCTCAGTTGGAGTGGCTGTCGGTTCCGGCGTGGTCGTCGGAGTCTGAGTTGGAGTACTCGTCGCGGTGATGGTCGGAGTGCTGGTGGGAGTGTTGGTCGCCGTTGCGGTCGGCGTGTCCGTTGGTGTCGGTGTTGGGGTGTTCGTCGGCGTGTGAGTCGGCGTCGCGGTCGGCGTCTCAGTCGGAGTGGATGTGGCCGTAGGTGTTGGCGTGAATGTGGGAGTTTCGGTTGGAGTGGCGGTGGCTGTCGGTGTAGGCGTGGGCGGCACGAGGTTGTAGCAGAAGAAAATGTGGGCGATGTCGTAACCGTTGACGGTGGTCAGGTCCACGTCGCCGGTGACCCCTGGAGCGCCGTAGTCATAGACGGTGTTGGCGGTGGTGAAATCGTCCCACTGCGTGGACTTGAGAACGACCGCCGTGATCGGTGGGCCGCTCGTCACGGTAAAGAAGACGAGCGTGTTGCCGTTGACGCTGAACTCGACGAGAACCTCGTAGTCGCCCGCGGAGCCATCGCCAAGCGCGCCCTGATCGACTTTGAAGCCGGCGTCGTAATGGAGCCGGTCCCGGCAAGCGAGATCTGCCACATTGGGGAAGTGGTTGTTCTCAGTCGTCGGCGTGACGATCGCCGCTGCTTGGAACTCTGGCTCTTGCTCCTCGGCCAATTCTTCGCTCGCCACGCCAAACTCATCTACCGGATCCTCTCGGACACTAATCGAATCGTCTGTGGAAAGCGTCGTCTCCGTATCCTCCAGTGGGTTGGTCAAGTCGTCGCTGATGGGGAAGAGAGTAAGCGTCAGAACGACGGTCGCGCCGGCGGTGACTTCGATTTGACTCGCGGCGATGCCGTCGTAGCCCGGAATTGGCGTCTCGAGAACGACATCGGTGATGCCAGCTGGCACCGTGGCGAGGGCGATGCCTTCGCCGTCATCGTCGCAGACGCTTTCAATGACGCCGGTCTCGGATGTAACGGTGAAGCAAGCGAAGGGGAGCGGGAGAAGTGTGCTGCTGTCGAGCAGATGAATCTCGAGAATCCCTGTCGCCGGCTCTTCCGATGCAGCGGGTGCAGAGGGTAAGGCGATCGCGGCGATGAGCGCGCCGAGAAGAGCGAACAGAACCGCGGCCCGTGCCGCCCGAATCATCCGTTCCATGCTTGCTTCGCGCTAAGGCACGGCGAATGTGGGCCGGTGCCTCGGCAGCGAGCAGGTGGCCCATTCGCCTGAACTATAGCCCGGTCTTGCTAGGCCAGATTGGCTAGGTGTCCGTTTACTACGGTAACGAACGGTTGGCGGTCCGTCAAGGTGTACCTACGGTTGCTTCCTGCAAATAGAGAAGGGCACCTTGGATTCCAGGTGCCCAGCCGCGGTTATCCGGAGGAATCGCCCGATATCGAACGGCTACGTCGCTGGCGCGGCTTCCCAGCCGATGCCGGGGACGTCCGGCGGGGAGATGCAACCGTCTGGGCCGATGCCGGGCTCGACCTGAATCGGGTTGGAGTAGACCAGGGATTCGTAATAGGTCGTGTTCGGGATGGCGCAGGCGAGGTGCAGGTTGGGAAGTCCGCCGCCGTGAACCTCGGCGCGCAGGTTGAAGGCTTCCGCGAGGTGCGCGATGCGGAGACCGCCGGTGATGCCGCCCTTGTAGTGCGTGCTCGTCCGCACCATGTCGGCCGCGCCGCGGGCGATGAAGTCGGCGACGTTATAGTGCACGCCGTCGCTCGTCTCGGCGGAGAGGACCGGGATCGTCAGCGCGTCGCAGAGGCGCTTGTAGGCCTCGATGCTGAACTCGCGCATCGGCTCTTCGTACCAGAGGTAGTCAGCTTCCTCCAGCGCGCGGCCGAGCCAGATCGCCTCGACAAGGTCGAATCCCGCCGAGCCGTCGTACATCAAGGCGATGTCCGGCCCGACGTGCTTGCGGAGATCCTGGCAGAGCTTGGCGTCTTTCCGGTAGTCGCCCCAGGCGTGGAGCTTGATCGCGCGGAAGCCAGCCTCGATGCACTGGTCGGCGACATCGAGAAACTCTTCCGTCGTCTCGAAGGTCACCGTGCTGGCGTAGGCGGGGATGCGATCGCGATAGCCGCCGATGACCTTATAGAGCGGGAGTCCCGCGACCTTGGCCGTGATGTCCCAGAGGGCGATATCCGCCAGGCCCAGGGCGTAAATGGGGAACTCCTCGATCCGGTCGACTTCCCACGCCCGCTCCCAGAGGTCCTCCTTCATCAGCGGATCGCGGCCGACGAGCATGTCACGCAGGCGCCGCTCGACCAGATCGGCGACGATGTGCCCGTGCCAGGATTCAGCCTTGCCGCAGATGCCTTCATCCGTGTGGATGGTCAGTGTGGCCACGATGTTGCTCGTGCCTGAGCCGGGCAGACCTTTGCGCCAGCGGAACGGATGCCGGACTGGCGCCTCGCGGACCTCGACCTCGACGGCGGTGATCTTCACGTCGGTTTCCCTCTCCCTTTGGGACCACTACCCCCGAATTGCGCCGGAAAGAATGCCTTGTGTCAGACGGCGTTGGAAGATGAAGAACAGGATGATCGTCGGCAATGTCGCCATGACGATGCCGGCGAAGAGCGGGCCGTACAGCGTGCTCGCCTGGGTGCGGCGCGAGAGCTCCGTCAGAGCGACCGTGACGGTGCGCATCTCCTCCGATTTGAGCACCAGCAGGCCATAGAGGAAGTCGTTCCAGATGGCGATGAACTGGATCACGCCGATGACGACGAGACCGGGCACGCTCAGCGGCAGGACGATCCGCCAGTAGGTACCGAAGAGTCCGGAGCCGTCCACCGTCGCCGCGTCGATGAGATCGTCCGGGATGCCGGCGGCGATGTACTGCCGCATCAGGAAGATGCTGAGCGGCGGCGCCCACCAGGGGACGATCAGCGGCCAGAAGGTATCGATCCAGTTGAATTTGACCATCAGAAGGTAGAACGGAATGATCGTCGTTTGTCCGTTCGGCATCATCGAGGTAGCGAGCACGAAGATGAAGAGCGCGTTGCGGCCGGGGAAGCGACGCTTGGCGAAGACGTAGCCGGCGAGCGAGCAGAAGAAGAGCACGCCGAGTGTCTGGGCGACGGAGACGATGATGCTATTGCGCAGATAGGTTAGGAAGGAGAATTGCTGGAAGATTGCCCGGTAATTCTCGAAGATCAGCTTCTCCGGCCAGAACCGGGGAGGGATGCGGAACATCTCGCCTCGGTCCATCAATGAGCCGGAGAGCATGAAGTAGAACGGCATCAGGCAGAAGACCGCCACGATGACGAGCCCGGCATAGAGGACGGCATTGAGCAGCCACCGTCGCCAGCGGCGGCGTGGGGTTGTCACGTGGAGTGCGGTGGCAACTGGCGCTGGGGATTCCTCGCCATCGTGCCTTAGCGTGGCCACGGTGTCACTCCTCTCCACGTCGCCGCACGAGCCAAAGCTGCGCGAAGACGACCACGAGCATGAACGCGGTCAGCAGGAAGCTGAGCGCGGTGGCATCGCCGATCCGCGGCGCGCCGCTGGTACCGATGCCGATGTTGTAGATGTGCAGCAACGGTGTCAGCGTGTGATTCGCGGGCCCGCCGCGCGTCACGACGTATGGCTGGCTGAAGAGGGTGATCACGCCGATCGTCGAGGTGATGAGAAGGAAGACGATCACCGGACGCATCAATGGCAGGGTGATGTGCCAGAAGGTTTGCCAGCCGGAGGCGCCATCCACCCGCGCGGAATCGTAGAGGTCCTGGTCGATGGCTTGCAGCCCGCCGAGGACGATCAGCGTCGAGAATCCGACCGTTCCCCAGATGGTGAGCGAGACGATGGGGATCTGCGCGAGCGCGGGATCTTTCAGCCAGTTATACGGTCCGAGGCCGACATGCGCGAGCAAGCCGTTCAACCAGCCATTCGCGGTGCCGAACAACAGTCGCCAAACGATGCCGACGACAACCAACGACGTCACGACGGGAATGAAGAGGATCGTCCGGAAGACGCCGCGAAACCGGAGAAACGGCAGATTGAGAATCGCGCCGAAAGCGAGGGGCAGGAACACGCCGAGCGGAACGAGGATCAGCAAGTACCGAATGATGTTCGTGAAGACGCGATGAGTGACTGGGTCGTTGAGGACGAAGCGGTAGTTGTCGAGCCCGACCCAGCGCGCCTCGGTGATGCCGTCCCAGCGCTGGAAGCTCAGGACAAAGGCCCAGCCGATGGGATAGGCAAAGAAAACGGCGAAAATCACGAAGAAGGGCGCGATACAGAGGTACTCCGGCCAGTGCCGCGCGATCTCCGCGAGCCGGCCGCGACTGCGCCGACGCGGCCGCTCGATTGGGCTGACCTGAAGACGCTCGACGTGTTCCATGGGGCTATCACTGGTCCCTCCCCCGCGTCACGGGAGAGGGGCGTGGGACGACCGGCTAGCGCGAAGGGCGTCGGTTAGCCTTGGTAGCGCTTATTGAGCTCGCGGATGCGATCGCCGACTTCCCGCATGCCGGTGGGAATATCGACCTCACCGTTCAGCATCGGGATCATCGCGGCGCCCACTTCGATCATCGCTTCGCCAAAGACGGGTTGCTTGTACCAGGTGCCAACGTACTGCTCGACCGCCTGGGTCCAGACATCGTTGAAGGCGAAATCGCCAAATGCCGGGCTGCGGACGCTGCTCCAAGCCTCGCTCTGCAGGTACGGGAGATAGGGCGGCAGGATGCCCCACTCGCCGCATGCGGTCGCGCCTTCCATCGTGCCGAGCGCGAACTCCATGAAGAGCTTGACCTCGTCCGGGTGCTGTGTGTAGTTCGTCGAAGCGATGGCCGCGCCGCCGAAGTTCGCCGTGCGGGAGACCCCGCCATCAATGGTCGGGAGCAGGGTGACGCGCCAGTAGCCCTGGCCCGACTGCTCGTCGGTCACGCTGGGCTCGATCCCGAAATTGCGGAACCAGACCGGCAGCGGACAGGCCGCGACCTGACCGGCGGCGATGGCGGCGAAGAAGTTCTCCTCGACCGGCACCTCATCAATCGAGATGTCGGCGTCGTAGACCTTCTTGACCATTTCCATCGCGACGATGCCTTTGTCGTCATCCAGCGTTATTTCGGTGCCGTCGGCGTTGGTGACGGCGCCGCCGAGCTGGTAGAGGAAATAGCCCCAGAGGACGGACGTCCAGAAATCGCCAGTGGTTGGCAAGTTGAACGACGCCGCGCCGGTCTTGCCTTTGATCTCCTTAGCGGCCTCGATGTAGTCATCCCAGGTCCATTCGTCCGGGATGGTGACGCCTGCCTGCTCCAGCAGATCCTCGCGATAGTAGATGCCGACGGTGGCGATGTCCCCGGGGAATGCCGCGTACTTGTCGGTGGAGGAGATGTAGCACTCCTGCATCTTGCCGGGGGCGAGCTCATCCTTGTGCTTGGTAACGATATCGGTGACATCGAGCAGGACGCCGCTCTTGCCAAGCTCTTGCACCACGTCGATCTCTGGCCAGAAGATGTCCGGCGTTCCCTCGCCTTGGGCGGCGAGCGTCGCGCGGAACACCGCCATGTCGTTGTTGCCGAGCATGTTGAGGATGATGTTGGGGTACTTCTCCTCAAAGAGAGGCTTCACGTTGTCGAAGGGATGATTGAGATGGACGAAGACGTCGAGGGTGATCTGCTCTTGCGCTAGGGCACGCAAGACAGCCGAGCGAGCGCTGGGTGAGGCCTGGGCGATCCCTTTCGGGCCAAGGGCGAGGAGCCCGGCGAGTCCGGCGCCTGTCGTCATCACCTGCCGTCGAGAGTACCGATTGCCGGTCATGTCACCTCTCCTCTCTTCTCGGTGCGATCGTTCGCCTGAGACCTTCGCTCCGGCGTTACACCCCCCTTTGAGATGACCCGCTGCCGCCTGACGTGGCGCGGGGTATGAGGCGCTCTCCGCCATATCCGGAGAACGCATCGGATGACGGCCGTTACCGTTCGGCTGGCGGGCGAGACAGAAGCTCCCGCGCCGCGTTCTCCGAATAGCGCACGTGATCCGCCATCGCCTGGGCGGCCTCCTCGGGCTCGCACCTGGCGATCGCGTCCACGATGCGCGCGTGTTGCTCGGCGGCAACGGCCATCGAGCCAGCGATCTGGACGATCAAGGCCACCGTATCGCTCAGCAGCTCACGAACAGCACTGTTGATGACGACCAGATAGGGATTGCCGGCTGCCTCGGCCACCGCGCGGTGGAAGGCGTGATCTGTCTTGCTAAAGGCCGCCACGTCGTCCGCGGCGGCGGCTGCCGCGGTCGCGTCGGCATGCTGGCGGATGATGTCGACCTGTGCGTCGCTTCGCCGACGGGCGGCAAGGCGTGCCGCCATGATCTCGAGCGGCTCGCGCACCTCGAAGAGATGGAGCACGGGGTCCTCTTCCGCGGTCGCGGAGAGGGTGAGGGCTCGGGTGATCGAGGGGATGGGATTGGCGGCGACATAGGTGCCGCTGCCCTGGCGCGACTCGACCATACCGAGCGAGGTCAGCACCTTGATCGCCTCGCGCACGACCGCCCGGCTGACGCCGAACGATTCGCTCAGCTCGCGCTCGGTGGGCAGTTTTTGTCCGGGATGAAGCGCGCCGCTACGGATGCGGTCGACGATTTGCCGGACGACCTGCTCATAGGACCGGACGATCGTGACGGATTCGAAGCGCACAGCGAACCGCCAAAGTAATCAGATGGTCTGACAACTAGGCCAATCCTAGTGCGGTCTGGCGCCTCAGTCAAGAGGTGCGTTCGCGAGTCCGTGATCTGTGCGCCGGTATGTCGCCGAACAGGCAGCGAGCGCGATGGAACTCCCACCGCGCTCGCCAGGTCATTGATCCCGTTCTCTTCACGTTGTGGGGATCGCGGGCATTCTCGAGCGCCGCCTCGTTCCCGCAGCTCGCCGGATCGAGCGAATCAGGCTCAGCGAGTGCCGGCGTCCTTGCCGCGCAGGCGGCGCATGGCCGCGAACGTTACCTGCTTGCGGACGTCCTCGCCATAGCCCTCGTCTGCATCCATGTCGGCGAGCGCGGCTGACATCGAGAACTCTTCAGCGACGCGGGCCGACTGAGGCGCGGCCGCCAGGTACGCCGCCGACCGCTGCAGGTACATCTTGGCTTCCCGGGAGCGGCCTTGGCGGTCGAGGCGCATCGCTTTACGGCGCTCGGCGGCGGCGCGCTGAATCGCGGCTTCCTCGGCGACCTCCGGATCCTCTGGCGTCGCCGCGACCGACTCAGCATCGGCGAGGACCAGCGGTGGCAGCGTCAGGTCCTGAGCTCGGCGTGTGTCCGCCGATGGATCGGCCCAGCTGGCGCGAAGCGTCGCGAGGCGAGCTGTCCCTGGCTCTCCAGCCTCTGAGGTGACGGAGAAGACGAGGCAGAGCGTCTCGCTCGCCGAGAGGTCGCGCAGCGACACATCGATCTGGTTGCGCCGCTGCTCGCTCGGGAAGGCACTGATCAGCCGCGCGCGGACTCCGGCCGGCAGTGTCAGCGAGACGGTGAAGTCGGTGGCGATGACCGTCAGCAGCTCGCCGAGTTCCCGCGTGAAGAAGGCGCGCAGCTCCCCCGGGTGCGCGATGAACTGGAAATTTCCGCCGCCGGCCTCGGCCATGCCGGCGAGGAGGTCCTCGTCGAAGTCGAGGCCGACACCGAGCGTCGTCGTCGCGATGCCGCGCCGGCGTAGCTCGTGGGCATGCCGCGTCAGCTCGGCAGTGTCGGTGATGCCGACGTTGGCGAGGCCGTCCGTCAGCAGGAGCGCGCGGCGAATGCGGACACGGTCGTCGCCGTCGCCCATGCCGCGCGTCAGCTCCTCGCAGCCGGTCAGCCAGCCGCCGGAAAGGTTCGTGGAGCCCCCGCGATCCACGCCCTGGAGGGCCAGCCGCATCGTCGTCTTGACGCGAGGCGTTGCCGAGGCGAGCGTTTGCAGCGTCTCCACCTCGTGGTCGTAGACGACGAGCGCGGCACGGTCCTCATCGTGCAGATGACCGAGCGCGACGGAGACGGCCTCCTTGACGAGGGAGAGCTTCTCGCCGGCCATTGAGCCGGAGCGGTCGAGGACGAACGCGACATCGATCGGGGCGCGGTGGGCGGATTGGTCGTCGCTCCGCGCTGGCGCGGAAATGCGGATGAGGAGCGTCGCCTCTCCGCCGGTCGCGGCGACGAGCGGACGATTCCAGGTCGCGCTGATCGAGAGCGGGGCGTGTGAGCCATTGGTTGTCATGTTGTTCCTCCTGCCTGTTGCTGTGCTGTGACCGCGACGAAATGCCTCTAACGGATGCCCGGTCCGTCGCCTCGTATCGGATCGTGCTGGTGGCGTGGGCTCCTCTCGTCAGTCGAAAACCTTCCGCGCCCAGCGGATCAGCCAATCCACCTGGTCGCGCCGCCGCTGATAGGCGTCCTCGCGGATTAGAAGCTCGGCGTCGTCACTCAGCGGCACTCGGCGCCACGTTGAGCCTGACTCCTCCTGATCCAGGTCGAGGTCGAGGCTGCCCATCGAAGACGGGGGCGCGGCGAGCGATGGCAGTACCTCCGGTACCTCGGCGGATTCGCTGAGCGACCAGGCGTGCGCGCGCGGCGCCGCCGGGGGAGCCGCCGGACGGGGCTTGCCGAGCGCGCGAGAGCGAATGCGAGCGATGTAGTCCGCCGCGCTGTCGCTCGGGATCTCCCTGGCCGCTACTCGCTGCTCGGCCGCTGTCTCGGCGAGGAGGCGGCGCACCTCGGCGTCGTCCAGGCCGGCGAGGCGGCGGCGAATCTCCTTGAGCGGCAGATACGCCTCTTTGAGCAAGCCGATCAGGCGCAGACGATCGAGATGCGCCTGCGTGTAGAAGGACCGGGCGCCAGCCGTCACGGCCGGGGGCAGCAGCCCTTCCGCGATGTAGTAGCGGACCGTTCGGACGGAAACGCCCGCCGCCTCGGTCAGCTCCCCAAGGCTGTAACGCCGGCCCGTGTATTCCTTCGCGAGCGATCTCTCGTCCATGGCTGCATCGTAACAGTACAACGTAATACTGTCAAGATGTCGTCGGTGATAGAATCTCGCGTCGTGCTGCGCGGAGATTGAATGGCAGAGGGAGCGTGCGGGATGGAGGATCGGCAGACGGCGCGCGATGTCCGGTTGCCTTTGTCCGGAGTGCGCGTCGTCGATTTGACGCGGGTCATGACCGGGCCATACGCGACGATGATGCTTGGCGACTTGGGCGCCGACGTCATCAAGGTCGAGATGCCCGGTCGCGGCGATGATACCCGTGCCTGGGGACCGCCGTTCCTCGACGGCGAGTCGGTCTACTTCCTCTCGGTCAATCGTAACAAGCGCTCGATTGCGCTGAACCTCAAGACCGAGGGGGGCCGGGACGCGCTCTGGCGCCTAATCGCCGACGCCGATGTCTTCATCGAGAATTTCTCCCCCGGCACCGCCGCTCGCCTCGGATTCGGGCCGGATGAGGTGCGGGGGCGCTATCCGCGGCTGATCTACGCCTCCATCTCCGGGTTCGGGCAGACCGGGCCGGGCAGCGGCCGCACCGCCTATGACCTGATTGTCCAGGGCATGAGCGGGATGATGAGCGTCACCGGGCCGGATGGTGGGCCGCCGACGCGGCTCGGCGTGCCGATCGCTGATATCGGCGCCGGGATGTTCGCGGCATATGCCATCGTCGCGGCGCTCTACCGGCGGGAGCAGACCGGCGAGGGCCAATACGTTGACGTCTCGATGCTCGGAGGGCAGGTGGCGCTCTTGACCTACCAAGCCGGCACCTACTTCGCGACCGGCCAGGTGCCGCGCCCGCTGGGCAATGCCCATCCGATCGTTGCTCCCTATGACACCTTCGCGACGGCCGATGGGTACGTCAACATCGCGGTCGGCAACGATGGGCTCTGGCGGCGGTTCTGCGCGGCCATGGACCTCGAGGAGTACGTCGACGATCCGAGATTTGCCACCAATGCCGGGCGGATTACGAACAAACCGGCGCTCTACGAGATCATGACGCGGCGCCTTTCCGAGCTTCCGACGGCGGAGGTGGTTGCGCGGCTCGATGCGCACGGGGTGCCGTGCGGGCCGATCAATGACATCGCGCAGGTCTTCGCCGATCCGCAGGTGCAGCACTTGCGATTGCAGCGCGAGGTCGCTCACCCGACGCTCGGCTGCATCAGCCTGACCGGCTTCCCGTACGCCTTCTCGGAGGGCGAGATCGAGGTTCGCCTGCCACCTCCGCTGCTCGGCCAACACACGGAAGAGATCCTAGCGGAGGCGGGGTATTCGCCGGAAGAGATCGCCGAGCTTCTCTCCTCTGGCGCGGCGGCCGGTCGAGGGTAGAGAAAGGGATCACACTCCAACGAGCTGCTCGGCCTCTTCGAAGAGAGGAAGTGGCTTCGAAGCGAATCTCTCGTGGTCCTGCTCAGGGTGAGTCGCAGCCTGTCTAGGCATTTCATCCCAGGTTCGCCCCTCGAGCAAGCGGCCGGTTCTCTTCTTGTTTGTGCCCCCCCACTGCTTGAAGAAGAAGGGGACATCGGCGGCAAGGCACTGGTCGCGTATTTCAATAACCCAGGCAGGGTCCAGAGGGCGGGCGCGAGGCCCTGATTCACCGCCGACGATGACCCAGTCGATGCCACGTAGATCGAGCCGTGGCAGCGGTCCCAACAGGGGTTCTAGCGAGAGGAATTTGATCTTCGCTCCAGTCTCACGTAACGCATCAATGCGATGGACGTAACGTTCGTTTTCGACACTTGCCCCGAGCCAAATGTTCGCGGCCCATGGCAGGAGAGGGCTCAGTTCCGAAGCGCGCTCCGGCCTCTTAGTAAGCACCTGAAATCGGTGATGTGATGCCCGAACCATGGTCTGAAAGACTCGCTGAATGAATTCGACCGGCACGTCCTTGTGAAAGAGATCGCTCATGGAGTTCACGAAGATGGTGCGCGGTCGTTTCCACGTCAACGGTAGATCAAGCAAATGTTCATGCAGGGTCAGCTTGAAGCCATTGGCATAGTTGGGATGACCCATGGCCTGTAATCGCTTGGCCATGCGCTCGGCGTAGCAATGTTTGCAACCGGGACTGACTTTCGTGCAGCCCGTCAAGGGGTTCCATGTGGCTTCGGTCCATTCGATTGATGACGAGGCGGCCATCTCTGCTACCCTTCTCGATACTTTGCGAAAATCTGTTCTACTATATCCCCTGCCACTGCCTTGTGAGAAGCGAAGATGAGGTAATACACAACGGCACTTGTGGAGTTGCGCATAGCAAGTGGTTGGGGAACGTAGGAGAAGCCTGCTACTTTTCGTAGTCGTTCAAGATATGCACCTACAACATCATCATTTGTGACGGTCTTCCGAGTTGGCTGATCTCCCCATAGAACCAATTGGGGTTCTTTCTGATAGAACAACGAGCGCCAGGAATCGTCTCCCCAGAAGGTGGTCATCCGCCTAGCTTGATCTGGGGCGACATCGTTTGGATCCTTCCGAAGAGCATTCCGATTCATGTCCATGATTGGAAAGTTGAGGAACACTTCGATAGTTCTCATCTTGGCAATAGCTTGAACCGTTCGCCACTCCAGATGAAGGCCATATGGGTCAAGGATGCAAAGACCGCGGCGATAGTCCTCATACCGAATTCGTGGCAGAACGCGTTCGATGAGGATCTTGTTGCAGTCTCCGTGGTAAACCGTGACGTTGGGTCGCTTGCCTGCAATTTCCTCAAGCAGTCTGACTTTCACCTGGTCAATATCGATGAAATGGTATTCCTGAAAGGGCGGATCCGTTAGTAGCGCAATTCGAGGGCTGCCTGGTACGAGTTCGCCAGATCGTCTCGAGACATATCGACCGGCACCCGCGAATGCGTCGACATACACATGGGCGAGGGGAGGTCTTTCTTGGGCGCTCAGGATCGTCGAGTATGCATGAGCGTATTTCCGTATGATATCCAGTTTGACTTCGGTCCACGGCCCAATCTCTTCGTACAGCTCGACATCCTGCGACGCGCGATTACCCATCTGCGACCCCACTCGTGAACATGCTCGCCCTCTGCCAGGCGACCATTGGACGCACCAATGGACCGCCATGGCTTGGCCCAGCGAATGACCAGGACCTCGGTTCGAGAGTTTCGGCTGCCCGATGCGAGCAATAAATTGCCCGAATGCTGGCGCATTCTGCGACAATGACTCTCCTATCGCAACCCCTGGCCGGTTATTGGGGAGAGCGAGAAGTATGAGGGCTGGCAGCTTTCCAACTCCTCATCAGAGGGTGGAACT
>CALGSZ010000125.1 GCA_937901745.1 uncultured Chloroflexota bacterium | reverse complement strand
TGATGAAGGGAGGAGAGGTCGCCGCTGCTGGGCCGCCGGCCGTGGTGCTTTCCCCGGACTTGGTGCGCGCTGTCTTCGGCATCGAAGCGACCGTGATCCGCGACCCGCGCACCGGCGCTCCGCTCGTCTTGCCGAACCAGACGCCGAGCGCGGCGCCCCTGGCCGCGGCAGCGGTATAAGCCGCAGAGACCTGCTCTAGCGCTGGTCGCCAGTCTCCGTCCGGCCACTCTGCGTTTCGCTCGGGAGCCGCTGGCCAATGCGACCGAGGGGTGAGTCGCCTCTTCACAGGCGCCGTCCAGCCAAGTAGAATCGCCCCGATAGCACAATACTAACCTTATCGTCATTCCGGATTCTTACGGTTTGGGCCAAGCCAGCTATCTTCGGTGAACGATGGAGGCTCTCCAGCATCTGGAAGCGATCAACATGGCCGAATGGATCAAGCAGATCGTCCAAGCCCGTTGGCTCGTCGCCAGCCTCGGGGAGCATGCCAACCCTCCTTGGTGGCGCAGCCAGGCTACCGCTCCGGTCAGCATCGGGATTCTCGAGCGGCTCTATCCGAGAACCGCGCTGGTGGCAAGTCTGGAAATCGCGAGCCGGGCAGCGTGTTTCGTGCACGATGCGCCGCTTGCCCGCACCGGCCAGTACCACCTGTTCCGCCTGCCGGTCGCGGACGATCTCGCGGTACGGGAGTGGCTGCGGCAACCAGCCGGCATCAAGACGCTCCAGCAACTTGCCGCTGTGGCACCAGAGGATCGCCTGGCATCGCTCGCCGCTCTCGCTGACCGTGAGGCGGCCCCGAATGGGCAAGGTCCGGTCAACTGCGGCTCTATCACGACATTGCATCGAAAAGGCACAATCCAGAAGCTCTGCGCCGTTTACGTTACCGCCTTCTCCAGAGGCTATCTCGTCGTTCCCTATCTCGAAGGGACTACGGAATGACCGTCGCCTTGCCCCCAGGTGTCATGTTTACCCAGATGCTCGCCAAGGGCGGCGTGATGCTCACCGAAACGCGCGTCTTGCTCTCGCACTGGCAGCCGGGCGAGACGGAGGCGGAGTTGACCGCTCGAGCCGTCCGCGACGATCTCCTCGGCGCGGCGACGTCCTCCCGTGTCCGGAACATCGTCAGTGTCTTCGCGATGCGCTATTTGCGCCCAGACGATGCGCCCGCGCGGCACCTCAAGCGCCTCATCGCCGGCAACGCGTCGGCCCAGCTCTTCACCGATCTCGTTTTCTACTACACCGCCCGACGCGACGGTTTGCTCACCGAGTTCACGACGCGACGGTACTGGCCAGCAGCGCGCGAGGGGCGCCTGGTGATCACCGCCCTGGATGTCGAACAGTTCCTCCTTGAAGGGGAATTAGAAGGGAGGATGGCGACGCGCTGGTCGGAGCGCAATCGGCGGCGCATGGCGTACGTCGTCCTTGCAGCGCTGACGGATGTTGGACTGCTCCGAGAGCACAAGCCGGGGAAGCGGGAGATCGTGCCCTATCACCCCGCCGATGGCACGCTCGTCTACCTTGCCTACGCGCTGCACGGCCAGGGAGTAAGCAACGCCTCGCTTGCATCGCACCCGGCCTGGGCGCTCTTCGGTTTGGAGCCACACGACGTCTGGAGCCGCCTTGAGGCACTTGCGGGAGACGGTTGGTTCCTTGTGCAACGGGCAGGTCAGGTGGTGAGCATCACGTGGCACTATCCGAGCGTTGAGGAGGTCGTTGATGCCCTCGCTCGATGAGACGTTCGGCGAGCTGGTCGAGCGGCTAACCGGCCCTGGCTCGCTGACCGCGACCGGTGCCGACCCGTTCTTTTACCTCGTCTTCGACCCCACTGACACGCTGGAAGTCCGGCGGCTCCTGCCCGCCTGGGAGGGGCGGTTGCGCAACGCGGGCTTCGAGGTTGAGCGCGTCTCCTTTGCCGACCTCATCTGGCAGATCATCGCTGATTCCGGCCACTGGGACCTCTGGCTGGCGGAAGAGCCCAGCGCTGAGCCAGAGCAGGTCAACGACTCGGTGCGCGATGTCCTCATCAGTGGCGACGCCCTCGTTACGCGTGTCGGACAGATCGTGGGCCAGGAGCGGCCGCGCTCGGTCGTCTTTCTCACCGAGACGGAGCTGCTCCACCCGTACTTTCGCGTTGGCACGCTCGAGAACCGTCTCCATGACCGCATCAAGCGCCCGACCGTCGTCTTTTATCCTGGACGCCGCGATGGGCAATCGAGCGTGCGCTTCCTCGATCTCTACACCGGTATCAGCCACTATCGGGCCACAATCATCGGAGGGCTGCCATGACCGCGACGACGGTGCCGGCGACGATTCGCTCCCTCTTCTCGCTCCGCCGGCCGATCGACCGGCCGATTGAGAAGGTTATCGACTACTACGCAACCGACCCCGCGCGACTCCGAGCAGAGGTTGAGGAGTACGAGGTCACCGAGAGCGTCGAGCGCAACCTGCGGCGCTTCCTCGAGATCTACGGCGAAGGCGTGCGGGGCGGGCGCGTCACCGAGACGGGCATTTGGGTCTCCGGCTTTTACGGCTCGGGCAAGAGCTCCTTCACCAAGTACCTCGGCTTCGCCCTCGATCCGAAGATGGAGGTAGACGGCCAGCCCTTCCTTGACCTCTTCTCCGAGCGGATCAATGCACCAGACATCAAGGCAGAACTCCGGACTCTTGCCCGGAGTGAGCCAACGGCGGTGATCATGCTCGACCTGGGCTCGGAGCAGCTTGCCACGTCCGCTTCGGCAGAGGTCAGCCGGGTGCTTTATTGGAAGGTCTTGCAGTGGGCCGGGTATTCCCGCGAGGAAAAGCTGGCCCATCTGGAGCTGCAGCTCGAGCGGGACGGCCGCTACGCGGAGTTCCAGCGCGTCTACGAAGAAGAATTCGGCGGCCAGTGGACGGCAATCCATAACAATCCCCTCGTCGCCGTCGCCCGGGCCGATCAACTTGTCCCTCGCTTCTACCCGCAGGAGTACCCGGAGCCGGGCTCCTTTCGCGCCACCAAGTTCTCCCTGGCCCTCGACGTGCGCGAGCTCGCGCGCGAGATGCTCGATATCGTCCGCCGGAAGAGTGGCTACCGGAACGTGCTGTTCCTGATTGATGAGGTTGGGCAATACGTGGCGCCGCGCCACGATCTCATCCTCAACCTCGATGGGCTAGCGCGCAACCTCAAGGAGCTCGGGCAGGGCCGGGTCTGGATCGTCGCCACCGCCCAGCAGACGCTCACCGAGATCGTCGAGAAGGCGGCGTACAACTCGACCGAGCTCTTCAAGCTCCAAGCGCGCTTCCCGATTACGATCGAGCTCGACGCGCGCGATATCCGCGAGATCACCCACCGCCGCCTTCTCACCAAGTCGCCGGATGGCGAGGCGCTCCTGCGCGACCTCTTCCGTCGCCATGGTCAAGCGCTGGTCAACCACACGCGGCTGACCGGAACCGCGCTCTTCAAAGGCGACCCGGATGAGGAGAGCTTCGCTAGGTTCTACCCGTTCCTGCCACAGCACTTCGACCTGTTGCTGGAGCTCGTGCGGGCTCTGGCGCGCTCGCGTGGGGGAATCGGTCTGCGCTCCGCCATCCGCGTCATTCAAGACCTCCTGGTTGATGCGAGCAAGGTGCTGGCGGCCGGCGAGCCGGTCCTCGCCGATCAGCCGGTCGGGACGCTGGCGACCGCCGACGCCTTCTTCGATACCCTCCGCGCCGACATCACCAAGGAAGCGCCCCACGCGGTCGCCGCCGTCGACCGGATCGCCCGCGCACTCCAGGGCGATGCCGACGCGCTGCGCACCGGCAAGGCGATCGCCGTCCTTCAGCTTCTCGGTCCTGCCTTCCCGCGCACGGTCGAGAACCTGGCCGCCCTGCTGTACCGGAAGGCCGGTGACGTCCCCAACCTCGACGCCACGCGGGCGGCAGTCGAGCGAATGCTGGCGATGCCGGAGATCGGGCTCGTTGATGACCCACAAGCCGGGCGGCTGACATTTCTCAGCGAGAAGGTTCAGCCCTACCGCAAGAAACGGAATAGCTACGTGCCCTCCTCCAGCGAGCTCGCCCTTCTCCGTAGCGACCTGCTCAAAGGGCTGTTCGATCCTCCTCCCCAGGCGACGCTGGAAGGAACGAAGACGGTGCGAGCCGGCATCCGCTGGGGCCGCGTGCCGCTTACCGGTGAGACCGAGGAGGTGCAGATCCAGCTCGAAAGCGCTAGCGCCACAACATGGGACGAACGCCGAACGGCCCTCTTGACCGAGACGACGGGTGGCCGGGAGTGGCACTCGGTGATCGCCTGGCTTCTGCGGTTGGACCCGGCGCTCGACGACGTGCTCGCCGAGATCGCGAGATCGGAATACATCCTGCGGGAGGTCTCCGAGTCCGAGGGTGACACCGACGTGAATCAGTTCATCCGGGCCGAGCGGCGCAGCCGGGAAGCGAACCGAGACCAGGCGCGCAAGCTCTTCCAGGCCGCGCTGATGGACGGCGTCTTGATCTTCCGGGGCAAGGCGACGCCCGCGGCGACCGCCGGCAAGACCATCGAGGCGGCGGCGAAGACGGTGCTCGCCGAGGCAGCCGCGAAGATCTACGACAAGTACCACCTCGTCCCGATCCGGCCCAGCACCGACCTCGCAGCCCGCTTCCTCGCCGTCGAGCGGTTGGACCGAATGCCTCCCGACGACGACCCGCTCAAGCTCGTCCAGGTTGCCGGCGGCAGGCCAAAGGTCGACGTGGCGCACCATCCCGCTCTCGCCGAAGCCCTGCGCGCCTTCCATGAGAAACTCGGACAGACCGGCACGACGAGGCTCCAGGGCAGCGCCATCCAGGACCTCTTCGCCCTCGCCCCCTATGGCTGGTCAAAGGACGCCACGCGCTACATCTTCGCTGGCCTCCTGCTGGCGCAAGAGATCGTGCTCTATACCCCGGCCGGCGAAGTCACGACGCGGGGACAGGCAGCGATCGATGCGTTGAAAGGCACGCAGGCCTTCGCTCGTGTCGGAGTCGGCGTGCGCGACGCCAAGCCGTCGCTGGACGCACTGGACCGGGCGGCGCGGCGCTTGGAGGAGATCACCGGGGAGACGGTCATGCCCCTGGAGGATGACATCGCTCGCGTCGTCCGCGATCACTTGCCGGCCCGGCTCGTCGCGCTTGCCGGGCTGCCGGCACAGCTCCAGGCGCACGGGCTGGCCGGCGCCGGCCGGGCGCAGCGGCTGCTCGATACCTGGAGCGCCATCATGCAGGGTGACGCCAGCGGCGCCGTCGCCATTCTCGGCGCGGCGAACAGCACCTTCCGCGACGATCTGATCTGGGCGGAGAAGGCGGCGAAAGCGCTGGACGAGGCTGAGGAAGACCTGAGGCGCGCGCGGCGCATCATCTCCGAGGCGGAAACAATGAGCCGCTACTTCCCGTCCGCTCCCGCTGTCATCAGCGACGCTGACCGGGCTGCGATTGATGATGTTCTGCGGAGCGAATCATTTTTCGATCGGATCCCCGATCTGCGCCACGCTATCCGGCGCATCGTCGAGGGGGCGAAAGCGATCTACCGCGCCGAGCTGGAGAGATTCAAGACAGACCTCGCACGCGCGAAGCTCACGCTCGAATCCCTTCCCGAGTGGCACTGGCTGAGCGACGACGACCGCTCCGACGTGGTCGGGCGCTTGCCCTCGCCGCCGCCGGACGAGGTGAGTGACAACAATGCCCTTGCCGCGCTCGGCCAGCTCTTGGCATTGCATACCAATCTCCCGCGCACCGAGGCCGAGCTGACCGCGCTGGTCCGCGAGCTCGGCAAGCCGCCCATGGACAACGGCGTGGGTGAGACGGTGGTCGACCTTGCCGAGTTACTGCCGCTGACGCCGCTCGCTGATGAGGCCGCGGTCGAGCTCTGGCTGGAGGAGGTGCGCAGCCGGCTCCGCGAGGCCCTGATCGAGGGACGGCCCGTCCGGCTGGTCGCTGAGGCCCGATTCGCTCAGGTCCGGACGTGACAACGCTCCGCGGGGGCATGTGAGGACGGCATGGCGACGCGTGGCAAACAGCGGGTGTCAATCTCGTTCGAGCGGGCACATGCCCTCGCGTGCTGGCAGCGCTGCTGGTGAATATTGATGGGTCTTGAACCATCGGGCGGGTGAGGCGGTTGGGGATGACGGGATGAGTTTCGACCGGGAGACGCGGAACAGGCTGGCGCGGGTCGTGGCGCAGGCGCGGGAGCGGCTGCGAAGCGATGCGATGGATCAGCTCCGCCGGCTCGGTTTCCAGGACGACGGGACGGTCCTGCCGCTGGCGCGGATCGAGGGGCTGACCGAGCGCGAGCGGGCAGCCGCGCAAGCGCTTCGTGACCTCCTCGATCACCTCGCCGCAATGGAACGGGGAACGGACGCGGCACGCCAGCGGGCGGCCTATGACCGGCTGGCCCGCGAGATCGGCTTCACTACCCTCAACCGGCTCGTTGCGCTGCGCATGGCAGAGGAGCGAGGGCTGATCGTCCAAGCTGTCGGTAAGGGCCTCGCTTCCCTTGGGTTCCAGGTCTTCGAGCGGATCGCCAATGGCGCCCTCGGCGGGCGGGCGGAGACGTACCGCGCCTTCCTCGAGTCCCTCTATGACGAGGTCGCGCTCGACTTGCCCCTCCTCTTCGACCGGTCCGACCCGCGCTCGGCGATCTTCCCGGGCGAGCGTGCGCTAGAGGAGGTGCTGAGTCTCCTCAACCAGCCGGAGATTGCGCCGCTGTGGAAGGAGGACGAGGCGATCGGCTGGGTGTACCAGTACTACAACGACCCGGAGGAGCGGCGAAAGATGCGCGAGAGCCGCGCGCCGCGCAACTCCCGGGAGCTGGCCGTCCGCAATCAGTTCTTCACGCCCCGCTACGTCGTCGAGTTCCTGACCGATAACACGCTTGGCCGCACCTGGTACGAGATGCGGAAGGGCGAGACGCGGCTGGTCGAGGCGTGCCGCTACCTCGTCCGCCGCAAGCGGCCGGTCTGGCTCGGGCTGGGCGAAGCGCCGCCGGAGCCGTTCGATCCGGCCGCTCAGCGTGGCGATGCGGAGTCGTGCGGGATATGGACGCGCCCAAACCCGGACCTCGTCGATCCACGCGACCTGTGGGCCTACGCGCGCACCGCCGCCGGCGCTTGCCTCGGCGCGGTGGCGGATGCCGCGCGGGCGGTCTGGGAGCGCTTCCGCGAGACGGGGCGCTGGGAGGGAAGCTTCGAGGAGCTGCGGTGCTGTCTCGCCCTGGAGGAGCAGCGATACCGCCAGCTCGGGCGCGAGCCGCAGGGGGACGAGCTCGACGCGCTGCTGAAGCTCAACCGCGCCCTCTGCGAGCGCTGGGATCTCGAGGTCGAGGTGATCCGGCACCGGCCGAAGAAGGACCCGCGTGAGCTGCGTATCCTCGATCCGGCCTGCGGCAGCGGCCACTTCCTCCTCTACGCCTTCGATCTGCTGCTCACGATCTACGACGAAGCCTACGACGATCCCGACCTTGGCCCGGCGCTTCAGCAAGCGTATCCGGAACGCGTGGCCTTTGAGCGGAGCGTCCCGGCGCTGATTCTCCACAACAACCTGCACGGGATCGATATTGACCCGCGCGCCTGCCAGATTGCCGCGCTTGCCCTCTGGCTGCGGGCGCAGCGGCGCTGGCAGGAGCTGAGATTGAAACCGGCGGAGCGCCCGCAGATCCGCAAGACGCAGATCGTCTGCGCCGAGGCGATGCCGGGCGAGCGCGACCTGCTGGAGGAGTATCTGATCGCGGTTGATGAGCGGCTGCGCCCGCTCGTCCGCACGATTTGGCAGAGGATGCAGATCGCGAG
>CALGSZ010000124.1 GCA_937901745.1 uncultured Chloroflexota bacterium | reverse complement strand
TGTCGCCGAGCCCCAAGGGATAGGTGTGGAGTATGAACGGGTCGGAAGCGACCAGCTCCGGTTAGTTTTGTCCGCCACTGGCCAGATCCCCATAGATGTGGATCTACTTCTTCGTTGGCATAGGGGCGGCGAAGCCCGCCTGTCGCTTCCTTTCCCTGCACAGCGTGCGTGGTTCGAGACCGTAAGCGGGCGGCCTCTCCCGAACGAGTCAGCAATCTCCGTCGACAGGCTCGCTCGCGTGCGCGCTGTGGTCGTTGTCCCCGGTACGAAAGCCACCTTTAACGTAGAGGGAGGATATCACGGCGCAGACGTCAATCGGATCGAGTCACGCAACCAGCTTCTCCAGCAGGAAATGCGGGCGATAGCTCCCGGCCTCTACGAATCCGACCTAACGCCGCTCCAGCGAACGATCGAATCGCGGCTCGCCTTCAGCAACGACGAAACCGGCTACATCCGTCTCGTGGTTCGTAGCGACGATGTCAGAGGGATCGACCTCCCCTCACTTCAAGTCTACCGGTACGATTTCCAGTTGGATTTCGACAGCGACCGATCTCAGGTCCGCATTCCTGAAGATGCGCTTGTCTCATTGACGGAAGAGGAGGTGCTCGCGCTTCGCACCGAGGCGATCTCGTTGATCACACCCAGGGACTCGCGTGTGCCGCTCGATCGGCTCTCGGATACGACATGGCGCTTTCCGGAAGACGAGCTCGAACCGGGGCCGTGGCTCGTACTGGCCTGGCACGGCGACTGGTGCCGGGCGCGGCCGCTCTGGCGATTCGTACGACCGTCGGACCTGGCGGGGTACTCTCGCCACCCGTTGATCGAGATCTTTCGGTCGCGCGGGACAGACGAGCCCGGCAGACGTGCTGCTGCGTCAGCCCTTGTACAGCGACTCCGTATGAACGCCGGCGATTTGGTGTGGAACGTCTTCGACGAACAACTTGAGCTGACAGCGCACATCCCGGCCGTCACCCTCGACCTCCTAGTGGCTCTGGCCGAAGACCCCGGCGCCGCAGCGCTAGCGGCCCTGCGCGCCCCGAACGAGATTGCGTTCTCTCGCCTCTGGAGGGCCCTCGAATCACTGCCCTTCTGGTGGCGGGCGATCCCGGCCTCGGTCTGGGACACGGCGACCAGCACCTTCATCGACTCCCTCGAAGAAACCTTGGAGCCGCTGCGTGAAACGCTCGGCGATGAAATCATCGAGCAGAGCATCGCGCAGCGGGTCGATGCGGCTGTGGCCAGAGTCAGCGACGAACTCGCGAGTATTGCCCCCGTCCTCAGACGGGCAGCCGGCCGACGCCTCGGACGCGTGCTAGACGAGCAGGCAACAGCCCTGTACACCCCCGAGGTTCGTGCGCACCTTATGCGCGAAAGGCATCAGCTCACGAGAGATGCGCGAGATCAGTTGAACCAAGTGCCCTGGAGTGTCAACCTCGACTCGGTCGCCGAACTGGCTAGAGCAGTGTTGGAGCGCTCGTGGTCGCGAGATTTCTTCTTCCAAGCCAACCGCTCGGTGGACGACCGGGTGTTTAAGCTGCTCAACGCACCCGTCGTTGCGGCGCTATGTGCGGTGATTGGGCACGAACTCTCGCCTACGGCCGTCTACCAATTGCGGACGTTGGCCAACCTAGTGCCCACCTGGTTTACGGATATCTACGACAGGACATTTTGGTGCGCGATCGGCGTCATCGCTGAAGAGCGCAGGCGCCAACTGTTGGCCACCGACTAGGTTCTGTCTGGTAAGCACCATTCCTGCAGGCGTGCGGCAAGGCACGTCTACGAGGAGGGTGCGAGATGACAACGGGCAAGCGGCACGAGTTGACCGATGCTGCATGGGCGGTGATCTGGCCCTTGCTTCCCCAGCGCAGCCGGGGACGCCCCTGGAAGGACCACCGCCGGGTGATTAACGGCATCCTCTGGGTGCTCGCCACCGGCGTTCCCTGGCGGGATGCACCCGAGAGGTACGGTCCCTGGCAGACGCTCTACGACCGCTTCGTACGCTGGACACGGGACGGTACCTGGGAGAGGATCCTGGCTGCGCTGCTTTCTGAAATGGAGCGGCGCGGCCAGATCGACTGGGAGCTCTTTTGCGTGGATGGCACCAGCATCCGTGCTCTCAAGGCCGCAGCCGGAGCGAGGGGAAAAAACCAGGACCCCGGGCGAGCCCCCAGACCACGCCCTCGGGCGGAGCCGGGGTGGCTTCGGCTCCAAGCTCCACGTGGTATGGGATTCCCTGGGCACGATCACCGCATTTCGCCTGACGGCAGGCAACGTAAACGAGTGCACCGCGTTCGTCGCTCTCATGGAGTCGGTTTCCGTCCCGAGCGGCCACGGCCGGCCCCGCAAGCGGCCCAGGCGGCTTGCGGGAGACAAGGGATACTCCACGCGGGCCATTCGGGCCTGGTGCAGCAAGCACAACGTGCGGGCGGTGATCCCCGAGCGTCGTGACCAGATCGAGCAGCGAAAGCGCCGACCCGGCAGAAAGCCCGCCTTCGACCGCGAGCAGTACCGAAGGCGCAACATCGTCGAGCGGGCGGTCGGGTGGCTCAAGAACCAGCGCCGCATCGCCACACGCTCCGAGAAGCGGGCCGTACACTACGAGTCCATGATCACAATCGCGCTCGTCGCGCGCTACGCCACGAAGTTGTCAGACACGACCTAGCCCAGTCTGCCGGATCACGCTATGAAGCGATACTTCACCTCGCTCGTCGAAGAGCTTGGCAGCCGGTCAGCG
>CALGSZ010000123.1 GCA_937901745.1 uncultured Chloroflexota bacterium | reverse complement strand
GCGTTCCTGATCAGCTACATCGTGACCAACCTGGCGATGGTCAAGTGGGCGCGCGCCAGCCCGAACCCACCAGACAAAGGCCGAGCCACCCGATACCCCCTCGGGTGGCTCGGTCGTTTGGTGGCGTGTGAACGTGCAAATGCGGCCATAGGCGCGCCGAACTGTGCCTTTGGGCGGATCGCCGCGCACGAGGGTCACGCGGGATTCGATAAGTTCAAGCGAGTAACCGCTAACCGCGGCCCATTAGGAGCGATCCGTATTGGGGGGAGAGACCATCCACGACGATGGCTGAGGACGACCGTCAGGTGCCTCGGTGTCCGGAGTGCGGTAGTCCCACGCGCCTTCGGACCGCCCGCCGCGGCCGCTATCGCGGGCGCTCCTTCTGGAGCTGCCAGCGGTTTCCGGAGTGCCGTGGCACCGTCGACGCTGGGGATGCACAGGAGGACCCGCCCGCGGCCAGTGACGGTTCGCCCACGGGCACGCTCAGGCGCGCGGTCAGCTGGCGCGACCTGACCCTCAGCAGACGAGACGTCATCGCGTCCTACGCAAACGCCGGCGGCAGCCTCCGGGCCTTCACTGCGGATGACGCGTGGCGCACAACCTCCCAATGCTGGATCGCTAGGCCGAAGACCGACTTCGAGCCGACCGAGCAGGTGCATCGCGTCGCGGGCGTTGCGCGGAAGATCCTGCAGCGCGGGACGGCGCCGCCCCTCCATCCGGACGCCGAGCGTCGGCTGTTCGAACTGCTGGACCTGAGCCACCGTCTCGAGTCCTCGCGGCTGCCGGGTGACGTGAGCGCGGAGCTGCAGGATCCTCCCCCTGCCCACGCCGTGGCATCCGCGGTGCCGTGGCACGGGGAACCGGCAAACCCCGATGGCGGCCTGCCCTTCGGATCCGCCGAGGAGGAGCGCTTCCTGACCGAGTGGGTCCCGGCCAACCTCGGGGAGCACGCGGCCCACTACTTCGTTCCCCAGGCTTCACTGGATCAGCTCGCCTACTCCTGGGGGCGCCCGGCGCCTGGCGCGCGCCGGGTCGACTTCCTGGTCACGCCCCCTGCGGGGCAGGCGTTCGTCGTGGAGATCGACGGCGACCAGCACGAGGCCGCCGAGGCGGTCGACGAGGACCGTGATGGTCTGCTGGCGGAGCTCGGGATCGAGACGATCCGCATTCCGACGGCCGAACTGGAAGCAGGCGAGGGCCCAGGGCTGGCGAGCCTGCGCGCCCGGTGGAAGCTGAGGCACGCCGATGCGGACCGCGAGCTCCGCGCCCTCTGCTGGGTGCCGGCGCTCGTCCACCGCGCTTTCCTGGCGATTCTCGAAGGAATTACCTCCGGCTTGCTGCGGGGAGGACCCTGGAGGATCGTCATCGACGAGCCCCTGGGCCTCGTGCGAGAGCTCCTGCCCCCATACCTCGACATGCTGCGCGCCGTCGATGCGATGTGGGGCCCGGGGGTGGTGCCACCGGACATCCAGCTCGTGGCCCCGAGCGAGCCTGATGGTCAGACCGAGGGTGAGCCGGACCTCATCATCAAGCTCGAGCCGGACTTGACCGGCGTGGACAGGCTCGAACTCGCGGATCCGAAGCGAACCATCACGGTGCGGTCCGCGTACCTGCCCGTGGATCTCACGTGCGATTTCTACGACGGCGATGCCAGGAGCGAGGTCTCCTCGGAGGGCGAGGAAACCGAGCTCGCGCTCCGCCAGCTGCTTCGGGCCATCTTCGCCAAGCGGGACTTCCGCGAGGGGCAGCTCGACGCCCTCTTCGAGGTGATCGAAGGCCGAGACTGCGCGGTGCTGCTCCCGACCGGAGCGGGCAAGAGCCTGATCTACCAGCTGGCCGGCCTCTGCGCGCCCGGTCGGACGATCGTCATCGACCCCTTGGTGGCGCTGATGGAGGACCAGGTCGAGGGGTTGCGGCGCCAAGGGATCGATCGCGTGGCGATGATCTCCTCGGCTCAGACTCGGCAGGGAAGCGCCCACGCGATCATGCGGATGGTCGCCGACGGCGAAGCGCTGTTCACGTTTGTCGCCCCCGAGCGGTTGCAGCAGCGTGAATTCCGCAACGCGCTGACTCGTCTCTCCAAGCAGAGCACGATCAATCTCGCCGTGATCGATGAGGCGCACTGCGTGTCCGAGTGGGGCCACGACTTCCGCCCTGCGTACCTGCACATGGGCCGCCTGCTTCGTACCCTGTGCGCCGATGCCGCGGGCCAGCCCGCTCCCGTGCTCGCGCTCACGGGCACTGCTTCAAGGGCCGTCCTGCGGGACGTGCTGATCGAGCTCAACATCGACCAGAGCGCGGAACGCGCGGTGGTCCGCCCAAGGACGTTCGACCGCAGGGAGTTGCGGTTCCGAATCCTGGTCGCCGATCCGTCGAGTTCGGAGGCGGTTCTTGCCTCGGCCCTCCGGTCGATCCCAAAGCGCCTTGCGATCCCGCAGGCGTCGTTCTTCAGCCAGAGGGGCGACGAGACAGCGAGCGGCATCGTTTTCGTTCCCCACGCGAGCGGCCGTTATGGGGTGGTCGACGTGGCCGCGAAGGTTCGGGAGGAGGTTGGCCTGGAGCCGGCGATCTACGCCGGCGGCGCGCCTCGTGGTGTCGAGGGCGATTGGGAAAAGACGAAGCGGCGCAACGCCGCCGACTTCAAGTCGAACAAGGTGCCGCTCCTGGTCTCAACCAAGGCGTTCGGCATGGGCATCGACAAGCCCAACGTGCGCTACGTGGTGCATTACGGGATTCCGGGCTCGATCGAGAGCTACTACCAGGAGGCAGGTCGGGCAGGCCGGGACCGCGAGCGGGCTGAATGCGTGCTGATCCTGATCGAGTACGACGAGAGCCGCAATCGGAGACTGTTGGCCGACGACGCGTCGCTCGAACGCACGAGAGAGCTCGCGCAGGTGAAGGGACCCGAACGGGACGACGTGACCCGCCAGCTCTGGTTCCACCTGAATGCCTTCACTGGCATCGAAAACGAGCTGGAGGACATCGAGGCCGTGCTCGCCGACCTCGGGGAGCTCGGCAGCCGCCGGACGATCGAGATCCCGATGGTGGCCGGCGACGATGCCAAGCGTCGTGAGCGTGCGATCTACAGGCTCGCGGTGCTGGGAGTGGTCGACGACTACTGCGTCGACTGGGGTGGCAGAAAGTACGAACTCGAGCTCAGCGAGTTCGACCCAGAGGACGTCGCCGACGCACTGGTCAGGTACGTGGCGCGAAGCGCTCCCGGCCGCGCTTCCACTGTGCAGAGAGACCTGCGGAGCAAGCTCTTCCCCGGCATCGGGCGCGACAAGGCCGTGCTGCTGTGCAGCCGCGTCCTGATCGAGTTCGTCTACGACACGATCGAGCGCGCCCGGCGGCGGTCCCTACGAGAGATGTGGCTGGCCGCGCGGGAGACGCGGAACGACGCCAACGAGGCGTTTCGCGCGCGGATCCTCGATTACCTCTCGCAGGGAGACATCGCGCCGGTGCTGGAGCGGCTCGTCGACGCTGAGCAGTTCGCATTCAGCGCGTGGCTCGAGCCGCTCGAAGCGGTCGGCCCAGGTCCGGATGCGGCAGAGCTGCGAGGCAACGCGGCGCGCCTGCTGTCCTCGTACCCGGACCATCCAGGGCTGCTACTGGCACGAGCGGTCAGCGAGCTGATCGACGAGGACGGCGACCTCCGCGAGTTCTCGCTGAACCTCTTGAGCGCGCTGCGCTCCGCGCTGACCAGGTACAGCGTGGCGGACGAGGAGGTTCGCGCGCTCGTGTCGTGGCTCGAGCACCGCAGCGAGGGCAAGCCGGACGCTGAGCTGGGGGTGGTGCTCGCGTTCAGGGAGGCGGGCCTGGCGGATCACGTTCGAGGGTTGCTCAAGCGAGCGCTCCGGACCCCCGGCTCAGACGATCGGACGAAGGTGATCGGGGCGATCCATGGACTGCGGGACAGCGTGGGCCTTATGGAAGAAGCGTTGAATTGGTCGAACGGATGGAGGAGCACTGAGTGAGCGAGAACGGCCTGGCTGATCTCCCGCGCCTGTTCGAGGAGGCCGAGCAGGCCTTGAAGGAGGCTCGCGACCGGCTGTCGGAGTTGGGCGACGCGGGGGAGCTGGCCGGCAAATCGGCGGACTCGCTTCGCGAGTCGGCGACCGCGGTACAAGGATTCGCGACGCAGGCCGGCGACGCCGCCCAGGCGCTTCAGAGCGTCCAGGAGCAGATCCGCACGCTGCTCGAGCGCGCTTCGAACCTGCTGACGGGCGACGACTTCCGCAACCTCTCGGCTTCCGTAACCGAACTTCGAGACGCGGTTGAAAAGCGGTTCGAGGAGCTAGAGGGCCGCGTAGCGGCGGTCGAGAAGCTGGAGCAAGAGCGCGATCGCCTGCGCAAGGAGCTCGAGCACATCAAGCTTCACGTCCCGCAGCGGCATTTGAAGAAGGCGCTGCAGACGTTGGCGGCGGAGTGAGGGCAGTGCTGCCGGTGGGACGGTGTGGCGGTTCTACGACCCAACGCACATTTCACTCCGGCTCTTCCACCTTTGGGCCGAACGGGTAGCGGCCACCGGTGGGCGCGACCATTTAGGCGATCACGTTGATTGAGTGCATGTGACCACACACATCCATGTCTCATA
>CALGSZ010000122.1 GCA_937901745.1 uncultured Chloroflexota bacterium | reverse complement strand
CTCCAACGGTGGTCATGATCGCGATCGCCGCGATGGAAATGAGCACGAGAATTAGGGCGTACTCAACGAGACCCTGCCCCTCCTCCTCGTCCGTGCGGTAGAGATCCAGCAGCGCCTTGACGTACTCGACCATTGCCGTTCTGCCTCCTGCAGCATGACGATTGATGAATAATTCCGTGCCTCTGGTGCCTGTCCGCGCCGGCTGTCCCGTACCGTCGCGTTCGTTCCCGTTGGCGAGTCTCATGCTAGGAGGCGCCGGCTCGCTTCACTATCACCAGTCGGTGGTATCGGCCATCGGGACGTCCGTACCGATGGCACACCTCAACAGCCGGGCGCCCGTGCTTGGGTAGAGCGAATCGCACGGCCCTGGACGCCAATCTGGCCCTCCATTCCATCCGGACGAATCGCGCTACTTGCGCTATCCGAGCCGCTCAAATATGGCCGCTCCCGGCCCGTCGTAGACCAACCGGTACCTTGGGTCTGCTCGCAACGCGAACTCGAGCGCCCAGCGGAACTCACCATCGCGCTCCAGCTTCCGAGGAACCTCGCCGAGTGGGGGACTCTTGGAAACGTACACAAAGTCGTAGGTAGCTTTCCATTCGGTTCGCCAGCGCTCTAAGCATCGACTGTCCGCCACCGCGCAGTCCTGCAGCTGCTCGTAGGCATCCCCCATGCGTGCAAAGGCATTTTCCGGGAGCCATTCCGATCCTTGGACGGTTGCAACACTCTGACGATTCGCCAAGTGCGGGAACCACTCTGACGCGAGATCCAATTGCCATGCTCTGGAGCCGGACACAATGGCAAAATGGCTGTTTGCAGGCGTATGTGCCTTCACCCAGCCCATTGCTTCGCGCTCGTCTGCATTGAGTCCTCGCTCCGTTACAACCCCGGCAAGCACTGACGTCATCGTCATTTGAGCAATCGCGATCCCGACGATCGCCGGCAACAGCCAACGCGCGACTGCACTCGGCCCCTCATTTTCCCCTCGCTTCTGCTCCAGCGTTTCAATCATTACTCGCAGAGCAGGATAGGCGACGCGACTCACACCAAGCCCTGCCAGCAGCGCCAGGGGAATGACCGCGGATGTGAGCCCCGCTCTCGAGTCAAAGATGAAGATCAACACGGTCCAGATCGGTAGCCAGAACCAACCATGCCGGATACAGTGCCATGCCCCGAGGAGCGCACACATCGTCACAAGCGAGAAAAGCGGTTCATATGTCCAGTTGAGGGACACGATGAATATCAACTTCTCCACGAGAGAGCCGGTGCCACTTTCGCCAGCAGCAACGAACACGTCCCAGCCATGGCGCTCAACGATTGCTACCCACCAAGGTGCCGCCACGACGGCTGCTCCCGCACCCGCAATGCACAACCGGAAAAGTGCTTCTCTGTTCCTCGCCAGGCAGCACCACATGATCACGAGGCTAAAAAGGAGAAACCACGCCGTCCCAAGGTGACTCAGCGCCGTCAGTCCGGAGAACAGCGCCGTGAGCACCGTGGCTCTGCGCCCGCCTCGACTCAGTAGCAGATACCCCTGCCGCAGGGCGAGGAGACACATCAGCCAACCTAGGGAACGAGTCAGTCCACCGCCCATGATCAGCCAGAGATAACTGCGAGGCAGAACTGCATAGGCAACCACCGCGGCTGCTGCAGCACGCTCACCGACAACCGTGCGTGCTAGGGCCGCGAACACAACTATCGATGCAACAGTCAGCGCCAGGGGTAAGAAACGGAGCACCTGTTCCGGACTCGCCCCCGTCAGATCGCCAATCAAGGCAGCGGAATAGAAGCCCAGCGGCGGATACGCATAGGGGATATCGAGCGCGTTGTAGCTCGTCGTCATCGGCAGGCGGTAATCCGCGCGCTGCAAGTCGTCGATCATCGCGGCAAAGAGGCCGCCATCATTGAGCGGGAAATCGCTCCTCGCCACGAACACGCCCCGCATCAGAGCCGCGAAGACCACGACGGCGAAAACGAGAAGCCAGAATCTCGTCTGCTCCCGGGCGAGGACGGCAGCGGCGCCTTTCGTAATCGATGCATTGTGGTGGAATCGTTGATATCTCACGAGGATCACGGCGCTCTCCCGCAATCTTTCGCGCTCTGACTTGCGCCTCCAATGCACTGGCACTCAACATACGGTTCCCCGTCCGCCCCTCATATCCCCCAGCAGCACCAAGTTGGCGCGTAGAGAGAAACCCCGATTGCCCTCGACTCAGGTGTGGTATCGTCCTGCCATGGAAAGCAGCCAGCGCACCCGCACGCGCTTCACCTTCCGCGGCGTTCCGCGCCTCGCCTACGATCCCGGCCAGCCTGAGCGGAGTCGCCCGGACACCTTACCTGTTCTCGCGCTCCACGACCTGCTCGCCGATCGCGCGAGTGTCGTCCGCTGGCTCGCGGCGCAGGCAGAGCAACGCCGGCTGATCGCCCCGGATGCGCGCGGCCACGGCGCCAGCGCATCTCTCGCGAACCAGTGGTACTCCGTGGCCGAACTCGCCGCCGATGCCCTGGCGATCCTCGACGCCGAGGAGATCGCGACATGCCACGTCATCGGTCACGGGCTCGGCGGCGCGACAGCCGTCGAGCTGGCTCGGCGATCTCCGGAGCGTGTTCGTTCGCTGATCTTGCTGGAGCCAGCGATCTACGCCGTCCTCGATACCGACCCAGATCCTGCTGTCCGAGCCGCGCGGCAGGATTTGCGCACCGCCGATCGCTCCGCCGGGGACTTCGCTTACAAAGGGCAAACTGACAAAGCGCTCGATGCCTATCTCGCGCCACGCTGGGGAAGCGACTGGCGCGCACGCGTCGCCCGCCCTCGTCTCGCCGCGCTCTATCGCCACGCCGGCGCCCTCGCGGCGCTGCTGCCCGCACTCGACGCCTATTCACTCGACCCAGCCGACGCCGCCGGAATCACGGTCCCAACGCTGATCCTCGTTGGCGAAGGGGACGCCGTCCCGCAGCTCGCCTCGGCGCGCCTGGCAACGGTCCTCCCCCACGCCCGCATCACAAGGCTACCCGGACGACTCAGTCTCGATGGCATAAGCGAGGAAACAGAGGCAGCGATCGGCGCTGCGCTCGAGAATTTCCTTTCCGCGCTCGACTCAGAAGCCTAAAGGCCGAGCAACGCCCCGCTCGACCGCCTATGTGACGTCCCGACTCGGCTCGCTGCCATGTATTGTCCGATCGTCCTCAGCGCTGCCGAACGAGCGCCACTCCGGCCAGTGCCAGCGCCCCACCCACCGCCTGCAACGCGGTGATCCGCTCATCCAGAAAGAGCGCGGCCAAGATTAGCGCGAAGATCGGCTGGAGATACAGATAAACGAGGGTGCGCCCGGGCCCTATTTCCTGCACGGCGCGCTGCCACAGCGTGTTGCCGCCCAACATCCCCACCGCGCTGTAGAGAAGCGCGATCCAGGCGAGCGTGGATGCGCCGTGACTCACCGCATCGCGAATCGAAAACGCCGCGACCGGCACTGTCAGGATGGCCGCGCCGAGCATGAGCCAGGCAGTGGTGCGAGGAGCGCCGTACCGGATGACGAGCGGCATCGGTAGCACGGTCGCTCCTACCCACACCAGCGCCGAGCCCAGGCAAAGAAGGTCCCCCAGCACCGACGCCCCCTCCGAGCTCCCGGCGTCGGAGACGAGCACGACAACCCCAACAAGCCCTATTGCCAGACCAAGCAGCGTCCTGCCATCCGGCCGTTCGCGCCGGTGTGCCCAGCGGATCAGCGCGCCGAGCACAGGGCTCGTCGTCGCCAGGATGACCGTGTGCGCAACGCTGGTCATCGAGAGTCCGCCGATGAAGAGAAGCTGCGACACGCCGATGCAGCCGGCGCCAGCTATTGCGAATCGGGGCACGTCTTCCCGCGCGATCGCGAGCGGGCGGCGCCGGAGACCGAGCACGGCGAAAATGAGCGCCGCCGCGATGAGCGGACGCAACGCGGTAAAGGCGAGCGTCGGGATCTCGTCGAGGCCCACCTTGCCGAACGGGGCTATACCAGCCCAGAACAAAATCGCGCCAAGCGCGGGTAGGCTGAAGACTCCGGTCAGACGACGCCCGGTAATCTGCTTTCCCGCGCCCTCCAGCGCCCGCGCCTTCACTTGTGCACTCCGACTTGTCTCTGCGTCGACTAGCCCTCGCCCTGAGCTCCAAGCCCAGGCAACGGCAGCAACGCATTCTCTCGCATTCCCGGGAACCTGGGTCAATGATCTGAATTAGGCAAGCCCAAGGTGGAACGCCTTCGCTACAGCCGCGGCACGGTTTTCGACCCCGAGCTTGATGAGGAGATTGGCCACGTGAGTCGCGGCGGTGCGAGGGCTGATGAAGAGCGCCTCGGCGATGTCCCGCGTCGAGGCGCCGCCGACGAGTAATTGCAGCACTTCGAGCTCGCGCGGCGTCAGCCCCGCTGGATTGGTCGCCACCGCTGGTCCCCCTTGCTGCTCGCATGCCAACCGGTCCAGCGCCTCGCCCGCGAGCCCGACCGCCTGGTCGGGAGGCAGATCCCGGCCAACGCGGACTTGCGCCGTGAACGCCTCGGCGCCCAGGGTACGCGCTGCAAGCGCTTCGCCTTCTTCATAGAGTTGCCGCTCTGGCAGCCGCGCCGGCGCGCCCAGCGCATCGCGAATACCGGCTGCGGCCCCGAACAGTCGGGCAGCGTAGTCCGCCTCCCCTCCGGCAGCCGCCAGCGCGGCGATATCAGCGAAGCATCCGGCGAGATCTTCCATCGTCCCGATGGACCACCGCAACTCGAGGCTCTCGCGATGCAGCGCGACCGCGCGGCTTCGGTCGCCGGCCTTGCCAGCCAGTAACCCGAGATACCCGGCAGTCGTGGCGATGCCCCAGATGTGCCCCACCGCCCGGAAGAGCGCAAGCGCATCCTCCCACGTCGCCATCGCCCCTGGTAGGTCGCCCCGGCCCCAAGCGACGACGCCTCGGTGGTAGAGCACCCAGCCCACCATGTCCCGATAGGTAAGTCCAATCGGCGCTAGCGCGGACGTCGTCGCAGCGAACGCGTCGGTACCGGACGATCCACCGCCAATCCGCTCGCTCGCGGCCAGGGCTGCCTCAAGAAGACCAGTCGCTACCCCGTAATCACCGCGATCTTCGGAGACGATCGCCTGCAGCAGCAGCGCCAGCGCTTCGCCTCCAGGATCTGCAAGCGAGCGCCACAGCACCAGCGCCTCGTCCGCCACGGCGAGCGTGTCTGCGTCATCGCCGAGATAGTGCGCAAGCGTTCCCTCGCCGATGAGCGCCACGCCCCGCGCGACCGGCGAGACATCCAACCGCTCCGCCAGTGCCAGCGCCCGCTGCAACCACCGCCGCCCTTCCCGCAAGTGCCCCCGGCTGAACCAGAAGAACCAGAGAGAGCCAGCGAGCCGAAGCATCGACTCCGCTTCACCCGACTTCTCGAGCCAGGCAAGCGCCGCCCGCAGGTTGGCATGTTCCGCCTCCAAGAGCCGTCCCGCCTGCTGCTGCCGCGGCCCGACGAAAGCGGCGCCATGCTCAGCTGCCAGCGCCAGCGTCCACGCTGCATGTGCCTGGCAGGCGCCCCACGTCTCATCAGTGGCCTCAAGCTGCGCCAGCGCAAACTCCCGAATCGTCTCGAGCATGCTGAAGCGATCTTCGTCGTCCCGCTGCAGCAAGCTCGTGTCCACCAGCGAGGCGATGCCGTCCAGGACGGCAGAGGACGAGAGCAGCGTGGGGAAACGCTCCAGCTCCCCTCCCGCTGCTTGGCCCGCCGCGTTCGCTCTACCGGCCACGGCTTCGGCGGCCTCCAGCGTGAACCCACCACTGAAGACAGCGAGACGGCGAAACAGAGCTTGGTCCTCGGGCGTCAGCAGATCGTAGCTCCAGGCTATCGCGTCACGGAGCGTCCGCTGGCGGGAAGGCAGATCCCGCGCGCCACCAGTCAGCACCGAGAGACTGCTCGTCAGGCGCGCGAGGAGCGCCTGCGGCGAGAGCACCTTGCTCCGCGCGGCCGCCAGCTCCAGCGCCAAGGGCAGCCCGTCTAGCCTCCGACAAATCTCGACAACCGCTGGCGCATTCGCCTCTGTGAGCCGAAAGGCAGGATTGACAGCTCGCGCGCGTTGCACGAACAGTGCAACCGAGTCGACCCCGGCCAAGATCTCGATGGACGCCGCGGCCGGCTTGGGTAACGCCAGCGGCGCCACGGGGAACTCGCGCTCGCCGCTTACCCTCAGCGGTACCCGGCTCGTGACCAAAATCGTCAACCGTGGGCACGCGCCGAGCAACGAAGAAACGACCCGCGCACCCGCCTGTCCCAGATGCTCGAAGCCGTCCAGGAGCAGGAGCGACTCGCGACCAGCCAACGCCCGCGAAATTCGGGGCAAGAGCGGCGTGGCGCCCTCGTCGCGCAGGTCGAGTCGCGCCCCGATCGCTGCCGGCAACTGCGAGGCATCGGCGATGTCATCGAGCGCCACTTCAATGGCGCCGTCCGGGAATCGCGCCGCTTCGTCTTCAGACGCCTTCAACGCCAACCGCGTCTTCCCGACCCCACCCGGGCCAGTCAGGGTAAACAGCCGCCCGGAGCCGGCTGCTTCCTGCTCGCGCAAGAGGGCTCGGATCGCGGCCAGCTCCCGTTCGCGACCGATGAGGGCCGTCAGCGGCCGCGGAATGCCATGCCCAGCGACGGTGGCTGGCTGTGAGAGGCTGGACATAGGTCACCTATGTGTGCGTTCGCGCCGGTAAGGAGTGCATCATATCGCGCCCAGCGCGAATCTGCTGCGAGGCGCGTCAGGCATCACTCCTTCGTCGCTGGCACACACAGACGGCCGCTGCGATGAGCCCGACGACATTCCTGACTTGGCTTCTCTTCCGATTGTGACGGCTATCCGTGCTGAATCAGCGCGAGCAGGGCCGAATCGTCCAAATCGGCGATGCCCAGCTGATCGAGCGTTCGCGCTTCCGCCCAGCAATCCCGGCCGAGCACGGCGGACGTCAGCGTCACCATCGAATCGATCGTCGGCGTCGCCACACCCTTTCTCTGGCCCAGAAGCGACCACGTCGCCAGCCCATAGGGCACGTCCTCAGTCAGCCACCGCGTCTCGACCGCGCCCGGTGCCCGGAGCGCAGTCAGCATCCGCGACCCGTTGATCACGCTCCAGAGGTCGCCCCGTGGCCCGAACCCCGCTGCATGAAACGCCTCCGCGACCGGCATGAGCGAAAGCCCGTAGGCCGCGCCAATCGCGCGCCGCTCGGCATCCACCGCCTCGATCGCCCGCACCACCGCCGGCGTTACCCCTTCCTCGTAGAACCAGAACTCGCCCCGGCTGCGCTCGATGCGACCGGCATTCAGCAAGACCCCTGGCGGGTGGACGACCGGATTCATTGCCGAGAGGCCCGCTTCCAAGACGTGGGAGTAGGCACGCGCTCCCGGGAAGAGCGCCTCCAGCGCCGGCATCGCCTCCGCCGTCTGCGATGCCGGGTAGACACCGATTCCCAGCCCAGTCACGGTACCCCAAATCGTCGCCCGGTCCGGTCCCGTCTTCCGGCAGACGTATGGCGCCGTATCCGATTCCGCCAGGATCACCCCGGTCACCCCTGCTTCGCGCAGCGCCGCGCCGAAGGCGAGCGTTCCGAGATTGCCCGGCAGCAGCGCCACGACCTGCCCAGGCCGGAAATGCGGCGCAAGCTGCTCGATGAACGGCCGATGAGCGTAGGACGGGACCGAGCAGACGACCGTCTCCGACCACCCCAGTGCCTCAGCCGGATCGAGCGTGACGCCAGCCAACTTCGCCGCCCCAGTCCGTGCCTCGCCCTCGAGGTGAATCGTCAGGCTCTCACGAATCGGCTCAATCGTGTGCGCGAAGTCCGGATGTTCCCACAGCAGCACCTCGTGCCCCGCCAGCGCCAGATTCGCCGCGAGACTGAAAGCGGTGTTCCCGCCGCCCAGTACCGTGATCTTGCTCATTCCCTCGACCTCTTGCTCGGATTCGGGACACGACACAACGCGGTCACGGCATGATGACACAGCATCGGCGATACTGCCGCGCGAAGCATCTCCCCGGACAGACCGGGCACAGCCCGCGCGGAGCGGAATGTGCATTCCGCGCTCGCTGACTTGAATGAGGAGCGTTTCTGGCATGACCGATGGCTTCGAGCCGGATCTGACACCCCGTGTCGTTCACCCCTGGGTCGCTGAAGGCCAGCGCCGCATCCGCTTCGCCATCAGCATCTTTCCCCAGCCAGCCGATTGGCGTCACTTCATCCGCCTGGTTCAGCAGATGGAGGAGTGGGGCTACGATGGTTACTACAGCTACGACCACCCAACCGCCCACGCCGACTGTTGGACCGCGCTGGCCGCGCTCGCGGCCACGACCGAGCGCATCCGGCTCGGCACGATGGTGGATTGCATCTACTACCGCAGCCCCTACCTGCTCGCCCGGCAGGCGGCCGATATCGATCGCCTCAGCGGCGGTCGCCTCGTCCTCGGCATCGGCATTGGCGACTGGCCTCATGAGTTCGCGCAGATGGGGCTCACGTACCCGCCGGTCGCGGTCCGGCAGCGCGGCTTGGAGGAGACGATCCGCATTCTCCGTGGACTCTGGTCCGGGCAGCCGTTTAGCTTTTCGGGTGAGCAATGGTCGGCGTCAACCGACGGCAGCTTCCTCGGCCCGGTCCAGCAGCCGCATGTCCCGATCATCCTCGCCGGCGGAGGCGAGAAGGTGACGCTCCGGCAGGTCGCGCGCTTCGCCGACGCCAGCAACATGGGCGCCCATGAGACGATCGGGAGCGCGGTGACGGAGTCGGATATCGCCCGCAAGTTTGGCAAGCTGCGGGAGTACTGCGAGGAGCTTGGCCGGCCCTTCGACTCGGTTCTCCGCAGCCACTTCACGATGCCGCTGATCGTTGACGAGACGCGGGAGAAGCTGGAGCGGAAGCTGGCGAGCATGGATCAGCCGACGCTGGAGCGCTGCGGTCCCGCGCTTTTCGCCGGCACGCCCGAGGAAACGATCGCTTTCTACCGCTCCCTCGTCGATGCTGGATTCCAGTATTTCATCCTGAACATCTTGGACGGCGACGAAGGGACGATCGAGCTGGTGGCGAAGGAGGTCATGCCGGCGTTCGCGTAAGCCCGCGACATTCGCCAGCCGCTGCCGGCGCGAGCCGGGCATTTGAGCCCCGGTCAGATCATGACGGGAAGCCACACAAACGAACGACTCGCTTGGGAGTAATCACCAAATCCAATCACTCCCAAGCGAGCCTGCTATGCGTGGCCCGTCCTGCCGGTCACGGATGCCGCGGCGCGCACATGACCAAGCCGGTCTGGACCGCGTAGACGCCAATCTGCGCGTCGTTCTTCAGGTTCAGCCGCTCTCGCACGCGATACAGATGCTCGTAGATCGTGCTCGGGTGACGATTCAGCAACTCCGCGATCTCGTTGACCGAGTGTCCTTCGGCGAGCAGTTGCACGACCTCGCGCTCCCTCGCCGTCAGCCTGTCCTGCGACCTTCGCGCCATAGCTCCACGTCTCCTACTCTTCCGGCGAACCGAGCCGGGACGCGACCACGCCGAGGCCCATGCCAGGCTCGGTGACCACATCGAGCGGCACGAAGAGCACTCGCCTGTCATAGCGGTCGGCGACGCGGTGCATCACCTCGATCGCTAATCGGGTCTTGCCCACGCCGCCCGGGCCATGGAGCGTTAGGACCCGAACGCCGGACTTGAGTCTCGTCAGGATCTTTGCAGCTTCGCGCTCCCGTCCCTGAAACGAGGTGTAGACGGGAGGCAGCCGAAACCGCCCTCGCGGCGTCGCTGAGCCGGATTGCTCCATCGAACTACTACACCCTGCCCACGCGTGCCGCTGGCGCGGCGTACGCCCCAGGCTCCCCGCGTGACCCTTCATTCTTCTCATACCAACGCTCGTATCCTACCCGAATTCTTCTAACGTCAATAACCGCGCCAGGAGAATCATCCGGCCGATTCGGCGAGCTCCTTCGGCGTCTTATGCATCTCATCAACGACGCCCAACTTGATCACCTGACACGGAAGCGCGAGCAGCTATGGCCGAATCGTGAACTTCCGGAGGTAGAGGCTGGGCCGCCAGGCTTGCTTTGCCGTCCGGAGCCCCGTCCTCCCGAGATCCTGCTCGGCGTTCAGATAGCGCACCCCCTGCTCACGGAGATACGCCGCCACATGCTGCCGCAAGGCGTCACCACTGCCTGGCGCCTCGCGATCTCCCTTCGCGAAATGCCCGTTCGCCAACCCACGACCAAGCATCTCAACGATTGCGAATGCCCGTGGCTGCCCTTCCCCGTCGTACAACACGAGCCCAAGGTGCCGGGGATCACCCGCCAACGAGAGGTATCGCACCAAGGCGGCGCGTTCCTTTGCCGTCGCTCGCTCCGCCTCGACGCCCTTCTGGGCGGCCCAACGGTCGAAGAGATCGAGCAGCAACGCCTGCGCCGCTCGGTCTCCGAGCTCAACCCGTCGTAGCTCCGCCGGCCCGAACCGCCGGAAGCGCCGAATCCGCGCCCGCAAGTCCTGGTACTCGCCACCCCGCAGCGCCGCCATCTCCTCCGCCCGGTAGACGTAGTCATACGCGGCCAGATCCGCCGTCACCCGAAACGACCGCTCCAGGTTCGGCGCCGCCCGCACCGTCGCCTCCGGCACCAAGTGCAATGCCGGTGGCAGCCCCTCGGCTATCGCGTGGCACAGCAGCCGCTCGACAGTCCGCTCCACGCGCTGAGTGCCGGCCAACATCACGAGCGGCGCGTCCGTTTCATAGTCCGTCATCCGCACGACCAGATTACCGTGCAGCACGGAGATCTCCGCGCTCTCCGTCGTGTTCCAGGCATAGAGATTCGAGAAGAGCGCGTCGGAGTACGGCGGCATCGCGCTCGTCAGTCGCCGCACCAGCCGCTCATGCTCCCGCCGCAGCCGCGCGAATCTCGGAAAAGCCGGCGTCATGACCTGTCCTCCCCCACAACGAGTGGCAGGACGGCATCGCCCGGCCGCCCGGCCAGTGCGAGTGCGTCCCGCTCCTCCTCCTGCTCCAGAACCGCGATCACGGCTACGGTCGTCGGCTCCGCCCCAACCTCGGTGCTCTCCACTCGCGTCTCGACACGCATCTCCTCGAAGGGCTCGCCGCGCGCCTCGACCATGTCGCGCAACGCGGCATAGACCCCGGCCAGCGCGTCCAGCTCCGCCAGCACGGCACTCTCGGCGGTGCTGTCTTGCGCGACGAGCAAGCAGTGCCCATCGCGCAGCGAGTACCACCCGATCGCGGCGGCAATGCCTCCCTCCACGCCGACAGCCGATCGCACGGCGGCGAGCACTGGCAACTGGGCGCCTCGCCGCCGAAGCCCCACGGCCGTCGGCGTGGCCGCGACGGTGACTCCTGGCGGAACGACCGCGGTCAGGACCGGAACGAGCGTGGCATCGCCCACGCCACACGCGCGCAGGGCAGCATCCAACGATGACGCCACGGTCCGGCGCCGCCCAACGCCACCGACGATCGCGATGCCCATCCCTTCGCCCTACTCCTGAATCCGACCAACACACCGCTGGCGCGCGCCCGCTCCCCGGCTGCGCTCGCCCATTCGTCTCTTCATTCCAGAGCGGGGATCCAAATTCCGACACGACCCGAGAGACACCACGCCCTTGGGCGCGCCTTGGATCAGCGGGCCCCGCTATCTGAAGCGGCATCACGCGGTCAGGATCGAGGGAAAAGCGATGAACGCTGGGAGCGTGAGAAGTGCACCGTCACAGTAGTCGTCGGGAGTCTTGAACAGCACAAAGCCCCGATCTCAGCGATCGAGGCCCCATATAGGAAGAGGCGCCGGCGCCAGTCGCCCCATGACCTGGGCGCGCCGGCGCGGCGCCTCGCGTCGATGTGATTGCGGAACTTAGCGCTCGTCGATCGGGACGAACTTCCGATCGATCGACCCGAGGAAGACCGACTGCGGGCGGATCAAGCGATTGTTGCTGATCTGCTCCAGGACGTGCGCGCTCCAGCCGACCGACCGCGCCACGGCGAACGTCGGCGTGAACATGTCGCCCGGCAGGCCGACCGCCGCCAGCACCGCCGCCGAGTAGAACTCGACGTTGGTATAGAGCCGCCGCCCTGGCTTGCGCTCGTGCAGCAGCGCCAGCGCCCGCTCTTCCGTCCGCCGCGACAGCTCGAAGAACTCGGGATCGCTCGCTTGCTCCGCCATCGAGCGCAGAATCTCCGCGCGCGGATCTTCCGCCTTGTAGACGCGGTGGCCGAAGCCCATTAGTCGCTCGCCGCGGTCGAGCGCGGCCGTCAGCCAGGCATCGACGTTATCGACCGTGCCGATCTGCTGCAGCATCTCCAGAACCAGCGCGGGCGCTCCGCCGTGCAGCGGCCCCTTCAGCGCCCCGATCGCGCCGACGAGCGCCGAGCAAATATCCGATTGCGTTGAAGCGATGACGCGCGCGGTGAACGTCGAGGCATTCATGCCATGATCGGCCAGCAACACCAGGTAGGTGTCGAGCGGCCGCCAGTGCCGCTCCTCCGGCTCCTTGCCGAAGAGCTGATAAAGGTAGCTCTGCGCCGTGGTGTATCCAGGACGCGGAGGCAGCGGCTCCTGCCCCTGCCGCAGGCGGAAGAAGGCCGCCAGGATCGACGGGAAGCGGGCCGACAGGGCAATCGCCTCGTCGAGCGTCGGCTTCGCATCGACATTGAAGAGATCGTTGCGCATCGCGCCGAACGCCGAGAGTCCGGTCCGCAGCGCGTCGAGCGGAGCCGTCTCCTTCGGCAGCAGGCGCAAGACCTCGATGACCTCGGCCGGCAGCTCGCGATTCGCCTCGAGCTTTGCCTTCAGCTCATCCAGCTCTGCCCGGTTCGGCAGATGCCCGATCCAGAGGAGATGTGCGACCTCCTCGAACGACGCCTTCCCCGCCAGCTCGTGAATGTCGTAGCCGCGGTAGACGAGCTTGCCTTCTTCGCCGAAGACATGGCTCAGCGTCGTCGTCGCCGCAACGACCCCCTCTAGCCCTTCCGGCTTCGGCAATGTGGCTTCGGCGCCGTTCGCGGTCGCCTGGTTCATCCCTGCGCTCCTTACTTCTACACTGGGGCCACCTGACCCGCTCGTCATGCCGCCCGAGCGAGTGGCTCCCGTTCACGTCGCACACTCGGCTTGCCGCTCGCGACGTTGCGGCATCCTTTATCGCTCAGACCGCATCATCTGCTGCCATCCCGCCCCTCGATGCCGGCGCTGGTCATCGTGAGCCGCTACGGGGCGTGGCACCTATCGGCCGGACGTGCTGGCATCGGCGTCACCAGCAGAACCGGCCATCTTTCATGGGTATCCTAGCACGTCCCCCGCTCGTTCACCGGTAGCTCATTGGTCGGGAAGCGCCAACGCTGGTCGGCCGTAATCGTCGGTACGGCAGCGACGCACCTTGACCCCACACCGCCATCGGCCATGCCACAATCTGGGGAGTCGGCCAAATCGCTGGCCATAAGCGCAATACGAAAGGAGTGTGCATGCGCCGTGGCTGCATGATCGCGGTTGGAGCGGTGCTCCTCGTCTGTTTGGTGACGCTCGGACTGGCGTACTTCGTCCTCCTACCCCGGGCGCGCGACGCCGTGAAAGACTCGACGACCGAATTGCTCGCGACGGAGGTTGCCATCCAAGTCGCGGTCCCGGAAGCCGCGACGCCCACCGCCGCCACCTACGTCATCAGCGAGGATGAGCTGAACGCCAGCCTGCGGGCGCGCTCCGATGACATCGGTTTGGCCGACGAGGTCACTATCACCATCACGCCGGCCAACATCGAGCTGCGCCTGATCACGAACGAGCAGGAGTCGACCTACACCGGCCAAGTCGCCGCCGTCGACGGACGCTTCGTCGTGACGGAGATGACGGCGGACGGCATGTACGAGGTCTTGCTTTCGGCGTCAGCCGCTTCGGAAGCGATCGAGGACGCGGTCAACGGCGTCTTGGACGCGCGCCAGCTACGGCTCGTCGCGGTCACGCTCGCCGAAGGCTCAATGACGCTGGACGTCGAGCCAGCGTCATAGGAACGTCGAGCTTCGGTTGCTGGCGGCGTGTGGCCCGATCCGCTACTGGAGACGGCCACGCGCCGCGACCGGCCAGACCGTCTCGACCACGCCGTTCCGCACGCCGTAGATGTATTCGTGCAGATGGGTGCACTGGTCGCCGTAGCCGACCCAGAACTCCACGCGATCGCCGACGCGCGGCGTCTCGCATGGCGCATCGAGGAAGATGCGTCCGTGCTCGGCGGAAAGGGAAATCGTGTAATTCGTCGTGATCCCCTTCGGCACCGGCGGCCGCAGGCTCGGATCGATCGTCTTGCGGCCGGCATCGACCACGATCCGATCGGGCGCCGGCCGGCTGATGCACGTCGTCACCAGCGACAGCGCCGGCTCCACCCGCGCCCCGAGGTCGCGGTAGACCGGATCGCCGAAGATGCCCCCGCCCGCTTGCACCTCGGTCACGCCCTCAACTCCGGCTGAGACGAGATACGTTCCCGTCCCGCCAGCGGAGACGATCTCGACCGGGATGCCCTGCGCTCGGATCGCCTCCGCCGTCTCGACGAGTGAGCGGCAGGCGCGAACGATCTCGGCGTCGCGCTCCGGGCCGGGCTGCATCGCCATCGCCTGACCTTCCCAGGCCATCACCCCCGCGAACCGGAGGTTGGCGCAATCCGCGATCTGCTTGGCGAGGTTCACGGCCTGCTCGCCCGGCTGCACGCCGCACCGCTCCATCCCGGTGTCGACTTCGATGACCACGCGCGGCCGCGTCCCCGCTGCTTTCGCAGCCGCCTCGAGCTCCCGCACGTTGTCCGGGTTATCGACCGCGACGGCGACATCGGCGTGGTGGCAAAGCTCCGCGAGACGTCGCGTCTTGACCGGTCCAACGATCTGGTTGGCGATCAGGATGTCGCGAACGCCATTCGCGGCGAAGACCTCCGCCTCCCCGACCTTCGCGACCGCGATCCCGTGCGCGCCAGCCGCAATTTGCTTGTGCGCGATCGCCGGCGATTTGTGCGCCTTCGCGTGCGGCCGCCAACCGCAACCGCGGCCCACAATATCCTTCGCCATCGAAGCAATGTTGCGCTCCAGCGCATCCAGATCGATGACTACCGCTGGCGTATCCAGCTCGCTTACCGGTCTTCCTACGAACGACGTCAGCACTCCACCAATCCTTCCACGGCACGCCTTCGCTGCCGCCATCATAACGGACAAACTCGTCAGCCGTGATCGTGCGCCGGTCACAACTTGCCGTCACACAACCCAGCTCCGAGAAGGGTGTCCGGCGCCGGCTTGGTATCATCGCTCCCATTACTACAAGATGGGAACCTGGTATTTGGAGGAGACAATTCATGAGTAACGCTGATCGACGGAGCACGAGGCCCGGCTCACTCTGCCGCTGCCAGAGCGCCGGCACCCTCTCCCGCCGCGCCGTGCTTGGCCGTGCCGCCGCGCTCGGCCTCGGCGGCGCCGCGTTGGCAACCGCGCGTGCCGTTGCCGCTCCGGCGACAGCCAGACGCCGCGCCACCCACACCCGGTGGCAGGGCGATGCCACGACGCTGACCATCGCCTCGTTCGGCTCCGCCTCCGATCTCGATCCCCATTCCGCGTACGACTACCGCTCGACCATGGCAATCCTCGGCGCGTACGAGGGCTTGATCGGCCTCAAGGACGACAAGACCGAAGAGTACGAGCCGCTCATCGCGGAGTCGTGGGAAGCGAACGCCGACAAGAGCGTCTGGACCTTCCACATCCGGCCAGGCGTGACCTTTCAAGATGGCACCCCCTGCGACGCCGAGGCAGTCCGCGCCTCCTTCGAGCGCTTCATCACGATGGGCCTCGGCCCGGTCAATGTCATCACCCGGTTCGTCGAAGACCCGGCGCAGATCACCGTCCCGAATCCCGGCACTGTCGTCTTCGACCTCGGCCGGCCACAGCCCTTCTTCGAGGCCGCGCTCGCCTCGACCTACGGCCCGCTCATCGTCAATACCAAGCGGCTCAAGGAGTTGGAGTCCGACGGCGACTTCGGCCACGCCTACGCCGAAACGAACGCGGAAGGACTCGGCACGGGGCCGTATCGGATCGTCGAGTTCGAGCCGGGCGACATCCTCGTCATGGAGCGCAACGAGTCGTACTGGCGCGGCTGGGACGGGAATCACTTCGAGCGCATCGTCATCCGCACGGTGCCAGAGGATGCCACCCGGCGACAGCTCATCGAGCGCGGCGAGGCCGATATCGTCGACAACCTCGTGCCCGAGGCAATCGCCGCCCTCCGCGGCAATCCTGACGTCGTGATCCACCAGAACACGAGCACCCAGATCCAGTACTACATCTTCACCATCGCCGATCCGCTCACTGATCCACGCGCGCGGCAAGGCCTCTGCTACGCCTTCCCCTACGACGACGTGATCAATGGCGCGTACGGCGGGCTCGGTAAACGCGCGATCGGCGCCGTACCGGAAGTTCTGCGCGGCTTCGCCCCGGACACGTTCACCTACACGACGGACCTGGCAAAGGCGAAGGAGCTTCTCGCGGCCGCGGGCATCACCGAGGGAACGAAGCTGAGCTGCGCGCTCGAGGTCGGCGACGAGAAGGTGAACGCAACAACGCAGCTCTTCCAGGCGAATCTCGCCCAGATCGGCATTACGCTTGAGATCGAGCTGATGCAGACGAACAGCTACATGCAGCTGCTCTACGGCGAGGCTCCGCCGGAGGAGCGACCGAACCTGCTGTGGTGGGGCTGGTGGCCGGACTACAACGACGCCTGGAACCACCTCTACCCGCAGATCTCCTGCGATGCGCAGGGCTCCCAAGGCTCCAACGCTGGGTTCTATTGCAATCAGCGCGTTGAAGAGCTGCTCGCGCAAGCGAAAGACGCGGCGATGATCGAGGAATACGAGCAGGCAGTCGCGGAGATTCAGCAGATCATCTCGCGCGATGACCCGCCGGCGCTCTACTACATCCAGCCGCTCTGGACGACCGTCCTCCGCGCCGACATCCAGGGCTTCTTCTTCAACCCGATCAACGTCGGCACCTTCAACTTCTGGAAGCTCAGCCGCGCCACGTCATAGCACGACGGAAAATCCGCGAGACCACGGTGGCCAGCCCTCTCCCCAATGCGGACTCCGGGCAGGATCGCGCGGAGCGCCGGGGAGAGTGCTGGTGCCGTCTGCCCGTCACATCGCCTTCGCGATCGCCGTCAGAAGCTCCAGGTCCAGCCGGAACCCCTCGGCATCCGTCAGCGGGGGCTTGTTCATGGTGACGCACTCATGAAAGTGAACCAGCTCGAGCCGGAATGCCTCATCGTACGACGCCACGATCCGCGAGACGTGCAGCTCCGTGCCATCCATCGTCTCGATGTCCACGAGCGTCGGAGTGTTCTTCAAATAGGGCGATGGGAAGCGAATATGGACGCGCCCATCGGAGGCATAGAACGAATAATCCTGCACGTAATGCTTGAGGTACGGCAGAAGCGACCACGTATAGGTCGCGCGGACATGGTTCGGGTATTCAATCGTCGCGGTGAAGCTCGTACCACCGGCCCACGTGTGTGCATTGACGACGCCGCTGGCGGGTCCTAAGGCGCCGCGCAGCGCCGTCGCGTCGTGAATCGAGCTAGCGATGAGCAGGAGATAGGCGGTGAGCACCTCCGGGCGGTCGGAGCCGGTCGCCTCCTGCAGCAACGCGACGGGCTCGTGCTCCAGGATTCCCTTCTGCACCCGTTGGAACATTTCAGGCCCGAAAGGCATCTCCGCCGGCGCCCGCTCGCCGATGACGACTTCCCCTCCCTTCACGATCGGATGATGCTGCCGGTACAGGCCGTCGTCCGGGTGCATCACGCGGGCGTCAACATACCGCAGGTCCTGTAGCGCCCTGATCGCCGCGATGCCTCGCCGGTAGCCGGGATCGTACTGCTTCATCATCCCGACCATTAGGATTCGGCCGGATCGGCGCTGCGCGGCGATGATCTCGTCCGTCTCCCGGAGCGTATAGGCGAGCGGCTTCTCGCAGAAGACATGGAGCCCTCGGTCGAGCGCCGCGAGCACCGTCTCGGTGTGATCGCCGCTGGTCAGGATGAAGACGGCATCGAGCGATTCAGCGAGCAGATCGCGAGCGTTCGTGAACCGTGCGGGAACGTTGTAGATCTCCGCGACGCGCTCAACCGTCGCCGCATCGACATCGCACAGCGCGGCCAGCTCGTACCGGTCGCTGAGCTCCCGCAAGTAGGGCAGCTGCATCATCTGCGCGATGCCACCGACGCCGATCACTCCAATCCGCAGCCGCCGAGTCATCCTCCCCTCCTACGGCACCCTTGCTCATATCCAGCGCACTCCCCTCGCCACGGTCAGCCGCGCTCCTGGCCCCGTTCTCCGTGACAACTCATTTCCGCCAGGTGTGCCGCGGCTCCCAGCCGAGCATGCGCCGCGCCTTCTCGATCGAGAATGCCGACGCGGTGCTCGGAATCGGCGCGCGCAGCTCCATGTCTGGCGTGTGCGCGCGGATCAGATCCTCGGTCGGCGTGTCACTCAGTGTGTCGGCGGCGGTAATGTTGAATGGCTCGAAGCCGAGCCCCTCCGCTTCGAGCGCGAGACGACACGCGCTCGCCGCGTCCCGCACGTCAACGTAGCTCCACAGCAGCCGCCACCAATTGTCGTATCGCGGGTCGGCGTTCAGCTTCTCCGCCATCGCCCGCGCCTCGTCTTCGTAGGCAACCCAGCAGAAGCGGAGCGCCACGATTTGCATCCCCGTCCGCCGGTGGAACATTTCGGCCGTGCGCTCGTCCACCTCTTTCGAGAGCCCATAGCAATCCTTGATGATGAACGGGTGCGCCTCGTCCACCGGCGCGTAGAGCGGAGCGAACGGCTCCGGCGCCCAGGCGGTCCCCAGCGCCGAGAGGCTCGAGGCAATCACCGCCTTGCGAACCCCGAGCAGCATCGCCGCTTGGAGCGTGGCAAAGGTGGCCCGCACGTTATTGAGGAAGACGACCTCATCGGCGTGCCCATACGGCGCCGGGATCGCGCCGAGATGAACGACTGCCGAGCAGCCGGCCATCGCCCCCGCCACCTGCCCGACGTCGCCCAGGTCCGTCTCGATGAAGCGATACCCCGGCGCCTCGGCCACATCCGCGTCCGGGCTTCGCTGGCGGTCGGCGTTGACGACCTCGTAGCCGTGCGCTAGCAGCTCTCGGACCGTCGCCCGGCCGATCCTTCCGCTTCCCCCGGTCACAAGCACGCGCATTCGGATCCTCCCTCCTCACCATCCCCTTCCCGAGCGGCTATCGCCCGGTCTTTCACGGGCGCGGCTCGATTTCGTAGCGCGTCGCCTCGTCGCGCTCGGTGTCGTAGATGACGTAGGTCGCAACCCCGCTCAGACCGCCCATTACCTCCCCCGGATTGATCAGCAGCGTCCGTCCAACCCGGTCGATCTCGAAGCGGTGGTTGTGACCGAAGCAGACGACGTCGTGTTTCCCCGCCGCCGCGATGAGCCTGCCGACGTCATCGAAATGGTGGACGGCGATCTTGCGACCGCCCAGATCCAGCTCCGCCAGCTCGCCATGCACCGTGATGTGAGGGAAGCGACCGGCGTTCAGCGCGATCCGGAAGCGATCCCCGTCATTGTTGCCAAACACGATGTGCACCGGCCCGCGGAACCCCTCGCCCAGCCGATTGACGACGAAGGGCGAGCAGAGATCGCCACAGCAGATCAACGCTTCCACACCGCCCAACGCGGACAACGCCGCGTCGAGATTATTCAAGTTGTCGTGAATGTCGGAGATTACCGCCACTCGCATCGTCTGTCTCCCCACTCGCACGCCGCTGCTGGTGATCACATTGCCGCTCTCGGCTACCGGCGTTGCGGGTCGCCACAGCCACGATTGACACCATACGCCGCCTGCGATAGCGTACCCCCATCCCAAAGGTGCCGCCTCACGGGGCGTGAGGTGAGAGCGATCATTACCAGCGGAGGGAGCAGCATGAGCCTTCGGGTTACCCGCCTCAATCGCCGCCGGTTCGTGCAGCTATCTGCGGGAACGGCCGCCGCGGCCTCGCTGGCGAGCCGTGGCCCGTTCATCCACCGCTCGAGCGCGCAGGAGCTCGCTCAAGTCCCGCGCGAGAACACGCTCGTCCTCGTCGGTGTCGGCGGCGAATCGCCCAACCAGTTCACGGACGTCGACAACGTCAACCCGATGCAAACCGTCGGCGCCAACCTCAGCCGCAGCGGCTTCCAACTCATGTACGAGCCCCTCTACTTCTACAACATGCTCACCGGCGAAGAACGCCCCTGGCTGGCCGAAAGCTACACCTACAACGCGGACTTCACGGAGATCGCCGTCAAGCTCCGGCCAGGTATCGAATGGAGCGACGGCACGCCCTTCACGGCCCACGATGTCCAATTTACCTTCCACACTCAGCGCGACACCGAGGGGCTCTCTCACTCCGCCGAGATGAAGCAGTGGGTTCAGGAGGTCGTGGTCACCGACGACCTCAACTTCACGATCAAGCTGAACGCGCCGAACCCTCGCTTCTTCTTCCTCTACTGCAGCTTCCACGCTGACAACGGCGTGTTCATCGTGCCGCGCCACATCTTCGAGGGGCAAGACCCGGTCACCTTCACGAACTTCGACCTGGCTCAAGGGTGGCCGGTGGTCACGGGACCGTATCGGCTCGTCGCCTCGACGCCCGAGCAGAAGATTTGGGACCTGCGCACCGACTGGTGGGCGGCGAAGACCGGCTTCGCGCAACTCCCCGCTCCCCAGCGCCTGATCTTCCTGCCCACGTACGACGAGGCCAAGATGGCGCAAATGGTCATCGCCAACGAGGCCGATATCACGCTCAACATCTCGCCGGCCACGATGCCGACGCTCTTCGCCCAGAACCCGAAGATCATCACTCACTCCGGCCAGAATCCTCCGTATGGCTACACGGACTGGTGGCCGAGCGGGCTCGGCTTCAACTGCGAGGTTGAGCCGTGGAACGATCCGGAGATCCGCTGGGCGATCAGCTACGCCATCGACCGGCAGCAGCTCGCCCAATTCGGCTATCGCGGCGCCGGCGAGCCGACCGTGCTGCCGTACCCGTACTACCCGCCGCTGATGAAGTACATCGAGGCGGCTGCTGACCTGCTCGAGCAGTACCCGACGAACGAGTACAACCCGGCCAAGACGGAAGAGATCCTCACCAGCAAGGGGTACACGAAGGGGAGCGACGGCATCTGGGAGAAGGATGGCCAGAAGCTCACGATGATCATCACGACCTTCTCCGTCTTCGGCGATATCGCCCCCTTCGTCGTCGAGCAGCTACGCCAGGCCGGCATCGACGCCAGCTTCCAGATGCCGACCACCTTCATCAACGACCTGATGGCCGGCAGCGCCGAGGCGTTCATCTGGGGTCACGGTGGCTCCGTCTACGACCCGTTCAAGACGATGGAGCTCTATCACCAGAAGTTCGTCCAGCCGACCGGTACGGCGACCTATCCCTTCTACCGGTGGCGGAACGACGAGTACGACGCGATCGTCGACGAGATGGGCGTCACCGCCCCGGACGATCCGAAGACGATGGAGCTCTTCCTGCGCGGCACCGAGATCTGGCTCCGCGAGCTGCCGGATATCCCACTGCTCCAGTTCTATCACCGCATCCCGATGAACACGACCTACTGGACGAACTGGCCGACCGAGGAGAATCCGTACATCAACGGCGCCTTCTGGCATCGCACGGCTCTCCTGATCGTGCTGGGGCTCCAACCAGCGACCTAGTACGACGGCAAGGAATAACCGGAGGGCGGCGTGCAGCGTAGCGTTGCACGCCGCCCTCTACGCGTCTCGAGGCAGGAGAAACCGGAATCGTCTCTCAGGAGCCGACGGTGATGGAGCCGTTCCCTCGGCTCCCCGCTCCGGCCAGCGCTCCGAGCGTGACCGTCAGGTCGCCTTCCTCGATCGTGGGCGACTCGCGGTAGAGGTAGCAGGAGACGGCGGCCCCCTCGGTTAGGTAGAGAGGCGGCCTCTCCTCCTGGCACATCGGCATCACGTGCGGACAGCGCGACGCGAAGGGACAGCCCTGCCACACCGCGGCGTCCGTCCCTTCCCCGCTGCTGGCGACGACTTCTTCCATCCAGCGCTGGCCCGGGTCCGGCGTCGGGATCGAGCGAATCAGGAGCTGAGTGTACGGGTGCTGCGGATGCCGAATGACCTGCTTCGCCGGTCCCGCCTCGGCCACCACGCCCCGGTAGAGGATGATCAACTGCTCGCTGATCTGGTACGCGGTCGTGAGATCGTGCGTGATGTAGATGAACGAGATGCCGAACTCTCGGTTGAGCGTGAGTAGACTCTCCAAAATCGTCGCCCGCAGCGACGCGTCCACCATCGAAACCGGCTCGTCAGCGATGATCAGGCGCGGCCGGAGGAGCAACGCCCGAGCAATCGTGATGCGCTGTCGCTGACCGCCGGACAGCTGATGCGGATAGCGCCCAAGAATCTCACCCGGATTCAGCCCGACCGTCGCCAGCGCCGTCTCGATCTGTCGCCGCGCTTCCGCCCGTGACGACGCCAGCTTGAAGTTCTTGATCGGCGTCGTGAGCAGATGGTCCACGCGATAGAACGGGTTGTAGACGCCGAACGGGTCTTGAAAAATCGCCTGGATCTCGCGCCGGAAATTCCGCCGCTCCGCGCGCGAGAGCCGCCTGAGGTCAGTGCCGCGATAGCGCACTTCCCCCGCGCTCGGACTGATGAACCCGAGCATCAGGCGAGCGAGCGTGCTCTTGCCGCTGCCGCTCTCGCCGGCGACGGCGACGATCGTCGCGGCGTCCTCCCCGATCGCGAAGGAGAAATCGGAGAGCGCGACGGTCGCCCCCTCACCGTGGCCGAACACCTTCGTCACATGCTTGAGCTCGAGCAACGGTGTCGTCACGACTCTACCGCCCCGTCGTAGAGATGGCAGGAAACAAACCGGTCCGGCCGCACCTCCCGCAGGACTGGCACGCGCGCCGGGCACGGCTCGAAGGCGCGCGGGCAGCGCGGGTGAAAGACACAGCCACTCGGCGGATTCAGCGGCGAGTGCGGCTGCCCGGCGAGCTTGACGAAGCTCGTCTCCCGGTCGAACGAGGGCAGACTCGAGATCAGCATCTGCGTGTACGGGTGCAGCGGCTCAGCGAAAATCTCCCGCGTCGGCCCAATCTCGGCGAGCTTGCCACCATACATGACACCGACGCGGTCGACGAACTGCGCCATCAACCCCATGTCGTGACCAATCAGCAGGACCGATGCGCCGAGCCGCGCCTGGACCGCTCCCAGCGTCTGCATGATCTGCCGCTGCACGACGACATCGAGGGCGCTGGTCGGCTCGTCGGCGATGATGATGGACGGCCGCAGAGCGATCGCGATCGCGATGCAGACGCGCTGCTTCATCCCGCCGCTCAGCTCGTGCGGATACCGTTCCGCGACTTCCCGCCGCAGCCCAACCGACTCCAGCAGCTCCGCGACCCGCTCCTCCAGATCTCGCTTCGACCGCGAGCCGTTGCGGCTTCCCGACCTCTCGCGCTCGTGCGCGAGGATGCCGTCAATGATCTGCTGCTTGACTCGCATCACCGGATTGAGCGAGTTCATCGCACCCTGCGGGATGAGCGCGATCCGCGCCATGCGGACGGACCGCATCGCGTCCTCCGGCAGCGCGGCCAAATCCTCGTCCTCGAGCAGGATTCGCCCGCCGGCGATCCTCCCCGGCGGCTTGATGAGCCGCATCAGCGCTAGGGCAATCGTCGACTTCCCACTGCCCGATTCACCGACGAGCCCGAATCGCTCCCCTGGGCGGAGGGTGAACGAGACGCCATCGACCGCCCGCACCACGCCGCGTGGCGTGTGGAACTGGACGCGCAGGTCCTCGACGCGCAGCGTCGCGGCCGCAGTCTGCGTGGTCGCCGTGGTCATGACTCCGCCCTCCGCAGTCGCGGATTCGCCAGCTCGTCCAATCCGGCGGCGATGAGGAAGAGGGAGACAAAGAGGATGACGATCACCCCAACCGGCGCGGCCCACCACCACCAGAGCCCGCGCAAGAGGGCCGAATAGAAGATCGCCCAGTAGATTGTCATCCCCAGCGTCGGCTCGTTCTGTGGGCCGAGGCCAAGAGCTTCCAACCCGATCGCGGCCAAAATCGCCGAGCCGACCGCGCCGACGAAGCTGGCGCCCAGGTATGGCAGGAGATTCGGCATCAGCTCGCGGAAAATGATCTGCGGCCCGCTCATGCCGTTGAGCTTCGCCATTTCGACATAGGGCCGCTCCCGCAGCGACAGCACTTGCGAGCGGATCGTCCGCGTCGGAAACATCCAGGCGAGCGACGCGACGACCAGCGCGATCATCTCGACTGAGACCAGCCCTTCGATCGACGCGGCCACGACGATCAGCACGAGCAGGCCTGGCACCGTCAGCATGATGTCCGCCGCGCTGCGGATGATCGTGTCCACGATGCCGCCGGTATAGCCACCGATGAACCCTAGCACCGTGCCGATACCGAGACCGATCGCCCCGGCGATCAGGCCGATCTCCACCGTCAGCGGTATCCCGCGCACGACGAGGGCGAGCATGTCGCGGCCTTGCGATTCCGTGCCGAAGAGATGCTCTCGCGACGGCGGCTGGTCGGGGATGACCGACATCGGCCGCGCGGTATCGGTGTCGATGACGAGCGGGCCGAGCGTGCCCAGCGCCAGCAACGCGATCAGCATTACCAAGCCAAGGAGCAGCTTCGGATTGCGACGCAGATGCCCACCCGCTCCCCGGACTCGCGTTCGCAGTTCGGTGAAGACGCTGTCCCGCAGCGCGGGAGCCATCGTTCCGGTCGTCACGCCCACGGTCGCATCGCTCCCGACATCACAAGTTGCTTCCGCCCTTGCCCGGGCCCGGAGTTATTGCCGCTGGTAGGTGATCCGGGGATCGAGCAAGGGATAGACGAGATCGAGAATCAACGTCGTCAATCCGATCGTCACGATTACCAGGAAGACGATGCCGTAAATCAAGAAGTAGTCGAATCCCTTGATCGCGTTGTAGAGCAGCGTGCCAATGCCGGGATACCCGAAGACGACCTCGACCAGCACCGCCTGCGAGACGATTCCACCGAGCGCCAGCGCCAGCGACGTCGTCTGCGGCAGGAGGGCATTGCGGATGGCGTAACGGAAGAAGATCGTTCGCGGCGGAAGCCCCTTCGCTTCAGCGAATGTCATGTAGTCCTCGCCCTCGGTCATCACCATCATGCCGCGCATTCCCAACGCCCAGAAGCCAAGCTGCGCCAGGACGATCGAGAGCGCGGGCAAGATCGAGTGCGTCACCGCGTCCTGGATGAACTCCCAAGACCAAGCGGGCTCAGTCCCGACGGTATAGCCACCCGAGAGCGGAAAGACTCTGCTCCGGAACGCCAGGAAGTAGATCAGGACCAATCCGAGGAGGTAGTACGGAATCGCGGAGAGGGTCAGGAACGGCATGAAGAGATGGCCGAGCCAGCGCGGCGCTCTGGTCCATCCCAAGAGGGCGCCCGCCAGCGTGCCGACCACGAACGCGATCACGGTGGAGACCACCAGCAGGCAGATCGTCCACGGCAGCGCGTTGCCGATCAGGTCGAGCACCCGCGCCGGGTAGCTGGCGAGCGAGTAGCCGAAGTCGAAGCGGGCATAGTCACCGAGGTAGCGCAGGTATTGCAGCCAAAGCGGCTCGCCCAAGCCGAATTTTTCGTTGTACGTCGCGACCATCTCCTCGATGCCGGAGACGGAGCCGCCCTGCGCCAGCACCGTGCCGAGCCGAGCGCGCACCGGGTCTTGCCCGGGCGCCAGGCGCGGCAGGAAGAAGTTGAGTGTCGCCGCCGCCCAGACAACGAGCAGGAACACCCCGACTCGCCGGATCGCGTACCGCACGAATGGCCGGCGAAGCGCCGTTGCCGATCTGCTGCGGGTCTGTCGTCCGACCTGTGGCTGCGAAATCGCGACCATAAGGCTTCCTCGACTATCCGCTGCTGTGATGCGTGAGCCTACCACACTTGCCGGCGGTGTGCTCGCTGGCAAATTGTTTCCATATCCTCTTTCGCCCAGCCACATACAATCGCCACGAGTCAGATCCGCCGATATACGCACCCATTGGTACCAAGAATCGCGGAAAGAGCTACTTCGTAGTCAATGCATACTTCACAACAGAATGATAGTTCGCTATTGTGACGGAACAGAAGGTACTTTCTCGACCACAGTGACGGTAGCCGTCACTCTCGGCGACAACAAGGAGATATCATTCTTGACATCCATCATGGCCATAGTTGCCGAGATCGGGCCGCATCTCGACCTCTCGCGCCACCATCACGTCCATTCGTGATCCCTCCATGCGCCGATCGGACGTCTACTCGAGATCTCGGAGATTCGCGCTCAATTTATGACAGAGGGCTACAGCATAGTGCGAAGTGACTGCAGCGGATGGCCTGCTTCCAATTACGGCCGATCGCACGGCGGCGCCCCACTTCGCGGTTGATTAGCTCGATGAAAGGAGTGATTACGTGCGCATCGCGGTTCTGATTATCGGGATCATCCTCACGATTGGGCTATTCCTGCAAGCCTTTGTTGTGGGGAGCCTCTCGAGTGCAGTCAACGACGAGAACACCAGTCAATCAGCCGCCATAGGCATCCTGATGGCACTCCTTTGGCTCATCGCGTGTGGCTTCGTCATTCCAGTCCCCCGTGTCTCAATGGTCCTATTTGCTGTCGCCGGCGTTCTTGGATTTGCCGCTAGCGGAGACTTTCCGGATCTTGCGTTCTGGGGCGGCGCCTCGCTTTTCCTCGCTGTCCTGTCGTATTTCGGCTATCGCGGCAAGCGAAAGGCGGATCAGAAAGAAGCGGAGCGCGATGCAATGCTGCGTCAAGTCCTGGCTCAACAGGCTCAGACCGCGGCCGCTTCACCAGTGGGACAGCTCGGCGCTGCCGCGTGCAGGCATTGTGGCTCGATCCTTGACCCGACCGCGCGATTCTGCCCGAATTGCGGACAGGCTCAACAATTGCTTGCATAGGCACACCAGCGAGCAACCAGCGCCCTCCCGCCCTCTTCCTTGCTATGGACTCGCCAAGGTCGCCTCGATCAGGGATTGAGAGGGAGGGCGGCCCATGACGCTGACGCCGGAGCTTGTTGCCGACACGCGGTGCGAAGTCGGAGAAGGCCACTGTGGCATGAGGACGAGCGCTGGCTCTACTGACTCGACATCCCACCCGGCCACCTTTGCCGCTATGACCCGGCAACGGACAGCCACGATCGAGGTGGACAGCGCCCTGCTCCTGTTCCTCGCAAGGACGGGGCAGAGTCGCCGATCTGCAGCCACAAGTGCGTCGATACTCGCGGAATGCGCTAGTGCACGAATTGCCCCCTTTCCAACCAAGAACGCCTCCTCTAGAGTTGAGCCATTGTCTATCGCGCGACCTTGAAGGGAGGTTTCATGGCCCGGCGCTTAGCCGCTGCTCTGCTTCTGCTCGGGATGGCATTGTTCGGCACGCTTTCCGTCTCAGCGCAGGATGAATCGCCTGAACTAGGACAAGAAGCTGCCAAACTGCTCATCGATCCGGCATCGCTCGGTGATGGCTGGTCGCTTCATCACACTGCCAGCCCGGAAGCTCTCTATTCCTACGGGTTCGAGATGTCACCAGACGTCTTTCGAGAAGGAGCTGCCGGCGTCTATGTCGGTCCTCAGGGCAGCCGCGTGCTGTTGGCAGCGCTCCTCATCACGGAAAACCGGATTGCGATTCGCAAATCCTGGGAAGACGCGAGCAATCTTGTCGACCGAATCACGTTCTCGCTCGATCTGGATTACGACCGCCAGCGTGAGCTCGAGTCAGCGGAGCCACCGGCGGGCTGCGCTGAAGCCAAGCGCGCGGAGGGCAAGGAGAGCGGCTTCGGACTGCCAGTCGGCGTGACCATGTGCGCCATCGATCCCGACGTGATCCTCATCGCCGCCGCGTTCGGGGCGGTTGACGAGCACGAGGGCGTGGCCGCATCCGATGCCGTTATCGAGCTCATTCTCGACAGCACCACAGAGCAACCTACCGCCACGGCGACTACCCCAGCGACAGCTTCCACCACGGTCACCATCGTGGCTGGAAAGCCATCCGAGCTGCAATTCGAGCCGTCGCGGGTTGAAATCCCAGCGAATACCGACGTGACCGTGGTACTCCGCAGCGACGGAATCCTGGCGCATAACTTCACCATTGAAGAGCTCGGCATCAGGGTTTCTGTCAGACCCGGGGAGGAGGCCGAGTTCACGCTGAACGCGGACGCCGGGACCTACACGTTCTCCTGCACCGTGCGTGGCCACGAAGAAGCTGGCATGGTCGGGACACTGATTGCCGCCTGAGGCAACTTCTTGGCGCCCTCATCCTTGCTATGATCCCCCCAGATCGCTTCGATCAGGGATTGAGAGGGAGGGCGACCCATGACGCTGACGCCAGAGCTTGTCGCTGATACGCGGTGCGAAGTCGGAGAAGGGCCGCTGTGGCATGAGGACGAGCGGTGTCTGTACTGGCTCGACATTCCAGCCGGCCACCTTTACCGATATGACCCGGCAACGGGCAGCCACGCTCGCGTCTTGGAGGCAGACATGGCCATCGGCGGCTTCACGATCGAGGCGGACGGCGCCCTGCTCCTCTTCATGGCTCGGGGCGCCATCCGCCGTTGGCACAATGGTCAGCTGACCACCATCATCGACGAGATTCCGGAAGAACGTGACTCCCGCTTCAACGACGTCATCGCCGATCCGGAGGGACGCGTCTTCTGCGGGACGATGCCAACCGAGTCCCGTCTCGGCCGGCTCTACCGCCTCGATCCCGGCGGCTCCCTGACCCGCCTGCTCGACGGGATCGACATCTCCAACGGCTTCGGCTTCACGCCCGACTTGACCGGCATGTACTACACGGAGTCGAACAGACGCGTCATCTACAAGTTCGACTACGACCGCGCGACCGGCGCGATCACGAACCAGCGCCGCTTCATCGAAGTCGCCCCAACCGACGGCATTCCGGACGGCATGACCGTGGACGCCGAGGGATACATCTGGTCCGCCCGCTGGGGTGGCTCGTCCCTCGTCCGCCACGATCCCGCCGGCAACGAGGTGGCGCGCATCCACTTCCCGGCCAAGAAGGTCTCCAGCGTCACCTTCGGCGGCCCGGACGCATCCGAGATGTACGTCACCACCGCCGGCGGGAACGATCGAGACAACGAGGGATCGGGCGCGGGCGCGCTCTTCCGCCTGCGTGCCGGCGTCCGCGGCCGGTTCCCCTTCCGCTCACGCATCGGCTGCTGAGGGAACGCCGTCAGCCGGCTTAGCTGTCCGCCACGCGCCGGTACAGCTGCGCCTGCCCATCCTCCGACTGCCAGATCAGCTCCCAGCCTGCACCGGGATAGTCGGCCCGCGTCACCGCGTCGAACGGGCCGGCCACCGGGCAGGCCGAGCCTGCGCCTGTCCGCTCGAAGTGCCCGATGTAGAGGAGCGTCACCCCGTACTGGTCGAACAGCGGGCTCTGCGGATCGTCGTACATCCGCGGCACGTCCTCAACCCGCATCGAGATCGCGGCCAGTAGATCCGATTGCGCCGACCGCCAGAGCCGCTCGTGGGACCCCTCCCACCCCATCAGCGTCGGCACCCCGGTGAAGGCCGCGATCCGCCCCGTCGGCACCTCGCCATTGACCTGGTAGGAGCAGCCGGGCGCCTCGAGGACGACATCGCCCTCCCGGGCATTGTCGGCCAGCCAGCGAATCGCCGCCTCATCCCCCGGCGAGAACTGCCGCAGATAGGCCAGCCCGTCCAGCCCTTGCCAATCGCGCGGACCGTGGACGCGCGTCCACTGGATCGTCGCCGCCACGGGATAGGCCATCCCGGCCACGACGCCGAGCGTCAGCCCGGCGGCCAGCAAGCCGCGCAGCGCGAGCCGAGACGCCCACGCCTGCCAGAGCATGACCGCCGCCAGGGCGCTGCCGACCGCCAGCAACGTCCACGCCTGGTAATAGACCTTGAAGAGGGTATTCATCCGGTTGTGGAAGTGATCCTGGATGAAGAAGAACTCCGTGATGAGGATCAAGGCAAAGGCAGCGCCGTAGCAGCCGATCGCGACCGTCCGTGACCCGGCGATCTCCTCATGCCCCCACCGTCGCCAAAGGAGCCAACCAGCCGCCACCAGCGGCGCGCCCGCCAGCACGAGCGCCGGCGCCGGGAGCGCGACGGCCAGGATCAGAACGATGATCGCCGCGACGATGAACGACCCGGGCAGGCGCAGGCTCTCCATTGTCCGCGCTTCCTGCACGGTCTCGGCGGCGAGGTAAACGACGCCAATCGCCCAGAAGATGCCGAAGACTGTCAGAAACTCGCCCGCTGACGTCCGCTCGCTGTCGTACGGAGCGACGATCGTCAGCAGGCGGGAGATGACTGGGAGATCGCGCAGCGGCTCCGGCAGATCGCTCACGTTTCCCCCAGCGGGCGGCGCGAAGGTGAGCGTGAACGGCAGCCACGGCACGATCGCCGCCACGACGAGCGTCGCCAGCCTCTCTCGACCAGCGCGCGTCCAACCCCACGCGAGTAGGATCGCCGCCCCAGCCAGTACGAGATACGTCGGAAAGTCCCAGCTATTGAGCGGATACAACGCGCCGATGACCGCGCCAGCGACGGCGACCTGGCCCAGGTCGCTCCACCGGCGCTGCCCCGCCGCATCGCGGTCGGCCCGGCTAGCGAGCAAATTGACCGCCAGCGCCAGCGCCGTCACGGTGAACGGCAACGCCGTCACGTGCGGGTGAAGATCGCCGAGGAGGAAGCTGAACCAGGGGAACTCGTTGATCGTCTCGGCCGCGCGCGGTGGCGGGTCGACCACGATACGGCTCGACTCCCAGCCGATCCGAATCCACCAACTCTCCTGGACGAGCCCCCAGCCGTCCCGCACCAGCTCGATCGGCGCTCGCAGATTTCCGGCAAGGACAACGAGGAACGCGGCGCCGGCGGCAGCGACGAGCGACAGCCCTCGTCCCAGCCGGCGCCGCGCGACGTTGAAGCCGAGTCCGGCCGCCGCGGTCAGCGTCAGTGCGACGGTTGTCGCCAGCGCAAGGTTGAAGGCGATCCAGCTCGGAACGTCTGCCATCCGCGCCAGCGAGCCATGCAGAAAGTAGCCGAGGTAGTAGTAGTTGATGCCCTCCCCGGCGTACCAGGGATCGGTCGGCGGGACGTCGGTCGCCCGCGCGCTCGCCGAGAGGAAGGCGACGTCCATCGGCTTCTCGGTCCAGGTGATCTGGGGCGTGTAGCCACGCAGCCCGACATAGGCCGCGAAGGCCGCCAGCGTCACGATCTCGGCGATCAGCAGCGAGCGCAGCCACTCGCGGTCCACCCAGCCCGCTCGCCAGCTCAGTCCCCAGCCGATGGCAGCGCCGATCGCCGACGTGACCCACAACCCGGCCGTCGTGAACGGCACGGGCGTTAGGCTCGCCAAGAACCACGTCGGCCAGACGACCGCGAGCAGCGCCAGCGGCTTGGCCAGCGTCGCTCCCCGGTCCGGCAGGCGCCCGCACAGCCAGCGCGAAAGCGGCGCAAGCCCCCAGCCGATCGCGAGCAGCGTCGCGTACCAGCGAACGCCCTCGGCCAACCCAGTCACCGCTCTCTGCCTACCTTACCCACCACGATGATCCCACTTCGCTCCACGGGTGAATGCTACACGCCGAGCCCCCGCGTTCTCACCCTCGCGGTCCTCATGTCGGCGTGCCGCGCCGCCTCTCCCACACTGCACGGAGTGCGTCCTCGCGGGCCAGACACACGCAATTTCCGAACATTATGAAAAGACGTTATGGAAACCGAAAGAGAATTGAATTAGCAATACCCTTGACCTCTTGACATTCGGTTATCCGCATGATATTCATATTCCGGTGTGGCTCGGCGGAGGGATGCCGAGCCAAGATTGCGACTGACGCACGAATTGACAGGGATTATTCGCAGCCTCACGGCCAGACAGAAAGGAGGGAGAGCGATGGTGATCCTCATGACACACGCAAACGCTACCGCTCTCGTCAATTTCACTGGCCCCGGGGAGGACTGCGCCTGGATGTGCTGACGCGCTCGCGTCTCCAAGTCCACGCAATCAGTCGAACCCGGGTCGAGCAGCGGCCCGGGTTCGTTGTTCTCACACAAACTCGTCGCCGCAGTTAATCCAACGCGCAGCCCTTTCGCTGTCGCCTGCCGACTGGCCAGCGGCGGGCAGCGGCATGCCGCCATGCGGCACGGACTGTCGCCGGAGCCCTTTAGCTCATCCGGGCTCCAGACCTGAAAGGAGGTCACCACCATGGTGCGCTTCGAGCTCGCGAATAACGGTCTCACACACTGGGAACGACTCTCCGAAACAGGAACGCTCCGTCACCGCTCCGAACTCGCCAAGCGTGTGAGGCCAGACGTGGGAGATAGCCGAGCTTGGAGCTCGGTTCGAAAGAGGAGTACACCGCGATGAGCTTGGGATTTACGCCGATTACGATGGAAGTTGCTCGTCACCGGTATGAAGACGAGCTGCTCCGGGCCGAGAAGGATCGCCTCATCCGGAGCGCCTCGGTCGACACCCATACGGTAGGCGGCCTGCGGCAGCGCATCGGCGCCGCCGTGGTTGCCGTCGGCGAGCGGATCCAGGGCCGGCGCCGGCTCGCCCAGCAGGAAATCTTCATCCCTGCCCGGCTCCGGCTCGGCCGCTAAGCCATGATGAGCACGATCGCCGCGAGCGATCAGCGGCACAAGACGATGCCGATCCCGGACGTTACTCGGGATCGGCATCCCCGCCGGCACTGACTTTCCCCAATCACGCGCTAGCCGTGCATGGCCAACGGCAGCCACCGTCCGAGCCGGCGCACACCCGTCCAGAGCAGTCGCACGCCGAACGCGGCGAACGCGACCGCGCAGATCGCATTGACCATCCGGAAGAAGCGCGGCCCAACGAGTTGCCGCCCCCAGTTGACGAGGACGGACATCGTGCAACCCCAAAGCAGCGAGCCGATCAGCACGCCAGCGAGGAAGAGCGCGGCGCGATCGGTCCCGACGCCCTGACCGGAGGCAACGACTCCACCACTCAACCCCGCCCAGAATGCCAGCCCGGCCGGGTTCGCCAGCGAGACGACCATCCCGACGGCGATCGCCCGGCCAGATCGCCCTGCCACCTGATCTGGCGATTCGCGAGAAAGCGCGCCGATGAGCGCCGCCCGCGCCAGCCGGAAGAGGAAGGCGGCGCCGACCAACCCGAGCGCGCCCGTGGCGGCGTCGCTGCGAGCGACCACTGCCACCCCCGAGAGCGCGACCGCCGCCCAGGCAGCCGCGCCGATCAGCGCGCCGAGATGCACCAGCAGCGCCGGACGAAATCCCCCTGCGACGCCGCGGCGCAGGGCCTCCGCATTGACGACACCAGGCAACGCCGCGTACGCCAACCCCAAGCCGATCGCCGAAGCCACCCAGAGCGTCGTTCCGCCCACTTTCGACTCCCGTTGTCCCCTGACCTGTCGAATGCGGCATCATTGTATCGGGCAGGGGGAGCCGGCGCGGTGGCATGGCATTGAAAACGGTCAGGTCGTCGCGGTCGGCGCATCTCCGTCGCAGTGGAAAATCCAGACCGTCGTTCGCTCGCCGGCCACCACCGTCAGCAACCCGCGCTCATCAACGCGGTCGGACTCGGCGTGGCACCAAGCGCCGCTTCGCTCCGTCAGCTCGTAGTTGCCCGGCTCCAAGCGGGCGAATTCCGCCCGGCCGTCGTCGTCCGTCGTCGCGATGCGCGCGGCGCCGTTCGCCGTCGCTCCCTCCGGCTGGACGGAGAACGTCCGCGCGCCGGCGGGCTCGGTGCAGACCGCGAACCAGTCATCGCCGGCAGCCGGCCTTGCTTCGCCGCAATCGAATGCCTGAACGACGATCGAGCCGGACGTCTCGGGGACGTCCGGGATGGGCGTCGGTGTGCCGAAGGATGCAAGCGAGGTCGGCGCCTCGCAAGCGAGACTCGGGCCGGTCGCGGGGAACACTCCCGACTCAGACACAACCCAATAGGTTGCCTCTCCCGCCGCGATCACCTTCCCCCGCAGCGCTAGGCGCGCCACGCCGCTCACGCCGCCGTCAGCCGCGAGCGTCGGCCCCGGCTCAGCACAAACGACGTCGGCGGGGACCACCACGCGAAGAACGGCGGCGCTTTCCCCCTCGGGCTTCGGGGTAAAGGTGCAGGTGCTCACGTCCTGGGTCGCCGCGTAGTCGCAATCGACCTGAACCTGGAACAGCACCGCAAGCCGGACGACCGGTGGCTCTTCCCGCGTCGCGCCCGCATTGCCGCCCTTCCCCTTCCCTTCGTTCTCCTTGTGCTTCTCCTTGGCTCCCTTCCCTTTGCCCCTGTTGTCCTTGTGCTCGTGCCCCCGCCCACGATCCTCGCCCTTCTCGTTGCCTTTGCCATCCTCCCTCTTGCCCTTCTTGCCGGGCCCCTTCTTGGCGGCCAGAGCCTTTCCCGGATCTTGGGATACGGTCGGTACAACGACAGCAACGCTCGCGAGCGCCACGCTCAGCGCGAGCGCGCACAGCAACCGGGACAGGACTGGCAGCGTGAAGTGTGTCATCTGGGTCCTCCTCTGGGCATTAGGCTGGTAGTGGATGACGAGGGTGTGAGCCAACCAGGCGGGCGGCGACTCACTCTTGACTCATCTACGGCGTGGGCCGCTCGGGCGCATCCTGGGATTGCTCGTCGTTCGTGATCACGCTGATCCGGCCGTCACCCTCTAGATACGCTTCACGGACCAGTGCCAGGTCACTCACGCCGCGCAGCCGAAGTTGCTGATGCAACTCTTCCTCGGTGATCAGTTCGCGCTCCATGTTCTTGCGAAGGAGCCGGCCATCGCGGACGAGCAGCAGCGCGCGCGGATGGATGATGCGTTGGAAGTGCGGGAAGCGATAACCGAGCCAGTCCAGCGCGTAGGCCCAGAAAACGACCGTGCCGACCAGCAGCAGCCCATCGGGGATCGAGCGATAGTCATCGGCCATTGCGTTCTGCGCCGCATCCGCGAGCAGCACGATCACGAGGAGATCGGTGATGCCGACCGCGCCCGCTTCCCGCTTCAGCACCGCGCGCAGCAGGAAGAAGAGGCCGAGGTACATGACCGAGCCGCGCACAAAGGTTTCGAGGATGGGGGTATTGGGCCGGAAGACCGCTCCCCAATCAACGTCGACGATCCAGCCCATCGCGCTCGAGTCTCCCTGCCGTCAGCGGGCGCGGCGCGGCGGACGGCGATACGCCGCTGCCTCATTACGCGGGCTGGTGGGGCTCGTCAGACGCCGAATCAGGCGCCGCCAAGCTTCCACGGCGGCAGCGGCTCGTTATCGACCGCCGGCACGGCATCTTCAGCCAAGCGGATATTGACGGCACGCAGGTGCTCATCCGGAGTGTCGCCAGGATCCTCCGCAACCTGAAACTCCACGGTGACGCCGGGGCCGAGCTCCTCGAACTCCGCGCCAATCAGGGCGCTCCGGTGGAAAAAGTACTCCTCGCCGTTCGGCCCGATCAGAAAGCCGAACCCGCCCTCTGGCACCACGCGATCGACCACGCCGTGCATCGCTCGTCTCCTCTCTTGATGATCGTGGCCATGCTCGCGACGGCCTAGTGCATCTCCTGCGGCGCGTGCTTGTTCGGGGCGGGCATCTCCGGCAGATGCAGGTAGCTCTCCACCTCGCGGACGCCAGGCACCTTAGCGACCGCCTCCCTCAGCGCCCGAATCTGATCCGGATGCTCGAGCTGCCCCCGGAGCACCGCCACGCCATCCTCGACGTTGATATTGATCTGTCCGCGCGGAATGTCGCGATCGCGGAAGGCCTGGCTCAAGATGCGATCGGTCAGCATCTGGTCGTTGGCTGCCGGCTCTGGCCTCCGCGGCAGATGCCAGATCCGGATCGCCGTGCCGGTCAGCGTCGCCCCCGTACGCTTGCCAAAGCGCCCCACGCGCCGCCGGCTGTGGCGCACGATGCTCCCCGCCCGGTCACGAGCGAGGGCGCGCCGGCGCCGTCCACGATCCGGATCGGCGAGATACATCACTGTCGCGCCGGTGACGCCTCCCGCGGCGAGGGGGAGCGCCATCCTCCCCATTGACCGCCACCGAGATTCGCGCCGACGCCGCATTCGGAAGACATCGGGCATCTCCATCTTCAGCTTCATGGCTGGTGACCTCCTTCGCGCAATCCCGCCCTCGTGCCCGCGCGCCCAGCCGCGCGCGTCTCGGTGACCAACGCTCCTCTCACGCGCAAGAACCATTCCCAGATCGTCCTTGGAACGCGCCGTGCATGCAGGAAGTGCGGCCCGCGCTCGCCAGGCCGATTGGTAGGTATCGCGACCGCGCCGAGCGGCAGGCGCGCATGCCCAATTCCACTCCGGGATCGCTCGCATCGCGCGTTGACGCCGCGAGAATCGGCGAAATCCGCGATCCTACAAAGTGACGATGTACGTATAGTTGAATTTCCCGGCGGGTCTGTTAGGATGGCATCCCCCCCAGCGGCGAGGGCGAGCACGAAGGCTCGCATCGCCGGAAAAGGTTTGGGGCTTCGGCCCTATCGGTCCGGAGCCCTCAAGACGAGTGGGAGCGCCTTTGACCCCCCGCAACAAGAACCGGGCGCTCCCACTTTCGTGACCGGCCCGCCCCGCCTACACTGGTGTCAACGGGTATTCGCCGAATCAGCCAAGATCGTGATTCGGCGCGTTTCAGCGTCCAGCGCATCGGAGCAGCACGCGATGTCCCTGCCGAAAATGACCGAAGACCAGCGCACGATGGCGGTTGTCCTCCTCGCCAACGCAATCCGTGCCGGCGCGCTTGCCCGGCAACGGCTCGCGACGACCGACGGCGACGACATGGCCACCCGAGCGATTGCCCGCTGGCGCGCCGAGGCAGCGGATCGGTACGCGGAAGGGATGCGCGACCTCCTCGCAGCCCTCTTCGACGGCGGGCGGTCGCTGGCCGATGCCTGCTACGAGGAAGCGATCCGGCTCCAGTCTGGGCCGGCCTCCGCGCTCTCCGATAACTAGCCGCCCGGAAGCCTCTCAGGCGACGCGGAACCGCTCAATCATCGCCTCATCCACCTCGACACCCAGCCCTGGGCCGTTCGGCACCTCGATGTAGCCGTCAACCATCCGGATCGGCGTGGTGCAGAGATTCGTCAGGATCGAGGCGGTCGAGACGTTGTACTCCAGATAGAGCGAGTGCATCAGGTAGGCGTTGAGGTGCAGCGACGCCGCCTTGAGGAGATCGGTCAACCAGGCGTGCGGCGCGCACTCGATTTGCCGCCGCGTCGCCAGATCCGCGATCTGCTTGCCGACCGTCAAACCGCCGCAGCGCGAAAGGTCTGGCTGCAAGACATCAACCCGCCCCTCGATAGCAAGCCGCTCGAACTCCCGGTAGCCCGCCAACTGCTCGCCCGCGGCGAGCCGCAGCGTCGTTCTCACCTCCGCCAGCTCGCGATACCCCTCAACGTTCTCCGGGTGCAGGAAATCCTCCAGCCAGAAGATATCCAGCTCCTCGAGCCGCCGAATGAGCTTGGTCCAATCGCGCAGCGAGCGTGACCGGAATGGGTCGGCGGCCGTCGTGCCGTACCACCCGCCATCAATCATCAGCGTCACGTCCGGCCCGGCCGCCTCCCGCGCCGCGGCGACCAACCGCAGATCGAGATCGACGTCGTAGCCGAACGCGCCCCAGCCGAACTTGATCGCGCGGAACCCCCGCTCCAGGTACTCCTCGACGGCCGCCTTCATCGCATCGGGCGTCGGCCGAAAGAGGGTTGAGGCATATCCTTTGACGCGGTCCCGGTACTTCGCGCCGAGCAGCCGCCAGATCGGCTGGCCGGTCGCCTTCCCGACGATGTCCCAGAGGGCAATATCGGCGCCGGAGAGCATTTGCATCCCCGCGCCATGACGGCCGTAGTAGGCGAGGTAGCGATACGCCTTCTGCCAAAGCCGTTCCCGCTCGAACGGATCTTCCCCAATCAGCGCTGCCCGCAGCCCCTCGAAGCCGACTACTCCGCCCGATGGGGCATCAACAACCGCCTTGCCGACGTGCGGCTGTGTCTCGATATCGGACCAGCCGACGATTCCCTCGTCAGTCGTGATCTTGATCAGCGAGACGAAGCGGACGCCGTGCGCCTCGCCCGCCTCTGACGGGTCCGGGTAATCCTTTCCCGTATCCAGCACAATCGCCTCAACGTCGGTGATTTTCATAGCCTCTCCTGCTTCAGGGGGAAGCACGATGGCGACTATCATGCCACCGGGCCCCATCTGCCGCTACCTCCCCGTAGGCGCAACCGCGCGCATCACACGCGACGCTCTTCCCAACGCCATTCCGCGGTTGATCCTGCCCGCAGACATGCGCCGTACCAACGTCCGAGGAGACGATTTCGTAGGGGCAAGACCTGTTCCCGCCCACGGCTCTAGCCACGAACCGCGATCGTCACGAGACGCGCAACCTCCGGGATCTTCGCCAAGGACGCCTCGGGCTAACCCACCTTCCCCGGCCGGCGCCACAACCGCGGGCACGACGAATACCCAAGCGACGCGGCAGCGGAGTGGTACAGTGCTGAAGTCAGCGCAGTAATGCTCCAGCCTAGGTCGCGCCGTGAGCAGTATCGAGATTCCCGTTCGGTTCCATTGGATCGGCCGTCGGTCAGCCAGCGAAGGATCGAGCCGTGTCACTGACGAGCTGCAGGGAACCGAGGGGATCGCGGCCACGCAACGCGACCAGACGAGGGGTCGTATGGCGCCCCGACGATCGTGTGATGATCGCGCTGGGCATGGCGATCGGCATCCTGGCGGGTTTCGCCAACGCTTCCGCCGCGTCGCCGTCGAGCGGCTCGATCTGCGCGCCGTCCATGACGCCGGCCGAGTGCGTCGAGGGGGCCGCTCCGCAAACGGCCTCGGTGGAGCAACAACTCGCCGACGCCTTCGCCCCGATCGTGATGCTCAAGCGGCAAGAGCACCCCTGCGACAGCAACGGCGAAGCGTTCCTGCCGGCCCCCGTGGAGATCGTGTTCGACGATCCTCAGGTGGCGCTCCGCCGAATCACTGGCCGGTCCAGGACCGACAACGAAACCGTCCAGATGGCGCCAAGTGGGTCCGACGTATTGAGCGCGGACGACACGTCCTTCCTCGACTTTCCCGGCAACCCGCGCCGGCCCCGGTGCGACTACGAGCGGTGGTTCCGCCAGCGGATGGTGGGGCACGAACCGGTGGTCTACGCCAACGTCATCACCGCCGAGAGCCACGTCGTCGTCCAGTACTGGTTCTGGTACGTCTTCAACGACTTCAACAACACGCACGAGGGCGACTGGGAGATGATCCAGTTGGTCTTCGACGCCGATTCGCCGGCGGCGGCGCTGAGCGGCCAACCTGTCGAAGTGGGCTACTCGTCCCACGGCGGGGGAGAGCGCGCCGGGTGGACTGACGAGAAGCTGACAAAAGAGGGCAACCATCCCGTCGTCTATCCCGGAGCCGGCTCGCACGCCAACAAGTTCGGCAGCGGCGTCTACATGGCCTGGGGCGAAGACAACTCCGGATTCGGCTGCGACGTCACCACCGGCCCGTCGGATCGCATCGAGCCCGCGGTCATCCTCGCCTCGCACGACCTCGCCGCCGCCACCGGACCCGATGCCGCTCTGGCCTGGCTCGGTCGCTGGGGCGAGCGCCAACCCGCCTTCTACAACGGCCCAAACAGTCCCGGAATCCGCGAGAGATGGACCAATCCCTTTCCATGGCAAGAAGGCTTACGCGACTCCAGTCTCAAGCTGCCAGAATCGGTCACTTTCGGCCCCGGTCCGACTTCAATTTTCTGCACGGCGGTCGAATACAGCTCGTTCCTGCTGACCCGTTCGGTCGTCTATCCAAGGTTGCTCGTGCTGCTGTTCGTGGCGGCGGTCTTCGCCGCCGTTCTGCTGATACGCGTCAGCGCATCCAACCTGCTGGCGGCATCGCGGATTTATATCGACGATTGGCGCCTGTTCGCGACCTTGGGACTGGTCCTGGTCCCGATCGGCGTCTTCGCCAATCTCATCCAATTCGCTTTCGTCGAATACCCACCGGGGAAGCAGCTATTTCAAACGATGGATGCCAGCCCGGGCTCCCGCCTTGCAATCGCGTTGACGATCGGCGGCCTGCAAGAGCTTCTCAGCTTGATCCTCGTCGCTCCGGCAGTGATCGCCGCCGTCGGTGAGATCGAGGCAGGTCGCCGGCCGACGTTCGCCGTGGCATATCGGCACGTTTTCGCGCGCATCCGCCCGCTCGTCGGCGGCGTCGCACGCTCGGTCGGCATCATCGTGCTGCTGACTCTGTCTGTCGTCGGGATCCCCTGGGCGATCTCGCGCGCCGTCCGCTGGCTCTTCGTCTCGCAGGCGGTCCTGCTCGACGGCGCGGGAGCACGGCGGTCCTTGGACGAGAGCGGGCGCGCCGTCGCCGGACGGTGGCGGCAGGCGGCCGGGAACGCCCTGGTCTTCTCGTTCGTCGGTGTCGCGCCGGGTCCCATCGTCGGACTTGCCTTGCTGATCCTGGCAGAGCCAGAGGTGCGGTACGTGAATTGGCTGAGCAGCCTCGTCTACGCCATCATGCTGCCCCTCTCGGTGATCGGTATGACCATGCTCTACCTCAAGTTCACGCGTGATTGGCGACCGAAGCAGACTGACGAGGATCGAACCGGCCTCGCCCCCGCGCCCGTTCTCGATGCCGGCGCGGAAGCACCGCCCTCGCTCGCGTGAGCGGACAAGCCCATCCTCTAGACCCACGCGCATACGCTGGCCGGTTAGGCCACCGCTACCTCGCTCGGTTTCGCCTCGTGGACGATGTCCTCCGCCGAGCGCTCGCCCGGCACGTACTAGGGCAGTCCCGCTCGGCCGCGATCATCCGGGCCCGGGAGGCGCAGCCCGCGACGCCGGGACCGGCTCAACCGTCCCCGCTGCGTGCTGTCGGATACCCCAGACACCGAACGCGATCGAGATGGCAGCGGTGGCGATCGTGAAGGCGGTCAGTCCCCATTCGGCAATCAATGGCACGGCGAGCGCAGTGACGAACCCGCCGCCGACCAACGGCCGGGTTACGAGCTGGCGGTAACCGTAGGCGGTGATGACGTTGGTCCGCCGGGCTGGATCGACCATGTCGACCAGCATGAACCCGGTCGCCACGTTGCCCTGCGACTCACCGAACTCGGCGACCGAATGCTCGAACCAATCCCGCGCGAAGATGCGTTTGCCGAGCCCCAACACTAGGAAGACGCTCCAGGCCACGGACCCGACCGACATGATCAGCAAGAGCGGGATGTTATCGGCAAGCGCGCCGAGCGAGAGCGTGCCGATGGCGCAGATGATGATGCCATCGACCGAGATCCCACCAATCCCTTCGACGGCCCGGCGGTTGACCGCCCACTCGAAGTCGAACCGGACCGCGCAGAGTTGGACGATGACGCCGCCGATGATCGTGAACGGGAAGAGGGGGAACTGGTCAAAGATGGTCGAACCGGCCTGGTTGGTCGCCCATCTCAGCCCTTCCAGGATGGCGATGCCAACCGCGATCGAGACGCCGAGGAAAACGGCCGCGGCCGTGAGTTGGCCCATCCCCCGCGACTCGTCCAGCGGCGGGTCATCTGGACTCGGCATGTGGTGATCGATGTCAAGGTCCTCGTCTGGCGTCGTTGGATTCTGGCGGGCAATCGGGATCGAGGGCGATTTGACCGCGTAGTTGACCAGGAGGGTGCCGACGACGACGCCGGTGACCATGCCGATCGTCGCCAGACCGAGCCCAACGTCGAGAAGCTCGCCGACTCCATGTTCATCGAGGACGCCGCTCAAGCCGGCCAGGGTGCCATGCCCGCCGGCGAACGACATCTCGATCAGGGCGCCAGCCTCGGGTGGCGTGTCCCACAGGGGACGGATCAGCAGCAGGACCAGGATGCCGCCGATCGCGTACTGCCCGGCCGAAGCGATGCCGGCCATGATGACGTGCGGAGCGGAGACGCTCCAGATCGTCTTGACCGGCGGCAGTCGCTCGCCTAGCAAGAGCGAAGCGCACATCACGTTGATGAGCAGTCCCGGCGTGACCTCCCAGACCCGGAAGGTGGCGCTCGAAAATATCCCTTCCCCGTCGGTCAGACGGCCGAGCACCTCTGGACCGAGGACAAGCCCAAGGAAACCGCCGATCACCGCGGTCGGTATGAACAGTGACCGTAGGAACCTCACCCAGCGGCGGATCAGTGCCGCCCCGGCGAAGACGAGCGACAGGGTGACCATGGCCAACCCGATGTCCTGCGCAGACATAGCCTCCCTTTCGCCCGCTCGAGGACGCGCGCGGCGTTCACAAGCCGACCGGATACCCTGGCCCCAGTGGGATACCGACGAGATACCAGAGGACGAAGAAAACGATCCAAAGCACGAGGAGAATCAGCGTGTACGGGATCATGAGGGAGATGATCGTCCCGATGCCCGTGCTCTTGTCGTACCGCTGCGCGACGATGACGATGAAGGGTAGATAGACCATGAGCGGGGTGATCACGTTCATCGGCGAATCGCCGATGCGGTAGGCGGCCAACACGGTCTGCGGCGACACGCCGAGATTGACGAAGATAGGGACGAAAATGGGCGCGAAGATCGCCCACTTCGGCAGAGAGCCGGGGATGATGATGTCGAGCAGGCAGATGACCAGGATGAAGCCGATCAGCAACAGCACCTCGTTGACATCGGCCCGCTCGAGCAGGTGCGCCATTCCGCCGGCAATGACGTTCGGCATGTTGCTGAAATTGAAGTAGGCGATGAACTGGCTGATGATCAGCAACATGAAAATGAGACCAGACAGACTGGCGAACGTCTTCGTGACCCAGTTGATGACGTCGACGCTGCTCTTGAGCGTTTGAGCGCCGATCCCGTAGCAAATTCCGCAGACCAGGAAGATCAGCGAGATTAGGAAAATCAGACTGCCCATGAACGGCGTGTTGCCGATGAGGTCGCCGTTGTTCGGATCGCGCAGCGGCGCTCCCGACGGCACCGCCAGGAGGGCGATGACGATGATCGCGCCGATCAGTCCGAACAGCGTGTACCGGAGCCCGCGCGATTCAGCAGCGGGATCGACGATGGCTTCGGCCGGTTGCTCGCCGATGTCACCGTCCGCGCCTGGTGATGACGATGGCTGAAAGACGCCAAGGCTCGGCTCGATGATCTTTTCGGTGATGATCGTCATGATCACCGCCATTACGATCGTCGAGGCGATCGAGAAGTAGAGGTTCGCGGTAATCGTGATCGACTCGCCCGGTTGCGCGACCTGCATCGCCTCGTTGGTCATCTCGGTTAGCAATGCGTCGAGCGGCGCGATCAGCACATTGACCGAGAAGGCGGCGCTGACCCCGGCGTAGGCCGCCGCAATCCCGGCCAGCGGATGCCGTTTCACTGTCAGGAAGGCGGCGCCGGCAAGAGGAATCAAGATCAAGTAACCGGCATCGGTGGCGACGCTCGATAGACCGCCGATCAGGATGATGATGAACGTGAGCGCCCGCGCCGGCGCCACCTGTACGAGCTTGCGAATCAGCGCCCCCATCAACCCGGCTTCTTCGGCCACGCCGACACCGATCATCGCCACGAAGATCACGGAGACGACGCTGAAGCCCGCGAAGTTGTTGACGAATGACGTGAAGAAGAAGCGCAGGCCATCAATCGAGAGGAGACTCTTGATCTCCACCCTGACTCGCTCGATTGTGAAGTCGTCGCTGTAGGTTGGCTCGACCACCACGGGCAGCGCGGTCGAACCCGCGGGCAAGTCGTCCAGGTCGGCCACGGGCGGCGACGTGGGAACGATGATCTCTTCGGTAATGCCGACGTTGAGCAGGTCAAGAATGACAGAGAGCGCGAAGACCAGGGCGATCAGGTACAGGAAGATCAAGACCGGGTGGGGAACCTTGTTCCCAACCTTCTCGATGCCGCCGAGCAATCTCTGGGTAAAGCCCTGGACTTCACCGCTTTCTGCTGTGACCGCCGCGCTACTCATCCTCGCCCTCTCCCGGTGCGAACGTTGCTCGCGCGAATCGTCAGGTTCCTGCCCCGCTCATCCCCCCAATCGGCCGGGCGTTCCCGAGTGACGGGCAAGCCCTCCTCGAGTTGGCGGTCAAACGAGTAGCCCATTCCGTTCCTCTCCTTGCCCCTCCGCACCGCGCCCTCGGGATTGCCCGGTTGGTTTCGAGTTGCCGGCGGCGGAGAGCGGCGGAATACCGCCTCAGCGAGGCAAGAGCGCGAGCTCTTCCAGGTAGACGATCGCGGTCTCGATGCCTCGGTGGAACATCTCGATGGTGTAATGCTCGTTGGGCGAATGCAGGCCATCGCTGTCCAGGCCGTAGCCCATCATCACTACCGGCGCTTCCAACAGCTCGCGGATGTCAGCCACGATCGGGATGCTGCCGCCGCCGCGCGTGAAGACCGGTTGGTGCCCCCAGCCTTTCTCGTACGCGCGGGCGGCAGCCTGCATTTCCGGCAGATCGAACGGGATCAACGCCGGCAAGCCGGTAGTCAGGAGCCTGACCTCGACCGTCACCGTCGACGGCGCGACCGACTCGATGTGCCGTTTGAGGACGTCGAAAATCTTGTGCGGGTCCTGATTGCCGACCAGGCGCGAGCTGACTTTGGCTCCCGCCGACGCGGGGATGATCGTCTTGGGACCAGGGCCGGTGTAGCCACTCCACATCCCGTTGATATCGAGCGACGGGCGAGCTGAAACGCGCTCTTTGATCGTGAAGCGCTGGTCGCCCCAGACGCCTGGGACGCCGGTGGCGTCCTTGAACTGGTCGTCACTGATCGCGGTTTTCGCGACCATGTCGCGCTCTTCTTGCGAGAGGGGCACGACGTCTTCATAGAAACCAGGCGCCGCGACGGTATTGTCCGGGTTGTACAGTTTGCCCAGGATCTCGACGAGCGCAAGCGCGGGATTGTGCGTCGCGCCACCGAAGAACCCGCTGTGAAGGTCCTCGCGCGGTCCCCGGACTTCGATTTCGAGGTAGGTCATGCCGCGCAGACTGTGGGTGATCGCCGGCTCGTCGATGCTAGGCATCGAGGAGTCGCTGATGACGCAGACGTCGGCCTCGAGCAGGTCGAGGTGTTCTTCGATAAAGGGGCGCAGGTTGGGAGAGGCAATCTCCTCTTCTCCTTCGAGCAGGAATTTCAGATTGACCGGGGGGCCATCGCCGTTCTGCGTGTACGCCTCGAGGGCCTTGAGATGGATGAAGAGTTGCCCCTTGTCGTCGGTCGCGCCGCGGGCGTAGATCTTGCCGTCCTTCTCGACGGGCTCGAACGGTGGAGTCTCCCAGCCGTCCTCCATCGCCGCTGGCACCACGTCGTAATGGCCGTAGACGAGCACCGTCGGCTTGTCCGGACCGGCCCCTAACCACTCGCCATAGACGACCGGGTGCCCTGCCGTCGGCATCACCGCCACGTTCTCGGCACCGAGGCCGCGCAGGTGGCTCGCTAGCCACTCGGCGGCCTGGCGCACGTCCTCGGCGTGCGCGGGATCGGCGCTGAGACTGGGGATGCGCAGGAGCTCGTAGAGCTCTTCAACGAACCGTTGTCCGTTGGCGCGCGCATATCGGCGCGCGGCGTCGCTCGGCAGTGCCATTGCATGTTCACTCCATCTCAACTCTGAGTCATGGCATCGCAGCGCCGACCGCTCGGGACTCTTCCCCGTTGGCTGAAACACCTCTATTGGCTGAAAAGCTGGTTCCCCGCGATGGCCAGGGTCGGCGGAAATTGATCGCTCAGAGCGTACAGGGGGGCTCACGCTTGGCGATGGTTCGAAAGTCGTAATCAGCGGATGCAAAGTGATGCGGGCGCCGACGTGGACTCGGAAGTGACTCCGGTCTTGTCCAAGTGCAGCAAGGAGCCGCGTCGACAGGACTCGGGGCGACGATTCACCCATTAGCGGCTAGGGATTGGAGTGCGCGGTCCGTTGAGCAGGACCGTCCGCGAGAGGACGATCCACCGTACGGCGCGAGATCGCCTAGCGCGTCCCGACAGCGGACAGGGCTAGCCACGCGACGCTGACAATACAACCGGCGTCCTACAACTTTTGACCAATCGCACGGCAGTCGTAGCCTCTTAGGATGTCGTTCGAGTGTGACTGCTCGACGGAGGAGAGGGTCCTCGTCGTGTCGTCACGGCCTCGAAGGGAAAGGAATGCGACATGGGACAGCTGGTCGTAGTCGCGTACCCGGAGGAACAGATTGCGGAGCAGGCCAGAGACAAGATCCTGCAACTCCAGAAGCAGGCGCTGATCGGCCTCGACGATGCGGTTGTGGTGGTCCGACGACCGAACGGCAAGGTCAAGATCAAGCAGTCGGTGAGCCTGGCGGGCTCGAGCGCTCTCTCCGGGGCTTTCTGGGGGATGCTGATCGGATTCATCTTCCTCATGCCCGTTCTGGGAGCGCTGGTCGGCGCAACGACCGGCGCCTTGTCGGGCAAGATGGTGGACCTCGGCATCGACGACCGCTTTATCAAGGAGGTCGGCGCCGCGCTCCAGCCAGGCACGTCGGCGCTCTTCCTGCTGATCCACCAAGTTACGCCGGATAGGGTCATCTCCGAGATGAAGGAGTTCGGCGGCAAGATCATCCAGACGAATCTCAGCGATGCCGACGAAACAGCACTCCAGGAAGCGTTCGCCGCGGCCTAGCCTCAGGGCGCGGGCGCATCCGGCGGGACGCCCTCAGAGCAAGTCCGCTCGCCGGGCATGGTCGATGGCTTGGGTGCGGCTCTTGACGGCCAGCTTCTCGTAGATGGTGCTGAGGTGTCGCTTGACGGTCGACTCGCTGATGAAGAGGTATTGGCCGACGTCGCGATTGCTCAGCCCGTCTGCCACCAACCGCAGCACTTCGATCTCGCGCTTGCTGAGGAAATTGATCTTGTCCTCCCTGGCTTTGGTCGCTAGCGCGACAGCGCCCTCGGTGGCGGCGAGTACCCGCGTCACATAGCCGCCGAGGACGCCGCGCGTCACCAGTTGGCGGAGGAGCGACACGATCGCCTCGCCTTCATTGACGAAGACGCGCATGTATCCACCCGGGCTCCCGAGCGTCAGCGCCCGATCCATGGCATCGAGCGCCCTGACCGGGTTCCCCGCGCACTGATGAGCAAGCGCGGAGAGCATCTGTATCTCAACGAGGTCGCCAAGCCGCCCCTGTGCCGCGGCCTGCTCGCCTACGACCTCGAGGATCTCGAGCGCGGATTCCGCGCAATTGTCGGCGATGAGCAGGCGCACGAAGGTCAGCTGCTCGAAAAAGCGCTCGTAGTCTGGAGGCCCGTAGGGATCCAGATCGCAGCCATCGGCCCAGCGGCCAACAAGCTCACGCTGGCCCTCGGCCAGCCAAAAACGCGCCTGCTGGGCTTGGGCGTATCGCGCGTATCGCATCGATCCCAGCTCTTTTGCGTAGTCGATGGCCCATTCGATTTCGTCGTGGGCAGTCCCGAAATCCCCCCGCGCCCACGCCAATTGAGCCAGACCACACCAGATCCGGCTCTGCAGGACCATCGGGCGCATTGGCTCAGGGGTGGCTGCCGCGCTCCACAGAAGCCGCTCGGCCTCGTCAAGCTGATTCCGCTCGATGTAGACGTAGCCGAGGTGCATCGAGGCATAGCGCGCATCCAGCTTGATGGCGCGCCGGAACAAGTCGATAGCTTCGGATAGCTTGCCTCGTTGGACGAGGATGCACGCCGATCCGACCAGCTCCGAGAGGCCGAACCACGAATTCTGCGCGGTAGTCGCTTTCGCCCTGGCGCCCGCGAACGCGCGCTCGGCAGCGGCCGCATCTCCGCGGTACATCAGGGCCCATCCGAGGAGGGCCAACGCGCTTCCCTGGTCGA
>CALGSZ010000121.1 GCA_937901745.1 uncultured Chloroflexota bacterium | reverse complement strand
GGTGGTGTGACGCAGCCGCTCGTGGCGGCGGATCTGGTCGAGCTCGGCTAAGGCGCCAGAGAGGAGCCAACGATGCTGCGCATTCTCCTATTCCTCCTGGTGCTGAGTGGCGGGGCGGCGGTTGCCGCCCCAGCCACCTCCGCGCAAGACCTACCGGCCGACGTGCCCGAGGGGGCCGAACCGGCTCAAGTCTGGGGGTACGTCGACGGTGACAAGTTTACGGTCCGGATTGGCGACAAGACGGAGGAACTGAACCTCCTGGGAGCGGACGCGCCGGAGCCGGCCAAGGATGACGATCTCGGTGAGTGCTTCGCGGCTGAGGCGTCCTCTCGCATCCGGCAGCTTCTCCCAAAGAAAACGGTGGTCTACCTCGAAAAGGAGTCGAAAGACCGTGACCGTAAGGATCGCCTGCTCCGCTATGTCTGGGTTGCGCCGGATGATGGTGAGCCGTATCTCCTCAACGAGCGCTTGATCCGGGAAGGCTACGCCTCCTTCAAGGCAAAGGACGACACGTCGCGGTATGGCGACCGCTTGAAGCGGGCGGAAGAGCTTGCCAAGGCGGAGCAGGTCGGTTTGTGGGGGGCGTGTGGCGGACCGCATGTCGCGCTCACGCCGCCGCCCGAGCTCGGCACTGCCGATAATCCAGCGCCGATTGGCTCAACGCTGACCAAGGACGACCGTGAGATCACGCTCGTCAGTGCGCAGTTCGTTGAGGCCTACGATTTCCTCTCGCCTGAACCGGGCTATATCTTCTTGGAGATTGAGGCAATTGTCCGAAATGTCCACGAGACGAAGGATCGGTCGTACAATGAACTCTGCTTCAGCGCGAGCGATCCCGATCGGGGCTACAAATTCGACGACACCTTCCTCAATCCCAGCGTGCAGCCGCTCGGCTCTGGCGATCTCGGTCCAGGTGATCTCGCCCGTGGCTCTGTCGTGCTCGAAGTCAGGGCAGACAGCGCTCGGATTCGCGTCAAATACGACAGTGGTTGCGGATTCGGGGGCAAGAGCTTCTACTGGATCGTGACACGGTGATTGGCGCTGGCCGGGAAGGAAGGAGGAACCCGTGCGTGCCCCGGCATTGCTGACGATCGTTGCGGTGCTGGCTCTGCCAGCCCTTCTGCTCGGCCAGGCGCCGGGCCGCGCCGAGGCTGCCGCGCATCTTCAGGGCCGCGATGCAGTCGAGGCCATGCAGATGGCCTACTACCTCTCAGTCCTGGAGGCCAATGGTCAGTTCAATGCCTTATACGACCTGATTCACCCGGACGCTCACGCGATCATCCCCCGCGCCGCCGTCGTCGGTTGGTACCAAAACGAGTTCGCCCCGCGTGGGGCGTCGCCGGCGGTTATCACCGGCGTCCGCTTCGTCGCCTGGACCTGGCCGGTCACGGGAGTCACCTATCCCTACACGGCCGAGGTGTCATTCACGCAAGAGTTCTGGGATGGCGGCGCACGGAACGTTCTTCAAGATGTCGTCCGTTTGGTTCAGGATCGCTACGGTACCTGGCGCTGGTTCTTCGGACGGAGCCGAGAGTTCGTAGAGGAGCAAATCGCGCGCTATGTCAGCCCCCTCCCCCAGGGAAGCTTGGTTGACATCGCCATCGCCGATATCGGCGCCTTCTGGGCGTCAGTTTTCTCCGCGGCGGGACTCATGTACGTGGAGCCTGAGGTGGTCACGTATGTCACCGCCATAGACTCGATCTGTGGTCCGAGCTGGGGTGGACCCGCCGCCTACTGCCCACTCAATGAAACGATCTACGTCGATCTCGCGTGGCAAGGGCCAACGATCACATCCATTGGCGATTTCGCCTGGGTGACGATCCTCGCCCACGAGTGGGGGCATCACGTGCAACAGCAGCTCGCGAGGTCGGGAATCGTTCCTCGCTACGATGGGGTGGTCTCCTCACCTGAGCTCCAAGCCGATTGCTTGGCGGGCGTGTACGCGCAGGACGCCGCAACGCGAGGATCGCTGGAAGTTGGCGACATCACCGAAGCCGTCGTCATCTCCGCTCTGTCCGGCGATCCGGAGCATGGCTCCGGCGACGACCGGCTCTCGGCCTTCATGCTGGGGTATCTCACCGGTCTGCAGGGGTGTGGCGTGACGATCTAATCAAGGAGGCAGCACCGGCGCTCGGCCACCTCTCAGAGCCAGTAAGACGCGAACAGGCCGACTCCTCGCCGACCGGCAGAGGTACTGACCCCCCAATGTTCGTCAATTGAAAGCGGCCCGTTCTTGATCGGGCCGCCTGCCGATGTCCTCCATATGACGGACGCGCATCCGACGCACTGGGACTACCATCCCATGCTGTGCGTAATGAAGGAGTGCGGCCCCGTTCGGGCTATCGCCATGCGACGGCCGTCTACCGGAAACGAGGACGAAAGGCTGCTTTGGAGCAGGATTCGCGCCTCGTACGATCGGTGGTAGCGGGTTTGCAATAGGAGGCTCGGCTATGGACTGGTCACCCCCGGCTACTCGTCGCCGGTATCGCATCGAGCATCGGCTGGGCGATGAAACGCGACCGCTAGGTGAAATCGAGGGTGAGCCCGCGCACCCATCGGCGCTGGACCCCTGGGCCAGCCGGCTCCGGCGCGAGGGCGGCACGGGGCAACTCATCTTGGTCGACGCGGAAACGGGAGAAGAGCTCGCGCGACAGGATCTCGAGCGCCGTGCTTCGTGGCGCATCCGCTCCGGACCCCGGTACCCTCATCGCACGGTGGACGTCGTTGCCACGCGCCGCGCATTGGCGGCAATCCACGCATTCGATCCGAATCGGTCCCGCTCGAAGAGCTTCTAGACCCCCCACCTCCAACGATGCGCGAAGCGTAATGGCAGCGAGCCGCCCGGGGCTGGCGGGCGGCTCGGCCTTGGGGGTCGGAGACGGCGGGAGGGAAGGGGGATACCGCCGTTCCATCCTCTAGAACGCATAACCGGGGCCGTTTGTGAGTAGTTCGGGCATCCATGCCGAACCTCGACGGCGGTCGTAGCCATCCTCGGTATTCCTGTCCCAACACAAATGGGGAGCAGGGGCGGCCGGGACCGCCCACTGGGGATCTATGCCTGTCTCATCGACAGGGAGGGAATTCTTCATTGGAAGGATGTCTCGAGAGGCGAGCCGGCGCACCCGGCGGCGCCGGTGGAGACACTCCAACTATACCACGTTACGTCAAGTTGAATGGGGCGGTGATGGCGCCGACCGGCGGACCTGCCGCACACCTTTTCGCGCATTACATACGACATTCATTCCCCAACGGTAGGACGAACAAAGCGTACGTTCATATTGCGACACAAATCCCTGTTTGCTAAGGTGGCCTTACGTGCTGAGGCACGGCTGCTTCATCTTTGCCTCCTTGATTGCTTCGCCGTTGCTCAAACGTCCGAACGGCACGTACGGTCGGCATCTGCCGTGACGGTGAGCGGGCGAGGTGGCGAGGCCAGCCGGGCCGAATTCGTAGAAGTCTGAATGACACTCGCCTATTCGTCGCTGGGTGCTGGCGGCGGCGAATGGGGAACCCGTGGGGGAGACAGCGTCAGGAGGGAAGGGGAGAGTGCGCTACGCGGTCGCACGTCGCTCGGCACGAGGGGGCCGGGCACGCGCTTTCACCGTCGGGCTGGTCCTGGCGCTCGCGATGTCCATGAGCGTCTGGCCGCAACCCGAAGCAGCGGCAGAATTCGAGGTCACAGTCAATAGCGTCGAGCAGCTGAGCGGGCTGACCGCGATGGTCGCCCACAGCGAGGACGGCGTGAACCTGCGCGCCGAGCCGGGCGTCGCGGGAGAGGTCATCGACGCCTTGCCGGACGGGACGATCGTCGAGCTCCGAATCGACGTCGCCGATACCGTCGTCATGGACGACATTCGCTGGTGGCCTGTCCGTGTAAACGGTGTGGAGGGCTGGATCGCCGGTCTCTATCTGACGAGCGCCGATTCGTCCGGAAGCCGGAGCTCGAGCCGATCCGCTGAGACCCCCTGGTTCTCCGCGGGCGACTACGTGGCCGTCGTGACCGACGACGGCACCGGACTCAACATTCGGGCTGGCGCCGGCCAGGACTTCGAGCGGATCGGCTTCTTGGGCGAAGGCGATGTCGTGCAGGTCCTGGAGGGGCCTGAGTACGACGATGATGGGAACGGTTGGTATCTCATCACCGATGGGGACGTGACCGGCTACGTCTTCGCTGGCTACCTGGCGGTTGCCTCGGAGCCCGCGCCGCCGGACGACGAACCCGTGCTCGACGAGATCAAGTTCGCGATCGGCGACTATGCCACGCCGCTGGACAACGATGGCGTCAACATCCGCCGCCGTGGCTGGGTCGGCTCCGAGATTCTCGGTGTGATCTCGCCGGGGTCGATTGTCCGGATCGTCGGGTCGGCCGTCTTCGACGACAACGGTGATGCCTGGTACAAGGTGGACGACGGGAACGTGCGGGGCTACGCGCTCGGTGATCTCCTCGGCGCGTCCGATCCGCCCGCGCCACCGCCGCCACCGTCTGGCCCGACCGGCACGTTCATCTATCCCGTCGGCGGCAGCTGGACGTTCACCCAGGCCTACGGTTGCACCGGGCTCGCGATCGAGCCGTATGACGCGCGGATTGGCTGCAACTTCCACAACGGCATCGATCTCGCCGCGCCGGCCTACACCCCGATCATCGCTTCCGATGGCGGCGTTGTTGTGGCCGCCGGGTGGTGCGACTGCGGTCTTGGCTACTACGTCGAGATCGATCACCAGAACGGCTACTCGACCGTCTACGGCCACATGGCGGAGCAGCCGTACGTCGCCGTGGGGCAGCGGGTCAATCAGGGTGATGTCATCGGGCCGATAGGCAGCACCGGGTGGTCGACCGGACCGCACGTCCACTTCATCATCAAGGCGAACGGCTCGACCGTCGATCCGCTCGCCTATCTCCCGTAAGCGCGTCCAATAGCGCAGCTTCCGGCGCCGCCGGGCCGCGACATCGCGGTGACCCGGCGGCGCCGTTGTTTTCCTGGCTTGCCATTTGCTGCACTTGATGTTGTCGTGGGCGACAGCGAGTCCGCTGAAGTGCGGGCCTCGCCAAGTAGGTTTGCGCCAGCCCGGCCATCACGTTGCGCTTGCCCCGCCGCACGTCCGGATAGGAGGAACAAGCGAGGCGCCGCCTTCGCGGCATCCCTGAATGGGCAGGTGGAATCCTCCCCAGATGGGCGAGGTGCAGCCGCGCGCGAAGCGGTAGAGTGTCGAGGCGATTCGGTACAGGATCGCGGAGAGGTCTAAGGATGAAGCGATTCTATTGGTTGATTCCCGGCGTGCTGGCCGGATGCGAGCTGCCGGGCCGCGTCGGTCGCTCACTCGGGCCGCCGGAGGCCGTCGCGCGCGATCTGGCCTATCTCCGGGAGCAGGGCGTAGAAGCGCTCCTGTCGCTCACCGAGTGGCCGCTCGCGGACGACCTCCTCGTCCAGCACGGTCTCGACGCGCTCCACCTGCCCGTCCCCGACATGGCGCCGCCGGCCGTCGGGCAGCTTCGTCAGGCATTGGCGTTCATTGACGATCATCGCGCGCATGGGCGGCCAGTCGCCGTCCACTGCCTGATGGGGCAGGGGCGGACTGGAACGGTGCTGGCCGCGTATCTGATCCGCGAGGGGCAGAGCCCGTTAGAGGCGCTCGCGGCAGTGCGGCAAGCTTGCCCCGGCGCGGTGGAGAACCCTCGACAGGAGCGGGCGCTCGCCGCCTTCGCCGAAGAGCGTGGCTGGCTCGTCTGACGAGAGCTCGGGTATCTCGTTTACTGCCGGAGCTTGATCACGGCGATGTCGCCGCACTCTCGGCACCAGCCGGATTCGCTCGGCCCGGAGACGATGTAGTTCTCGAGCAGCTCTCCCTGGTGACAGTTGGCGCCGCACGACGTCACGCGGAAGGGGAGAATCTTGACGACGTAGAGCATCGGATCGCTCCCCTCTTTCTTGGTCCCCTCAGGCAGCTCTTGCGCGACCGGTAGGAACATCACGCAGTTGTAAGGCGGCTGAGTGTACTGCGCGCAGCCTTCGACGCCTCGGACATTCTCCCGTGTCGGGCCAGCTTGGGTGCCGGTGTCGCCGACCCACCACTCGTTGATTGACTTGTTCGAGTTCGCCCCCTGAGCCGCCAGACCTTTCCAACTGCTGTCGTGGAGTCCGCACCTGTTGATCTGCGGGCCGTGAACCTGGAAGGTCTTGCCGTAGGCCGCGGGATTCACGCTGCCGTCCTCGTTCAAGATCTTGAACGAGTTGCTTCCGTGCTGAACCTTGGCCGAGGCGCAGACAATGAAGGGACCGTCTCCCCCCGGATTGCGGAGCCGCTGGACAAACGCGGCGGCAGTGGCGGAGGTGCTGACCGAATTCGGAGCGCCGGGCACGACGCGCATGAAGAAGGTCGAATGCGACTCAGTAACGCGGACGCGGACGCCCGTCGCCGCGGCGGGGACGGTGGCCGTGCAGGGACCGAGAGCCGCCCCAGCGTCGTTGAGGTAGCTGCACTCGGTGATCGTCGGGACGCTCTGCATGCGGTTCTCGCTGACCACCTTCTGCACATCCGGCCACGCCGAGAGGGGAAGCGATGCGCTGTGACGGGTGATGGCGCGCGCCCCGGCAATCGCGCCGAGATCGGCCGCGTTCTGCATGGTCCGGCGCTCGGCGAAGGCGATGCCGAGATCGATCGCCAGACCGAGCACGCCGAACATCGCCGTCGCGAACAGCGCGAACATGATCAGGATTTGGCCCCGCGAAGCGCGGTTCTCAGCTGGGGGAATTGGGGTGAGCATCGGTGGCACCCTCACGAGCCTGGAATGGTCACGACAGCACCTTCGCCGTCGCGCTGACACTGATCGGAATCGAGCCAAGGCCAAACATCGCGAGGAAGCTGGAGGCGATCGGCTTGAAGGTCCGGGTGCCGGTCACGGTGATCGAGCCTTCGCTGCCCGCCGTCGAGCAGTTGCCCGCGCAGGTGATCGTCACCGTGGTGCCGGAAGCGATCGAATCGCCGTGCTGCAGCACCCGGGCGCGGATGCCGCTCTCGTCGTTCGGGTTGCGCGCTCCGTAGCTCGCGCCTTCCCGCACCGCGTTGCGCAGCTCGATGTATTCGAAGAAGACGCGGCCGAGATCGAGCGTCCCGAGCAGCAGCAAGAGGAGGATCGGCAGACCGATTGCCAGCTCGACGAGGCTCTGGCCACGCTCCGAGCGGCCACCGGACGGGCGCGCGACGGGAAGAAGCCGGGCCGCATGCATCGCGCTACTCCACCGTGACTTTGGCGGAAGCTCGTAGCGTGATCGGCCCGATCCCGAGCAGCTCCTGCGTGATCGCCCGGAATCCGACCGTTGCGGTGACCGTGACCGATTCGCTGGAGGCCGAGCAGCCGCCGTCGCACGAGATCTGGATCGAGTCGGACGTAAGGCCAAGGCCCTTCGCATGGTCTTGAACCGCGGCCCGAATCGCCGAGGCGTCGGTCGGGTCAACCTTGCCGACGCGAGCGCCCTCGCGGACGGCGTTGTGGAGCTCTGAGTACATGAAGATGGCGCGGCCGAAGTCGATCGTGCCGAAGACGATCAAGAAGAACGCCAAGCTGACCAGGGCAAACTCGACGATCGCCTGCGCCGAGCGACCGTCCGTTTGGATGGCGGCCGGCTGTTGAGCGCGCCCTTGCCTGGCGGATGCCGCTTGTACTTTCCCGATCTGCGGCATCATCGCGCGGACCTCCAGCTGACAATGAGAGCGATGGTGACCGTATCACCCGTGGTACATAATCCAGACCCCTGGCAATCCCGCATAGGTGTAGAAAGGCGGAAACAGTGGGGGGAAGAACGGGCCATGCGCAAATGACAACCGGACTAGGCCGATGCAGTGCGCGCGATACAGCGGAAGTCTTGCGCCGGAATAGCCGGTGTATGATGACTCGCGACCAAACGGACCGCTGTGGCGGGTATGACGAGGGATGAACGCGCGAGGCGACGGCATGGCGCAGCGATGGCGACTTTCCGAGGTCAACGCCTGGGACCAAGCGACGTTCACCGAGCGGCTCGGGTGGCTTTTCGAGGGCTCCCCGTGGATCGCCGCCGCTACCTGGGAGGCTCGCCCCTTCGCGAGCCGGGCGGCTCTGCATCAGGCGCTCGTCGCGACGGTGATGCGCGCCGGCGAGGAGCGGCAGGTCGAGCTGATCCGCGCGCACCCGGACCTCGTCGGCCGGGCCGCGCTGGCCGGGACGCTGAGCCGGGAATCGACGGCGGAGCAGCGCGCGGCTGGCCTCGACCCGGACGCTCTGACGCCGGAGGAGATCGCGCGCTTCACCGAGCTGAACGCGGCCTACAAGGAGCGTTTCGGCTTTCCGTTCGTCATCTGTGCCCGCGAGAACAAGAAGGCGAGCATCCTCGCCGGGTTCGAGCGGCGCCTTCACAATACGCGTGAGCAGGAGATCGCGACCGCTCTCGAGGAGATCGCGAAGATCGCGCGGTACCGCCTCGAGGATGCGGTCGCCGATGATGGAGAGCGGGGGAGCGAGCCATGAGCGAGGCGAGAAGCGCGCGGACGTCCGCGGGATCGGCGTCCGGCGCGCCGGGAGTCACGTACGAGATCGGGTACGGCAAGCGGCGCATCCCGGTCTACCGGGTGCATGCGCGGCCGCTGCAGGGAATCAAGCCGATCCCGGAATCGAGCTTCACTGGCCGTGACAACATTGTCTTCGCCTATGAGATCGATGTCGAGGTGCTGGGAGGCGACTTCCTGGCCGCTTACACCGAGGGGGACAACAGCAACGTTGTCGCGACCGATAGCATGAAGAACTTCGTCCTCCGCCAGGCGGTCGCCTACGACGGGTCGACGCTCGAAGGGTTCTTGCATTTCGTCGGCCGTGGCTTACTCACGACCTATCCGCAGATGCCGCGGCTGCGCATGACCGGCCGGGAGCTTCGGTTCGATGCCGCGCCCGTTCCCGGCGACGGCGGCTTCGTCCCGAGCTCGGTCCTCTTCGACCGAGTTGATGCGGACGCGACGACGGCGACGCTAGAGATGCACAGGGAGGCGGGAGAAGTCGTCGTGACCGATCACCATTGTGGTCGCGTCGGGTTGCGCCTTTTGAAGACGACTGGCAGCGCGTTCACCGGCTATGTCCATGACGGCTACACGACGCTGCCGGAGCGGCGCGACCGGCCGCTCTTCATCACCCTCGACGTCTGGTGGCGCTACGCTGACCAGAACGATCTCCTGAACGAGGATCCGGCGCGGTACGTCCCGGCCGAGCAGGTGCGCGATCTGCTTCGGGCGACGTTCGACTCCTTCGTCAGTGAGTCGATTCAGCACCTCGTCCATGAGTTCGGGCTCCGCATGTTCGAGCGCTTCCCACAGCTGGCCGAGGTCAGCTTCCGCGCCGAGAATCGCACCCGCGACCCGTACGGCGAGTCGGAGGCCGACCCCAAGGTCAAGGTCTATAGCGATCCGTTCCCGGCCTACGGCGAGATCAAGTTGACGATGCGCCGGTGACGGCGTGACGGTGGGTGAGGCAAGGATGGGACGTCTGACGACCCATGTGCTCGATACCGCGCAGGGCCGACCGGCCGCCGGCGTCGCGATCGAGGTCTGGCGCGTCGGTGAGGCGGCTACCTGGCACGTCTGCCTGAAGCGAGTGTGGACCAATCAGGACGGCAGGACGGATGAGCCGCTCCTCAGCGGCGCCGAGCTCACCGCCGGCACGTACGAGCTAGTCTTCGACGTCGGGGAGTACTTCGCGGGGCAGCCGGTGGCGACGGGGAAGCCGCCCTTCCTGGATCGGGTGCCGGTTCGCTTCACGATCGCCGATCCGGACGCTCATTACCATGTGCCCCTCCTCGTCTCGCCTTGGGCCTACAGCACCTACCGTGGCAGCTAATCCCTCGCCCACCGCCGACGCGACCGCTCTCGCCAGCACCGTGATGACCCGGTGCGACGTGCTTGCCGAGTGTACGGAAGAGCCGGGCCGGATCACGCGGCGCTACGCCACGCCGGCGCTGGCCGCGGCGCAGGACCTGGTCGCTGGCTGGATGCGAGAGGCGGGTCTCGCGACACGGCGGGATGCAGTCGGCAATCTCATTGGCCGCTGGGATGGCGACGCGCCCGGTGCGCCCGCGGTGCTCCTGGGCGGGCACCTCGACACGGTGCGCGACGCCGGCCGCTACGACGGGACACTCGGTGTCCTGACCGGACTGGCGGTCGTCGAGCGGCTGCGAGCCCGCGGCCCGCGCCTGCCCGTCCCGATCGAGGTCGTTGCCTTCGCGGACGAGGAAGGGCTGCGCTTCCACACATCCTACCTGGGCAGCCGGGGCTTCCTCGGCGCGCTCGATCCCGCGACGCTGGCGCGGATGGACGAGACCGGACTTTCCGTCGAGCAGGCGATCCGCGAAGCTGGCGGCGATCCGGAACGCGCGGCGAGCGGCCTGTCGCCTGGGCCCTACCGCGCCTTCATCGAGGCGCACATCGAGCAGGGACCGGTGCTGGAGGCGCGTGGCCTGCCCGTCGGCGTCGTCTCCGCGATCGCCGGGCAAACGCGCGCCACTCTCACCTTCAGCGGCGAAGCCGGGCACGCCGGGACGGTGCCGATGGCGCTGCGGCGCGATGCGCTCTGCGCCGCGGCTGAGTTCGTTCTGATCGCGGAGCAGACGGCGCGACAGACAAACGGGCTCGTCGCCACGATCGGGCAGCTCGCGCTCGAACCGGGGGCGGGCAATGTCATTCCGGGCCGCGTGACGCACAGCCTGGACGTGCGCCACGCCGACGACACGATCCGGCGGCGGGCAGTCGCCGAACTCCTTGAGCAGGCGAAGGCCATCGCCGAGCGCCGCCAGGTCGAGTTGGCTGTTGATGTCGCAGGCGACAACAAGGCTGTCGCCTGCGACGAGGCACTGACCGATGTCTTGGCGAGCGCGATTGCCGATGCGGGCTGGGAGGTTGCGCGGCTGGTCAGCGGCGCCGGGCACGACGCGGCGGCGCTGTCGGTGGCGATGCCCGTCGCTATGCTCTTCGTCCGCTGCGAGCGCGGTATCAGCCACAATCCGGCGGAGTCGGTGCAGGCGGAGGATGTCGCGGTCGCGATCGACGTGCTGACGCGCGCGGTCGAGCGCCTGGCAGAGACAAGCGGATGAGCGCGGCGTTCGATCTCTTGATCCGGGGCGGGAATGTCGTTACCGAGGCCGGCGTTGGGCTCGCCGACGTGGCGGTGAGCGAGGGCCGGATCGTCGCGGTCGAGCCGGAAATCGGAGAGACGGCGCGGGAGGAGATCGACGCCACGGGGCTGCACATCTTCCCCGGCGTGATTGACGCGCACGTCCACTTCAACGAGCCGGGGCGCGCTGATTGGGAGGGGTGGGCGACTGGGACTCAAGCGTTGGCCGCTGGCGGCGGTGTCTGCTGCTTCGACATGCCGCTGAACGCTCACCCGCCGACGCTCGACGCGGCGAGCTTCGACGCCAAGCTGGCCGCCGCGGAGGAGGCTGCCGTCACCGATTTCGCGCTCTGGGGCGGCCTGGTGCCCGGCAATCTCGACCGGCTCGAAGAGCTGGCGGAGCGCGGCGTCGTTGGCCTCAAGGCGTTTATGTCGAACAGCGGCATCGAGGATTTCCCCGCGGCCGACGATCTGACGCTGCTCGAGGGGATGCAGCGAGCGGCGTCGCTGGGTCTGATCGTCGCCGTGCACGCCGAGAGCGACGTGCTGACGAGCCAATTTGCGGCGCGGTCGGTCGCTGCCGGGCGGACCAGCGCGCGCGACTATCTGGCATCGCGGCCGGTGATCGCCGAAGTCGAGGCGATCTCGCGAGCGATCCTCTTCGCCGAAGAGACGGGCTGCGCCCTGCACATCGTGCATGTCAGCAGCGGTCGTGGCGTGGCGCTGGTCGCCGAGGCGCGAGCGCGTGGCGTTGATGTGACCTGCGAGACGTGTCCGCACTATCTCGTGTTCACGGAAGACGATCTCGAGCGCCTCGGCGCGGTCGCCAAATGCGCTCCGCCGCTGCGCCCCGCCGCCGATCGGGAGGCGTTGTGGCGCGAGCTAGAGTCGGGCGCGATCGCGTTCGTCGCCTCTGATCACTCCCCCTCTCCGCCTTCGCTCAAGGAACGGCCGTCGTTCTTCGCTGTCTGGGGCGGGATCAGCGGCTGCCAGTCACTCCTGCCGGCGTTGCTGACCGCCGGTTATCACCAGCGCGGCCTTCCCCTGGAGCGAATCGCCGCGCTCGTCGCAGGCGCGGTGGCCCGTCGCTTTCGCATCCTCGGCAAGGGTGAAATTGCCGTCGGCTTCGATGCCGATCTCGCTCTTGTTCGCTTGGATGCGCGAGCAACCTTGCGGCGCGAGGACCTCTGCTATCGTCACGCGCTGAGTCCCTACGTCGGGATGACGTTCACCGGCCAGGTGGCGCGCACGATCCGCCGGGGCGAAACGATCGCGCTCAATGGCCGGCCCGTCGCTTCCGGAGGTGGCCGCCTCGTTCGCCCCGCTCCCCTGGCGCCGGCCGTGCCTGCGGCCTGAGCAAGTCCTTCCTCGTCCTCGAATCAGCGCAAGTGCTGCGTGAAGAAGTCCACGACGAGCTGGGCGATCTCGTCGCGTGAGGGCGAGATCGGCGTCGCGCCGGTTGGGATGAAGCCGTGCCGCGCGTGCTGGACTCGCACAAGCTCGACCGGAACCCCGGTGGCGCTCAGCGCGGCGGCGAGCGCTTCTGATTGCTCGATGGGAACGAGCCCGTCGTCTTCGCCGTGGATGATCAGGAACGGTGGATCGTCCGGCGAGATGTAGGTCATCGGGCTGGCTTGGATGGGGTCAATGTCGCCGAAGATCGCGGTGCGCAGGCGCGGCAAGGCGTCGGGAAAGAGGGTCATGATGTCCGTCGGTCCGAACATATCGACGACCGCTGTCACCTCACTCGAGTAGTCGAGGTACTCGCCGACGTCGAAGCCAGCGCTCTTCTCGGCGGTGCCGAGGAGGCTGACCAGGTGGCCGCCCGCGCTCTCCCCCCACGCGCCGATCCGGTCAGGATCGATGCCGTACTCGCTCGCGTGAGCTCGGAGCGAGCGGACCGCGCATTTCACGTCTTCGATCATGGCGGGGAACTTGAACGCCGGCGCGAGTCGGTAGTTGATCGCCGCGATCGTGAACCCCGCATCCAGCAACGCGACGGCTTCCGGGTTTGTGAACAGGCTCGTATTGTCGCCAAACACCCACGCTCCGCCGTGGACAAAGACGACGACTGGCGTCGGACCGGTCTGGTCGCGCGGGGCGTAGACATCCATCGTCAGCGGCACCCCGTCCATCGTGCAATAGGTGACGTTTCGCCATACGCGGCCGACGTGGCGGGCCGGGTTCTCAGGGCGGGGCCACTGGATGCGGAGACGAGACGAGGCTGACTCCCGCGTGGGAGCGGCAGCAGCCGCGCCGAGCACGGTCGGCGTGCTGGCGATCACCAGCGAGATCAGGATCAAGACCGTGATGGCCTGGCGGCCCCAGCGGCGGGAATGCGGGTGGAAGAAATGTGACATGACTGGGCTCCGCGCGAGATTGGGCGGCATGGTGGCGAGGTTGCCCGCGATTGACGGCGCGAGCGACCTGCACGTGGCGAAGATAGCAGACTGCCCAGCCGGTGATGAGCGCATCACCGTCGATACCGCCCGAACGTCGCATTCCTGCCCCGACAGCGCCAGAGCTTTCGGGCGCGCTGAATGCGAGCGGTGCGAGATATGGCGCAGGCGTTCCAAGCGGGGCACTATTTCTTGGGTTGGGCTAGCATGAAAGGCAGGTAAAAGTGATGTATTTCCTGAAGCGAATGAAGGACAATCATTTCTTGGCGATACACACTGTTGATGATGTGTAGACATGAGTTATGTCGAAGTCAATCTGGACTGATCTTCGTGATGTTGACATGGGGAGCAATCTCTGATAAATAGAAGGTGAGACCCGCTCAGGCGGGTTGGCTCGGAGGCAAGAGAGCGAGGACGCGAGTCCAAGCGATCGAGCCGGAGCGCCTGGCCCACGCGCGTGGTGGTAAGCGACTCCGGCGAAAGCCGGAGGGGTCAGGCCACCCACCGAGCCAAGTCCGCATCACCGCGGGCCTCGGAGGTGATCGCCATGCGAGCGAATCGCATCCTCTGGGGAGTGTGGCAAGTCGACAGGTAACGCCCCGTGGTCCGCGGGGCGATAGGACCGGTCGGTCCGGCATCAGCTGGACCCCGCGGCACCGCTGACATGCGGGTGCACCTGGCGGAGGGTTTTCCGCACGCCGGACCGATCTCCAAAAGGACATAGCCAGTTCACTTGGAATTGGAAGGCGAGGCCGCGAAACCACACGCGGCCTCGACCTTTTCTTCCTTCCCCTCCCTTCCTCCTCGCTCCAGAACGCAGAGGGATGAACCATTGTCTTGGCTCCGCGCCCAAGGGTGGCCGCGCACGCGCCATCGCGTTGCCCCTGCCGGATCGGCTCCGGAACGCTGTAAACTGTCGAGAAGGCTCCGGAGGCAACAAGGGCAATGGCGATGTGGCGTAGCTACGAGCAACCGACCAGTCTCCAAGAGGCGTTGCAGCTGTTGGCGCGCTATCGCGGTGAGGCGGCCGTCGTCGCTGGCGGCACTGATGTCCTCGTCGAGTATGAGCACGGCCGGCGCGCGACGCCCGTCTTGATCGATATCACGCGCATTTCCGGATTGAGGTACGTCAAGGAAGAGGACGGCAGCATTCGCCTCGGCGCCTTGGCGACTCACAACGATGTCGTCTCGTCTGCGGTCTGCGTCGAGCGCGCGTTGCCCCTCGCCCAAGCGTGCTGGGAGGTCGGCGCACCGCAGCTGAGAACGCGTGCCACGATCGCCGGCAATCTCGTGACCGCTTCCCCGGCCAATGACACGATCACGCCCCTGATGGCGCTCGACGCGGAGCTCGTTTTGGCGAGCATCGAGGGCGAGCGGACCGTGCCGTTGCGCGACTTCATGATCGGCGTGCGTAAGACGGCGCTGCGGCCGGGTGAGCTGGTCCGCGAGATTCGCTTCCCGGCGCTCACGCCTAATGAGCGCGGCATCTTCCTCAAGCTCGGCCTGCGCCGCGCTCAGGCGATCTCGGTCATCAACGTCGCGGCGATCGTCCGGTTGGGAGACGGTGGGCGCGTGGAAACGGCGCGGATCTCGCTGGGCAGCGCCGCGCCGACGATCGTTCGCGCAACGAAAGCCGAGGCATTCCTCGCGGGCGCCGATCTGACGGACGAGACCCGCGCCGAAGCCGGCCGGCTTGCCGCCCAGGCCGTCGCGCCGATTGATGACGTGCGTGGCTCGGCGGCCTATCGCCAGCGGATGGTGGCTAGCCTCGTCACGCACGCCCTCGAGCGAATCGCCGCCGGCCGCGAGCGCGAGGGCTGGCCGGCGCGGCCGGTTCTGCTCGACACGTCGCCTCGTGAGCGCCAGGCGGTCGGGCGATATGCGCCGGGTGAGCCGATCGTGATGACGATCAACGGCGAGCGCCGCTCGCTTCCGGAGAGCGCGGCGCGGAAGTCGCTGCTCGATGCCCTCCGCGAGGATGCTGGTCTGACCGGGACGAAGGAGGGATGCGCCGAGGGCGAGTGCGGCGCTTGCACCGTCTGGCTCGATGGTCAGGCGGTCATGTCCTGCCTCGTGCCCGCGCCGCAAGCGCACCGAGCGACGGTGACGACGATCGAAGGGCTGGCCCGCGTCGCCGGCGGGAATGGCGCGAGTGACGGTCAATTGCACCCGCTGCAAGAGGCGTTCATCTCGCGGGGCGCGGTGCAGTGCGGCTTCTGCATTCCGGGCATGATCATGGCCGGGGCGAAGCTGCTGGAAGAGGCGCCGAAGCCCGATGTCGACATGATTCGCTTCGCCCTGAGCGGCAACATCTGCCGCTGCACTGGCTATCGAAAGATCCTGGACGCGGTGCTGGCGGCTTCGACGGGAGGAACGGAGCGATGAGTGCCACGCAGGCGCCCGCCACACTGATCGGAAGCGACTTGCCGCGACCGGACGCCCTTGGCAAAGTCACTGGCGCGGCGCGGTATCCAGCCGATCTGATCCGGCCGGGGATGCTGCATCTCAAGGCGGTCTTCGCGCACCGGCCACATGCCCGCATTCTGGAGATTGATCCCGCTCCCGCGCTCGCCCACCCCGGCGTCGTCGCGGTGCTGACCGCCGCCGACGTTCCGCACAACGCTTACGGTCTCATCGAGGAGGACCAGCCTGCCCTCTGCGGCGATGTGGTTCGCTTCGAGGGGGATCGCGTCGCGCTCGTCGCGGCTGAAAGCGCGGAGGCGGCCGCTGAGGGCGCGCGCTTGGTCCGAGTCCAGTACGAGGATCTTCCGCCGGTCTTCGATCCCGAGACGGCAATGGCGCCAGGGGCGCCGCTGGTGCACGCCGAGAAGGGATCGAACGTCGTCTTCCACTGTCCTATCCGCAAGGGGGATATCGAGCGCGGGTTCGCCGAGGCGGACGTCATCCTCGAGGATGAGTTCCAGACCGGCTGGCAAGAGCACGCGTACCTCCAGCCGGAGGCAGGGATCGCCTACCGTGACGACGAAGGACGGGTCGTCATTGAGACGGCGGGGCAATGGCTGCACGAGGACCGGCGGCAGATCGCTCGGATGCTCGGGTTGCCGGAGGAGCAGGTCGTCATCCGCTACGCGGCGATCGGCGGCGCGTTCGGCGGACGGGAGGACCTCTCGCTGCAGCATCTTCTAGCTTTGGCAGCTTGGAAGCTCGACCGGCCGGTGGCGATGCAGTGGACCCGGGAGGAGTCGATCATCGCGCACCACAAGCGGCATCCGATGCGGATTCGTTGCCGGTGGGGCGCGACGCGCGAGGGCAAGATCACCGCCGTCCAGGCAACGGTCATCGCGGACGCCGGCGCCTACGCCTCGACGAGCGTCGAGGTGACGAAGGTCGCCTCGCTCTTCTCCTCTGGCTGTTACGAAGTCCCGAACATCCACGTGGACGGCTACGCGGTCTACACGAACAATGTCCCGACAGGAGCCTTCCGCGGCTTCGGCGCGCCGCAGGCGCAGTTCGCTGCCGAGATCATGGTGACGCGGCTGGCGCACGCGCTCGGGCTCGATCCCGTCGAGCTCCGCCGGCGCAACATTTATCGCGAGGGAAGTCTGGAACCGACGCAGAACCCCTTGCCGCCGGGTGTCAGCGCGGGGGCGGTGCTGGAGCGATGCGCGGCTGCCCTCAACGAGCGGCGCGCTCGGAGCGACGATGGGAATGCGACACCCGACCCCTTCATCCGCCGGGGCGTCGGCATCGCCTGCGGCATGAAGAATGTCGGCTACTCCTTCGGCTTCCCGGAGCAGGCAACCGCGACAGTCGAGCTGTTTGGGCGGTTCGAGGGAGAGCGGCGGGCGCGGGTGCGCGTCGGCGCGGCCGATGTTGGACAGGGCACGCATCTCGCGCTGCGGCAGATCGCGGCGGAGACGCTCCAGTTGCCGCTCGAAGCTGTCGAGATGATCACGGACGACAGCGCCGAGGCGCCGAACGCGGGCAGCGCGTCCGCCTCGCGCCTCACTCTGATGGCCGGCCGGGCGGTGGCCGAGGCGGCGGCGAAGGCGCTGGCGGAGTGGCGCGACTCGGAGCGGGAGCACGTCGTCTCAACCGTCACCTTCCGCCCGCCGCGAACCACCCCGCTCGATCCGGTCACCGGGGCTTGCACGCCGAACTACTGCTACGGCTACGCGGCGCAGCTCGTCGAGGTCGAGGTCAATCTCTTGACTGGCCAGGTTCGAGTGCCGCGCGTCGTCTCCGTGCACGATGTCGGCCGGGCGATCAACCGGCAGCAGGTCGAGGGACAGATCGAGGGCTGCCTGGCGCAGGCTGTCGGCTACGCGCTGCTCGAGGATTTCCAGGTGAAGGATGGGCGCGTCGTGACTCGCTACTTCAATAACTACTTGCTGCCGACGGCGCTCGACATGCCGACGGAGATCGAGCCGGTGATCCTGGAGCTTGCCGATCCGAACGGGCCGTTCGGAGCGCGAGGCGTGGCGGAGATGCCGCTCGTGCCATTCGCCGCGGCGGTCGCGATCGCCATCCACGACGCGATCGGCGTCTGGGTGACGCGGCTGCCGATGACACCGGAGCGAGTGCTGGCTGCCCTGGCCGCAAAATCCGAAGGCATGCAAGAGACCGGCATGGCCGAGTCCGCTCTCGCGCGCTGACGCGACTTCACCAGCAACTTCCGAGGCACGAAACGTGCTGCGCAGGCGCGTAGCGAGGCGCGCCTCGGCGGCTCATCACTGCTCCCCGGCGGCACTGGCGCAACGCCGGCCGTCGCCTTGACCCGCGTAGCATAATTGACCGAAGTGGGCGCCCGACATCTGGAGCCCTGGCCCTTACATCAGGCCTTCCGATGACCAGCGCATCGAAGTGCAGGAGGATGGATCTTGGCCGTCGCGGTTGATAAGCGCCTCGAAACCCTCGCCATCAACACGATCCGGATGCTGGCGATTGATGCCGTGCAGAAGGCGAATTCCGGCCACCCGGGCATGCCGATGGGCGCGGCGCCGATGGCCTACGTGCTCTGGACGGAGTACCTCAAGCACAACCCGCGCGATCCAAACTGGCCGGACCGAGACCGGTTCGTGCTCTCCGCTGGGCATGGCTCGATGCTGCTCTATGCGCTCCTCCATCTGACGGGTTACGACCTGTCGCTGGAGGAGATCAAGAATTTCCGGCAGCTCGGCTCCAAGACGCCGGGACATCCGGAGCGTGGCCACACGCCAGGCGTCGAGGTCACGACCGGCCCGCTCGGGCAAGGGTTCGCCAACGGCGTCGGTCTCGCGATCGCCGAGGCGTATCTTGCCGCCAGGTACAATCGCCCTGGCCACGAGATCATCAATCACTACACCTACGGCATCGTCTCCGACGGTGACATCCAGGAGGGCGTCGGCGCGGAGGCGGCCGCGCTGGCCGGGCACCTGCGGCTCGGCAAGCTGATCTATCTCTACGACGCCAACCAGATCACGCTCGCCGGAACGGCGAACCTGACGATGTCCGAGGATGTCGCGGCCCGGTTCGCCGCGCTCGGCTGGCACACGCTGCAAATCGACGGGATGGATACCGATGCCGTCCGCGCCGCGCTCGATGAGGCGCGCGCGGAGACGGAGCGTCCCTCGTTGATCATCGCTCGCACGCACATCGGCTATGGCTCGCCGTCGAAGCAGGACACCTTCGGAGTGCATGGCTCGCCGCTCGGCGCGGATGAGGTGCGTGCCACGAAGGAGAACCTCGGCTGGCCGGTCGAGCCGGACTTCTACCTGCCGGAAGAGGCGATGAGCTACTTCCGGTCCGCCGTGCAGCGCGGCGAGGAAGCGCAGGCGGCCTGGCGCCAGCGGTTCGAGGCCTACGCCGAGGCGTACCCGGACCTGGCGGCTGAGTTGACACGGGCGTTCGCCGGTGAACTGCCGGACGGTTGGGACGCGGATCTGCCGACGTGGGAGCCGGGGAGCAAGCCGGTCGCGACCCGCAAGGCGAGCGAGGCGGTGATTCAGGCCTTCTTCCCCAAGATTCCGACGTTCATCGGCGGATCGGCCGATCTCAACCCCTCGACGAACACGGCGATGAAGGGTGCCGGCGACTTCCAGGCGCCGAGCTTCCAGCCCGATGGGAGCGTGCAGGGGACGACCGGCGGCGATTGGGGCTACCACGGTCGTAACATCCACTTCGGCATCCGCGAGCATGCCATGGGCAGCGCGGTCAATGGCATGGCGGCCCACGGCGGCGTGATCCCGTTCGGCGCGACCTTCCTCGTCTTCTCCGACTACATGCGGGCTGCCGTGCGTCTCTCCGCTCTCTCGCATCTCAAGTCGATCTGGGTCTTCACGCACGACAGTATTGGCGTCGGGGAAGACGGCCCGACTCACCAGCCGGTCGAGCACGTCATGTCGCTCCGGCTGATCCCGCACCTGACCGTGATTCGCCCGGCCGACGCGAATGAGACTCGCGAGGCCTGGCGGGTGGCGCTGACCGAGTCCGGGCCGACCGCGCTGATCCTGACGCGCCAGGACCTGCCGATCCTCGACCGGTCTGGCGCTCGCGGCGATGTCAGCCAGGGTGGCTACATCCTCGTGGACACGGAGGGGACGCCAGACATCGTCCTGATCGGGACCGGATCGGAGGTCGCGCTCTGTGTCATGGCGCGGGAGGTGCTCGCGGAGCGGGGCATCCGGGCCCGCGTGGTGAGCCTGCCGAGCTGGGAGCTCTTCGAGCGGCAGCCGGCGGACTACCGCGCTAGTGTCCTCGGTCCGGAGGGCACGCCGCGTCTCTCTGTCGAGGCGGGCGTCACCATCGGCTGGGAGCGCTTCACCGGCGCCAACGGGCGGCAGATTGGCGTGGACACCTTCGGGGCGTCTGGGCCGGGGAGCAAGGTGCTCGCGCACTATGGCTTCACGAAGGAGCACGTCGCGGCGGAGGCGCTGCGGCTCCTCGGGCGCGTGGATGAGGCACGCGAGATCGAGCCCGAGACGGATGGCGGACAGACCGCCGGGCGCGAGTCGAAGGGCGGAGAAGGGCATTCGTAATCGCGCCGGCGACCGTTCGCCGCATGTCCGGCGCGTGATCGTGGCGACCGACGGGAGCGTGCGCATCCGTCCGCGAGCGACATCGCTGCCGGTTACCGGCGCAAGAAGGAGGCACTGATGGTTCATCCCCGCGTGGCGGCCCTGCTGGAGCAGGGTCAGAGCATTTGGCAAGACGACATCAGCCGGGACCAGCTGAACAGCGGCGAGCTGCAGCGGACGATCGACGAGATCGGCATTCGCGGCCTGACTTCGAACCCGACGATCTTCCAGAAGGCAATCTCGTCGGGCAGCGCCTATGACGAGCAGATCTTCGCGCTGCTGAAGGCCGGCAAGGACGCGGGCGAGATCTTCGACGCGGTCGCGATCGACGATATCCGGGCGGCCTGCGACCTCTTCCGGCCCTTGTACGACGCGACCGACGGCGAGGACGGCTTCTGCTCGATCGAGGTCACTCCGACGGCGGCGCGCGATCCGGAGATGACGCGCCGGGAGGTGCGGCGTCTCTGGGAGGCGGTCAGTCGCCCGAACCTGATGGTCAAGATTCCGGGGACCGTCGAGTGCGTGCCAGTCATCGAGGAGATGCTGGCCGAGGGCAAGAACATCAACATCACCCTCCTCTTCTCGATCGAGTCGTACACGCGCGTCGCCGAGGCGTACGTCGCTGCCCTGGAGAAGCGGGTGCAGAACGGTCAGCCGATCGACAGGATCGCCTCCGTTGCCTCGTTCTTCGTCAGCCGCGTTGATACGGCGGTCGACAAGCTGCTCGACGCGAAGATCGCGGAGGCCGGGAGCGAGGCCGAGCGGCAGCGGCTCGAGGCGCTGAAGGGGAAGGCAGCGGTGGCCAACGCCAAGCTGGCGTACCAGAAGTTCCTCGAAATCTTCGAGGGGCCGCGCTTCAAGCCGCTGCGGGAGCGCGGCGCGAAGGTTCAGCGCCCGCTCTGGGCCAGCACCGGGACCAAGAACCCGGCCTACAGCGACGTCCTCTACGTCGAGACGCTGATCGGGCCGCACACGGTCAACACCATGCCGCGGACGACGATCGAGGCGTTCCTCGACCACGGTGTCGTCGCGCGGACCGTCGATCAAGATGTGGACGAGGCGCGGCACGTGTTCAGCGAGCTTCCGGCGGTCGGCATCGACTTCAAGGCGGTCACGGACAGGCTGGAGGAAGAGGGAATCGCTGCCTTCGTTACGTCGTTCGAGCAGCTGCTTGCTGGGGTCGAGGCGAAGCGCGAGGCGCTGGCGGGGGTTTAGCGCCCTCACCCCCCGGCCCCCTTTCCCAGGTTTGGGAGAGGGGGTATGTAGTGCGAGGATTCGGCCGGCGATGGGAAGGAGGACGACGACGGGGCGGATTCGTGGGACGACGCCGCGGGTTGACGCGGCGTCGAAGCTGCTGCGGCAGCGGATGACGCCGGCTGAGCAAGTGCTGTGGAGCGCGCTGCGGGCGCACCAGCTGGCGGGCCTGAAGTTTCGGCGTCAGCACCCGGTCGGTCCGTTCATCGCCGATGTCGCCTGCCCGGCCAAGAAGCTCATCGTTAAGGTTGATGGCGGCATTCACCGGGACCGGGCCGAGTATGACGCGGCGCGCACCGCACACCTTTCCTACGGCTGGCAGGTCTTTCGCTTCGCCAATGAGGATGTCTTGACCAACCTTCCCTTGGTGCTTCTGAGGATTCGCGCCGTTGCCGATTCGCTCCCAATCGCTCCCGGTCGCGTACAGTCGCGAGCCGCCGGAGCCGCTCAGGTCTACCCGGCTGATAGCGTCGCCCTACCCGACACCCCTCCCCCAAGGCTGGGGGAAGGGCCAGCGGTGAGGGCCCACTCTCAGAAAGAAACGGACCGATGACGACCACCACCCAACCCTCATCCGCTGCCAGCGACGCGCCCGCGCCACCTCGCCATGTCGGCGTCGTCGGCTTGGCGGTCATGGGCGAGAACCTCGCGCTCAACATCGAGCGCAATGGCTTCCCGATCGCCGTCTATAACCGGACGGCGGAGCGGACGCAGGAGTATCTCGCCACCCGCGCTGCCGGCCGCGATATCGTCGGCACGTTCAGCGTTCGCGAGTTCGTCGCGGCCCTGGCTCGCCCGCGCCAGATCATCCTGATGGTCAAGGCGGGCCCGCCGGTTGATGCCGTCCTTTCCGAGCTGGCTCCTTACCTCGACCCGGACGATATCGTCGTTGATGGCGGCAACTCCTTCTTCCAGGACACAGAGCGGCGGGCGAAGGAGACTGCCGGCCGCTTCCACTTCGTCGGGATGGGCATCTCCGGCGGGGAGGAAGGCGCGCTCTGGGGACCGAGCCTGATGCCGGGCGGCCCAGCCGAGGCGTACGCGCGGCTGGAGCCGATGCTCACCGCGATCGCCGCCAAGACCGAGGCCGGACCCTGCGTGACGCATGTTGGGCCGGGCGGCGCGGGCCATTACGTCAAGATGGTCCACAACGGCATCGAGTACGGCGACATGCAGCTCATCGCCGAGACGTACGATGTCATGAAGCGGGCGCTCGGCATGACCGCGCCGGAGATGGCCGAGGTCTTCGGGCGCTGGAACCGTGGCCGGCTCGCGAGCTACCTGATCGAGATCACGGCTGACATCCTCGCTTACACCGATCCCGAAACGGGCCAGCCACTTGTCGACATGATCCTGGACACGGCGGAGCAGAAGGGCACCGGCCGCTGGACCAGCCAGAACGCGCTGGAGCTCGGCACGCCGATCCCCACGATCGACGCGGCGGTCTTCGCTCGCTCGATCTCCTCCATGAAGGAGAAGCGGGTCGCGGCCAGCGCCGTCTTGAATGGCCCGCAGGGGAGCCCTGCCCACGCCTGGGATGCGACGGCGCGCGAGCACTTCATCGCCGCGCTGGAGAACGCGCTGTACTTCGCGAAGATCTCGTCCTATGCCCAGGGCATGGCGCTCCTCCGCGCCGCCTCGGACGCCTATGGGTACAACCTGAACCTGGCCGAGATCGCGCGGATCTGGAAGGGCGGCTGCATCATCCGAGCGAGCCTGCTCGATCCCATCCGCGCCGCCTTCTCGGAAAATCCCAATCTGGAGAATCTGCTACTGGCGCCGCACATCTCTAGCATCGTGAACGATGCCCACGCGGCGTGCCGGGAGATCATCAGCACCGCGGTGCGCATCGGTATCCCGGTGCCGGCGCTGAGCGCGTCGCTGAGCTACTTCGACAGCTACCGGACCGATCGGCTGCCGGCCAATCTCATCCAGGCGCAGCGCGACTACTTTGGCGCGCATACCTATCGCCGTGTTGATCGTCCCGGCGTCTTCCATACGACCTGGAAGCCCTCGACGGAGGATCAGCCGGCCAGGACCGGACCGGATGCGGCCGCGGGCGAGGATGAGCCAGCCCGGCGCGCTAAGAACAGCATGGAGTCATAAGTGAACACCGACCGTGGCGCGGTGGATAGCCGACGCACTTCACAACGAGGACAAGCATGAGCGACGTTCGCACCCTTCCCCGCCCCACGACGATCCATGCGCCGTCGCCCTCCGAGACGCTCACGGTCGAGATGGATCACGTGGGGCATCAGTTCGTCCAAGACGGTGGGGATCTGACAACCGTTGTCAATCCGCTGCGCGCGGGGTTGCAGCTCGACCGCGTGCCCGCGCCGTGCGTGATGGTCATCTTCGGCGTTTCTGGCGACCTGACGGAGCGCAAGCTGATGCCGGCGCTCTATGACCTCGCGGTCGGGCTGCCGCTGCCGGAGGGCTTCTCGATCGTTGGCGTGTCTCGCCGCGATTGGAACGACGAGCAGTTCCGGGCCGAGATGCGCAAGGCGGTCGCCGCTCATGCGCGCACGCCGGTGACCGAAGAGAGCTGGGAGTCCTTCGCGAGCGGGTTGTTCTACGTCCGCGGCAGCTTCGATGACGCCGCGACTTACACCAAGCTCAAGGAGCGACTGGAGACGGTCGACCGGGAGCGGCGAGCGAACGGCAACCGGCTCTTCTACCTGGCGACGCCGCCGAGCTTCTACATCCCGATCATCGAGAACCTGGGGCAATGCGGTATCGCGAGCCGGCAGGACATCTATGTCGATCCACATGAGAGCTGGAACCGAATCGTCATCGAGAAGCCGTTCGGACACGACGTGGCCAGCGCGCACGCATTGAACGCCGCTATCGCGACGGTCTTCTCCGAGCGGCAGATCTACCGGATTGACCACTACCTCGGGAAAGAGACGGTCCAGAACGTCCTCGCCTTCCGGTTCGCCAACATCCTCTTCGAGCCGGTCTGGACGCGGCACTACGTCGATCACGTGCAGATCACCGTCGCGGAATCGATCGGTGTCGAAAACCGCGCGGCCTACTATGAGGAAGCTGGGGCGCTGCGCGACATGGTGCAGAGCCACATGCTCCAACTGCTGGCCGTCGTGGCGATGGAACCGCCGGCGTTCTTCAACGGTAACGCGGTCCGCGATGAGAAGGTGAAAGTCTTCCGCTCGGTCGTCCCTCCGACCGGCGACGACGTTGCGAAGTACGTGGTGCGCGGTCAGTACGCCGCGGGATTCATTGACGGCCAGCCGGTGCCCGGTTACCGGCAGGAGAAAGGCGTCAGCCCGACTTCGACCACCGAGACCTTCGTCGCGCTCAAGCTTGGCATCGACAACTGGCGCTGGGCCGATGTGCCCTTCTACCTGCGGACCGGCAAGCGTTTGCCCCGCCGTGTGACGGAGATCGCGATCGAGTTCCAGCGCGTGCCGCACCTGATGTTCTCATCGATCGGCAAGCTCGATCTCCAACCCAACGTCTTGACGATGCGCATTCAGCCGGACGAGGGGATCTCGCTCCGCTTCGCCGCGAAGGTGCCTGGCGCGTCGACCCGGCTGCGCACCGTGCGGATGGACTTCGCCTATGGCGCGGCGTTCGGTGGCGCCGGCGCGGACGCCTACGAGCGGCTGCTCCTCGATGCGATGCTCGGTGACCCGACGCTCTTCGCGCGGCGGGACGAAGTCGAGGCGGCCTGGGCGATCGTCCAGCCGATCCTCGATGCCTGGGCCGATCAGCCGGTACAGCATCTGCCCCTCTACGAGGCCGGCACCTGGGGGCCGGACAAGGCCGACGATCTCATCGAGCGTGATGGCCGGACATGGCGCCGTCCGTGAGCAACAGCCGCCGGCGCCGCCGGGAGCCGCGGACGACTGAGGAGAGGCTTCCGCGATGACGACGACCAGCCTAAAGACGGTATCGCCGGCTCGACCGCCGCTGACCGCGTCGTGGACGGCGCCGGTCCTCGATGCCGCGAGGGTGCATCGCGAGCTCGATCGGCTCTGGAAGGAATGGAATGAGGACCGGCGAGGCGAGGAGGATGCGGCGCTGCATGCCTACGAAGGGGCTCTCATGCGCGCCAGCACCCTCAATCTCATCGTCGTGGTCGAGACGCTCGCCGAGGCGGAGGAGATCGAGCTGGTCGTCGGCGAGCTGATCGAGTTCAGTCCGTCCCGCACGGTCATCCTCGTGCGCAACGGCAGGAAGGCTGCCGGCCTGCATATTCGCGTCAGCGTCCACGAGCATCTCCAGGGTCGAGGCCGGCCGGCGATTCAGCGTGAGAGCGTCACGGTTGCCGCCAAGGAGGGAAGCGACCATATCCTGGCGAGCGTGACAACGCCGCTGCTGGTGCCGGAGCTGCCGGGATTTCTCTACCTGCCGCGCTTCCTGCGAGCGGAAGGTCCGCTCCTCCAAGATTTGCTGCGGATCGCCGATCGCTTGATCGTGGACTCGGCAACTGCCACCGATCCGAGCAGAACGCTGCGCTCCTTGGCGAACTTGACGCAAGACGAGACTGGCCCACGTTTGTCCGATGTCGTCTGGACCCGGCTCACGGCGTGGCGACAGCTGATCGCTCAATTCTTCGATCAAGGCGTGACACAGCCCTGTCTCGAAGCGCTCGATGACGTCGAGATCGTCTGCGGGAAGTGGGACGGCGATGGCCGCTGTGGCTTGACCGCCGGGCTCCTCATGGCGGGTTGGCTGGCGACGCGCCTCGGCTGGCGGGCGCCGGGCGAATTGGTCCATGCGCGTGAAGGGTGGCGCCTGACGCTGCGCGCTGGCCCGCGTGGCCGAAGCCGCGAGGTGCTGCTCAGGCTGCGGATGACCGATCACCCGCCGGCGTGCGGCGGATTGAGCTCGGTGACACTGGTCGCGGGACCGGAGTGCCCTGGTACATTTCGGGTCGAGCGCACGGATGACCAGGCGATCACGACGACGAGCGAGACGCCGACGATGCCCCGTGTCAGTCGCCTCGTCTACGGCCGGCAGATGGACGAGCCGGCGTTGCTGAGCCAGGAGCTGCGCAACTTCACCGGCGACCCGATTTATGAGGAGGCGCTTGTCTTCGCTGCCGATCTCTGGCCGGAAGGAGTCATGATCTAGATGGAGCGGACCGTCGATTACGGGGAGCGCGGACAAGTCATTGTCGTCCGCGATCCCGCCGCGCTCGCCCAGCGCGCCGCCGATCTCCTGGTGTCGGTGGCAAACCAGGCGCAGGCAGAGCGAGGACAAGCCTTCGTCGCCCTCTCCGGTGGCTCGACACCCCGGCAGATGGGCGAGCTCCTGGCGCGGGAGCCGTACCGTCAGCAGCCGATGTGGCGCCAGCTGCATGTCTTCTGGGGCGATGAGCGGTGGGTGCCGCTCGCGAGCGACGAGAGCAATGCCGGCGTGATGAAGCGTGTGCTGCTCGACCATGTGCCGATTCCGGCCGAGCAGGTCCATCCCTTTGAGACGGAAGGGCTCTCGCCGGAGGAGTCGGCTGCTCGCTACGAGGCGCTCGTCCGCGATCTCGTCCCCGCCGATGACGGCCTGCCACGATTCGACCTGATCTTCCTCGGCATGGGTGACGACGGGCACACCGCGTCCCTCTTCCCCGGCACGCGGGCGATTTGGGAGCGGGAGCGGTTGGTGGTCGCGCACTATGTCCCGAAGTTGAACGCGACGCGGCTGACGATGACGCCGCCTCTGCTCGGCGCTGGCCGTCAGGTCGTCTTCTTGGTGACCGGCGCTGGCAAGGCCGAGCGTTTGCGGGAAGTGCTCGAAGGGCCGGAGCGCCCCGACGAGCTGCCGGCGCAGATCGTCAGGCCAAAGGGTGGGAAACTGCTCTGGCTCGTGGATCGCGCGGCGGCGGAGCGGCTTGCCGCTGTCGCTGAGCAGGCCGAATCGCACCATGGATGACGCCGAGCGCCTGGCCCGGTTGGCAGAGCGGGCTGCCGCGGAGATCGAGGACGGGATGGTGCTCGGCCTCGGCTCCGGCACGACCACCGAAGCCGTTATCCGCGCGCTCGGGCGGCGCGTCGCGGCCGGGCTGCGCGTGACCGGGGTGCCGACATCGGGGCGTACCGAGCGGCTGGCGCGCGAGCTCGGCATTCCCCTTCGCACGCTCGATGAGGTCGAGCGCATCGATCTCGGGATCGACGGCGCGGACGAGATCGACCCGGCGCTCAACGTGACGAAGGGCCGCGGCGGGGCGCTCCTCTATGAAAAGCTCGTCGCGCTCGCCTGCGACCGTTACCTCATCGTGGCGGCGAGCGAGAAGCTCGTAGAGCAATTGGGGACGCGGATGCCGCTCCCGGTCGAGGTCATCCCGCTCGGCTGGAAACACACGGCGGCGCGGTTGGCGGCGATTGGCTGTCCGGGCACGCTCCGCTGCAAGCCGGACGGCGCCGTCTTCACCAGCGATGGCGGACATGTGATCCTCGACTGCCAGCCTGGCCCGCTCTCCGATCCCGCCGCGATTGCCACCGCGATCAAGGCGACGACGGGCGTCGTCGAGCATGGGCTGTTCGTCGGCTTGGTGGACCAAGCCCTCGTCGCCGATCGCGACGGTACGATCCGCCTGCTGGAGCGGACTTCCGCGCGCTCTCCGCGTTGAGGAAGCGTTCGAGCTCGCAAATCTCGGGATGTCGTGCCAGGTCTCTCGACTACGCCGCGGACTTCCGCTACTGTATGAGTATCGAGCCTTTCCAGGGCTCTTGGCTGCGTACCCAATGTCAGGAGACTTTCGCGGAGGACACTGATGATCGCCCGCCTCCTCGTCGCGTTCGGAGCTGTCGCGGCTGCCGTCGGCTTCACCGTCTTCGGCATGGCGACGTCGTACGTCGAGTTCCACGATGATTACGCCCGGATTTCCTACCTCTTGATGGGCGGTGGCGCGATCGCGGCCATCATCGGGATTTTCTGGTATCGGGCGAACGAGCGCCGCTTGGTGGAGCTCGCGGAGGCACGCGCGGCTGCCCAGCAGCGACAAGGCCAGCGATAGGCCAGTCATCAGCGAGACTATCCACCCGGCCCCGCTTCAATTCGCGCGGGGCCGGAACGCGTCCGGCGCAAGGTGAGCTACCCGCGCATGCAGCAGCGGTGCCCGGCGCACTTGCGCTTTGCAAGCAAAGCCGTTATAGTGCGGCCTATGAGCGACTTTGTGCGCGTCTTCACGATCGGCGGCAAGACCGGAGCCATGATGACCATTACCGGCATCATGATTACCAAGCGCGTGCCTGCCGATCGGAGGGTGAGCGGGTAACGCGGGGACGCGCGGCGCACATCCAGACGAATCGGCAGGCGGGAGCGGAAACGCTCCCGCCGTTGTTTTTCCAGAGCATGACTGGAAGGGGTGGGCGAATGAAGCACGCGATTACATCGCAAGGCGGGATTTCTATTGACGCAATCGCCATTTCGCGGGGGCAGGGCCGGAACCTTAGTCGTGCGCGCAGGGTAAGGAGTCAGCGATGATCGTCCTGAAGTTTGGCGGAACATCGGTTGGCAACGCTGAACGAGTTCGCAACGCCGCGACGATCATCGAGGCGCAGCCCCAGCCGCGGGCCGCGGTTGTCTCGGCGGCGAGCGGCGTCACGAACCTGCTGCTAGAAGCGGCAGCGCGCGCGGCGGCCGGCGATCAGAGTCGCGTCGCGGAGATCGTCGGCACGATTCGTGGCAAGCACGAGGAAATCGCGGCAGCAATCCCCGATGAGCAAGAGCGCGCGGGCGCCGTCGCCGAGATCGACCGCCTGCACGCGGCGCTCGACGAAGCCCTGAGCGACGTCAGCAGCGCTGGCTCCCTCAGCGGTCGAGACTCTGATCGCATCGTCGCCACCGGCGAGAAGGTCATGAGCGTCCTGATGGCCGCGATGCTGCGAGCCCGTGGCACGCCGGCGGCGCACGTCTTCGCCGATCGCGTCATCGCCACCGATGACCGCTTCCAGTCGGCCCGCCCCAATCGCGAGCGCACCCGCGAGAGCGCGGCGCACGTCGTTCGCCCACTCCTCGACGACGGCATCACTGTCGTCATGACCGGTTTCATCGGCTACGCGCCGGATGGCTCGACGACGACTCTCGGGCGGGGTGGCTCCGATTATTCCGCGACGCTCCTCGGCGCCGCGCTCGATGCCAGCGAAGTGCAAATCTGGACGGATGTGCCGGGCGTCCTCTCGGCCGATCCCCGGCAGGTGTCCGATGCCCGCGTCGTCCCGCATCTGGGCTTCGAAGAGGCGCAAGAGCTGGCGCACTTCGGGGCGAAGGTGCTCCATCCGCGCACGATCCGGCCGGCGGTTGCGCAAGATATCCCGGTCCGCATCCTCTCGACCTTCGCGCCGCAAGAGGCGGGCACTCTCGTCACCCGGCATGCCACTGGCGAGTACGTCAAGGCGGTCACGGCGCTCAGGGGACTCATTCTCCTCACCGTGGATGTCCCGGAGCTCGAAGATCTCTCCGGCGCGGCGTCGGAAGTGTTCGGGGTATTGCACGAAGAGCGAATCGAGGTGGTGTTGGCGGCGCAGGCTTCCTCGCGCCGCCGCATGACCTATCTGGTCGACGCGCTGGGGGCGGGCGGCTGCCCGCGGCTGCGAGCGCGCATCGAGGAAGCGCTTGGCGACTTCGAGGCGACCGTCGGTTGCAACGAAGATGTCGCGGTCGTCGCTGCCGTCGGGCAGGGCGCCGCGGAGCAGCCGGCCGCGCTAGCGCGGTTCCTCGGCATGCTCGACCGCGCGAACATTCCCGTGCTCGCGGCCAGCCAGCAGATGAGCAACGTCGCCCTCGTCGCGGCGATTCCGGAGCGCTTCACCGAGCGCGCGGTGCGGGTGATCCACGACGCCTTGATCGGCCCGCAGCCTGCCAGCGCGCGCGGCCGTCGCCCACGCCGCAGCGAACTCCTGGCTGAACCTCTCCGTGTCGGCTAAACGAGGTATCCCGTTCCGAGAAAGGATGGACTGACGTGGATAATCGGATCCCGGTGGCGGTGCTCGGCGCGACGGGGAGCGTCGGGCAGCGGTTCGTGCAGCTTCTCGCGTGTCACCCCTGGTTTCGCGTTGCGGAAGTTGTCGCGTCGGAGCGTTCGGCGGGCAAGCGGTATCGCGAGGCGACCGACTGGCGGCTGGACGCCTTCATGCCAGAGGAGGCCGCCGACCTGGTTGTCCAGGACTATGATGCGAACCTGGAAAGCCCCGTCGCCTTCTCCGCGCTGCCGAGCGAGGTCGCGAGTGAGATCGAGCAGCGGCTGGCCAAGGATGGGCATGCCGTCCTCTCGAACACGTCGACCCACCGCATGGAGCCGGATGTCCCGCTCCTGATCCCCGAGGTCAACGCCGATCACGTGCAGGCGATCGAGGCGCAGCGGCGCAATCGCGGCTGGTCCGGATTCATCGCGACCAACCCGAACTGCTCGACGATCCACATGACGCTGACGCTCAAGCCGCTGCACGATGCTTTTGGGATCGACGCGGTGCTGGTCTCGACGATGCAGGCGGTTTCCGGGGCCGGCTACCCGGGCGTCCCGTCGCTCGACATGATCGACAACGTCATCCCATTCATCAGCAACGAGGAAGAGAAGATGGCCGCCGAGACGCGCAAGCTCCTCGGCAGCTACGCCGGTGGCAGATTTGTCGAGGCCGACGTCACCGTCAGCGCGTCGTGCCATCGCGTGCCGGTGCGAGACGGGCACACCGAGGCGGTCTCGGTGCGGCTGAAGCAGCGCGCGACTCCGGAGGACGTGATCGAGGCGTTCCGCGAGTTCCGTGGCAAGCCGCAGGAGCTGGGATTGCCGAGCGCGCCGAAGCAGCCAGTCGTCGTCCGCTGCGAGCCGAACCGGCCGCAGCCGGTGCTCGACCGCGACACCGAGCGGGGGATGGCGTCGGTGGTGGGTCGCGTCCGTCCCTGCCCGATCATGGGAATCAAGTACGTCCTGCTCGGGCACAACACGATCCGCGGCGCGGCCGGCGCGAGCATCCTGAACGCGGAGCTGTTCAAGGTCGAGGGGCTGTTGCCGGTGTAATTCCTCCGCCTTCCCGTGGCGGAGATGGCGCCTGCGCCAGCTTTCCCGCGCTCGGCACCCCCAAAAAGTGCCGCACTACGGCGACTCCTCCGAGGGCCGGGTTCACGAGCGGCAGCACTAGGTAGCGTGCAGTGAGCTCGGCCCTCGGCGCGCTCCGGCGCTAGCGATCGCTCGGTCTGAAGGGAGCGGGAGGAGATGGAGGAACTAGGCGCTGAAGATCGCTCGCTCGTCAGCGATGTGCGGGAGCGGTGGGAGGCCAAAGCCGCGTTCTGGGACGAGCGCATGGGCGACGGCAACGCCTTCCAGCGCATCTTGATCGGGCCGGCGTGCGAGCGGTTGCTCGCGGTTCAGCCGGGCGAGCAGATCCTGGATGTCGCCTGCGGCAACGGCGTCTTCGCCCGGCGGTTGTCCGCCCTCGGCGCGCGGGTCGTCGCCGTCGATTTCAGCGAGCGGTTCTTGGAATTGGCCAAGACGCGCGGCGCGCCGCCGCCCGGCGAGATCGACTACCGCCTAGTGGACGCGACCGACGAGGAGCAGCTGCTGGCGCTGGGCGAGGGGCGATTCGACGCGGCGGTTTGCAACATGGCGTTGATGGACATGCCGGTCATCGCTCCCCTCTTCCGGGCGGTGCGGCGGCTGCTGGTCCCCGGAGGGCGCTTCGTCTTCTCTATCCAGCACCCGGCCTTCAACAGCAACGCCGTCCAGCTCGGCGCCGAGACGAGTGGCAGGGATCTTTCTGGCGGGCGTTATGTCAAGATTTTCGGCTATCTGAGCGTGCCGCCGGGGCTGGGCGCGGGAATGCCTGGCGAGCCGACGCCGCACTGGTATTTCCACCGGCCGCTGAGCGAGGTCTTCGGCGATTGCTTCGCCGCCGGCTTCGTCCTCGATGGGCTCGAGGAGCCCGCGTTCGGACCGGAGCATGCCACGGCAGAGCCGCTCTCCTGGCTCAACTACACCGATATCCCGCCCGTTCTCGTAGCTAGGATGCGACCCGCCGGTTGAGCCGAGCGGCAGTTGCGCCTATTCGATCGTCGCCAGCACCGAGCCGATGCGGACGGACTCGCCGGGAGCGACCCGTACCGAGGCGACGATCCCCTCGCGGTGCGCAGCGATCTCGTTCTCCATCTTCATCGCCTCGATGACACAGATCAGGTCGCCCCGCCGGACGGCAGTCCCCGGCTCGACCGCTACACGGACGACAGTGCCCTGAATGGGACTGATTAGCTCCACGCCATCGGCGGATGGCTGCCCGGCTCCGGCCTTCGGCGGGCGTCGCGCTACTGGGGGACGCGCGGCGGGAGCTGCGCGCCCCGGATTGTTCGCTGGGAGATCGCCGTGGACACGCACCGTCAGCCGCCGGCTGTTGACCTCGACGACGAGCTCATGAGGCGCCGGCGCGCTCGCGTTCGCCTCGGCGTCGTTAGGTTGCGACGGCGGTGGGAGCACCTCCGGATGCTCCGCCAAGAAGGTCGTCGTCGCATCGCCAGTGCAGAACGCGGGGTGGTCCATCACCCGCTGATGGAACGGGATCGTCGTCGGTACGCCCTCGATCTCGAACTCCGCGAGCGCACGCCGCATCCGAGCGATCGCCTCTTCCCGATCGCGCCCCCAGGCGATGAGCTTGGCGATCAAGGAGTCGTACGCCGGGTGGATCGCTGCCCCGTCCTCCATCGCCGTGTCGACGCGAATGCCCGGACCGGACGGCGGGCGGAAGCGCCGCACGGTACCCGGCGCAGGCGCGAAGTCGCGTCCGGCATCCTCGGCGTTGATGCGGCACTCGATCGCGTGGCCCCACGCCGGCACGTCGGCGCTGAAGGACAGAGGCTGCCCGGCCGCGATGCGCAGCTGCTCCTTGACCAGATCGATCCCCGTCACCGCCTCGGTCACCGGGTGCTCGACCTGGATGCGCGTGTTCATCTCCAGGAAGTAGAACTGCCCGTCTTCCGCCAGCAGGAACTCGACCGTTCCCGCGCCGACGTAGCCGACGGCACGCGCCAGCGCGATGGCCGCCTCCGATAGCGCCTGCCTGAGCGCCGGACCGACCGCGGGCGACGGCGTCTCCTCGATTAGCTTTTGGTGGCGACGTTGGATCGAGCAGTCCCGCTCGCCGAGCGCGACGACGTGCCCATAGGCGTCGGCGATGATCTGGACCTCGACGTGACGCGGCCGGTCGAGATACCGCTCGAGATAGACCGTTGGGTTGGCGAAGTAGCGTTGAGCTTCCCCGGCGCTGCCGGCGAAGGCATCGGCGAGTTCTTCCGGCGAGCGCGCGACGCGGAAGCCGCGACCGCCGCCCCCGCCAGCGGCCTTGACGGCGACGGGATAGCCGTGGGCATCGGCCCAGGCGCGTGCGGCTTCGACCGATTCGGCCGGCCCGTCGCTCCCCGCCACGATCGGCACGCCCGCTTCGGCGGCGAGTCGCCTCGCCCCGATCTTGTCGCCCATCGCGCGGATCGCGGCGGCGGGCGGTCCGACGAAGATCAGACCGGCTGCCGCGCACGCCTCGGCGAAGTCGGCGTTTTCCGCGAGGAAGCCGTATCCAGGGTGGATTGCCTGCGCGCCCGCCTCCCGCGCCGCCGCGACGATCGCCTCGATATCGAGATACGGGAGGCGTCCCGGCGCTGGCGCGATCCGATACGCGTCGTCAGCCGCGCGGACATGGACGGCGCGCTCCTCGCCCTCGCCGTAGATGGCGACTGGGGAAAGGCCAAGCTCGCGGCAGGCACGCGCGATCCGCACCGCGATCTCACCACGGTTGGCGATGAGTACGCGCGAGATCGCCGGTCCACCCATGCGGATCCTCCCCTATTCGCTCGCGGGCGTGGCCGCCGGCTCCGCGGCGTTCTCACGGAGCTGCGCGGCGAAGTAGGCGTCAAGCATCAACGGATCCTTCAAATCCCACGGGAAGGGTGGGAAGCGAATGCTGAGCTGATCTTCGACGCCCCGGCATGCATTTTCCAGGTAAGCGAGATCTTTGTCGCGGAGGCAGGTCGCGAGGAAATCCTCGTAGGCGGCGATGCGGCGGCCCATGATCCAGCCGACATAGTTGGCGAGCGCCTCCCGGCGCGGATCCATCAGGAACGCTTGAATCAAGCGAGTGTACCGGCCGCGACGGACGCCGATGCGAAAGCCGTCGCGGATGTGCCCGGTCATCGCGCGCGGGATCGGATCGTACATCTCGTTCAGCCAGCGCCGCAGCGTCTGCGGCATGGTCGCCTCCAGCGCCGCGATCTCGGAGAGGATCTCCGCGCGCTCAGCCGCGGTTTCCTGGCGCTCTTCCTGGGTGAGGAGCGCCTCGGGCGGAAGACGCGGGTCACGCGGATCCGTCGGGACGAACCAGGTGCCGTCCGCGGCTTGCCGGCAGTTGCCGAGCGCCTCGATCGTCTCGGCGCTCACCCCGACGCCGGAATCGACCATCCAATACCGGGCGAAGTTGGTGCAGCCTTCATTCGTGGAGGCGACCGGCGTTGGGACGGTGTGAACGATACCCTGGCCGGCCGATTCACCGTCCGCGGCGATGAGCCGCAAACCGGCGATTAGCCCCAGGCAGCCGATCAGGAGGGCGAGCACCAGCAGGCCATCACGCTTGCCAACGGGAGGCGATGCGCCGTGGGCATCACGTGTCCTGCGCGTTGTCTGGGTGCGCTTCCTGGCCGGAGCCATGCTCGTGCGCGATCAACCGTGTTGCGCCGCTTGGCCCCTCATCGGCGCGCCGCTCGACGCAAACGATGCGGGGCTGCTGGCGGTGGTGACCGATGCTCGCTCACCTTCGGCGTCGGCGGGCCGGCGCGCGATCGCGAGGATGGAGACGCCGAACGGAAAATTCAGGCGGCGCATCAGGCGCGTCTCGCCCTTGAGCATCCAGTAGAGCGCGTTGTTGATCGGGCGAGGGTAGTCGGTGAGATCGGATTCGAGCCCGTTCGATTCGGCGTGGCGAATCTTCTTGACCGTCCGGAGCAGGTTCTTCGTCTTTCGGGTGACGAAGACCGGCAGGGTCAACGCCGTGTTGCAGTAGGTAATGCGCTCGATCGCAAAGCCCGCCTCTTCGATCAGGCGACGCAGCACCGGGGCGCGATACCGGCGCTTGTGCTGGTTGATGATGTCGTGCTCCGACCAGAGCGCCTGGAACGCCGGAACCGTGACGATCAAGTGGCCGCCCGGCTTCGTCACCTCATGGAGCCGCATCAGAATGCCGAAGTCGTCTTCGACGTGCTCGATGACATCGAGGGCGAGCACGCAGTCGAACGTGCCCGGCGGAAACGGCATCGCGGTGATCGAGCCGTGGACGAGATGCTTGACGCCGCGGGCTTTCGCGTAGCGGATCGCTAGCGGAGAGGAGTCGATCCCGACCGCGTCGCCAAGCCGCTCGAGGCACTTGAGCATTTGTCCGGTGCCGCACCCAGCGTCGAGCATTCGGAACGATGGACCCGGGCGGAGGGATGCAACGACGTCAGTGATGAGATCGAATCGCCAGCGGAACCACCAATGCTCTGTCTCGTGCCGAAAGTATTCCTGGTAAAAGGATGGATCCATTCGCCGTCTCGCGCTGCGTCTGGGGAGTCGCGAACCCCTGGGACGCCTAGGCCGCGGGAACGGCCCCCTTCGCTCCCGGGGAAGGATACTCCGATTTTTCCGAGAGACAAGGTTGGACCGCGCGGGGTATGGCCCCAAACCCGGCGGTCTTGCCGCTGGAGGTCGCGCCTGCATCATATGAGCGATGGTTGATGGAGACGACAGCGCGGTCAGCCGTGAGTGTCAGCGAGGGGGCGGAGCGGGTGAGGAGCCTTCGACGTAGGCCTCGACGGCCCGGCGCGCTTCGTCCACGGTTTCGACGCGCACGCCGGCGGGGAGCGGTCCATCGTCCGCGTAGTCGTCGAGCCACTTCAGGCCCGAGGAGGTGACGACGCAGACGAGCGTCTGCTCCCGAAGCTCTGGCCGCTCGCGCAGGATCTGCAGGGCGCCGGCGACCGACGCGGCGGACGACGGCTCGACGAGAAGTCCAGCGCGCATCAAGAGGCGGCCCGTCTCCAGGATCGCCTCATCCGTCACGCGGATGCCGAACCCGCCAGTCTCGCGTATGGCAGGCAGCGCGAGGGCCCCGGTGATCGGATCGCCGATCGAGAGGGCGATCGAATAGGCGTCCGCCAGGAACGGCACGTGATCCAGCCCCTGCTCCAGCGCCGAGACGAGGGGCGCCGCGCCCGCTGGCTGGCAAGCGACGAGCCGCGCTTCGGTTTGCGGCAGGCCCAGCCGACGCAGTGCCTGGATCGCCCGCCACATGCCGACGACGCCATCTCCGCCGGCGACCGGGAGAAAGACGAGATCGGGCATCCGGCTGCCGAGCTGCTGATAGATCTCGATGCCGATCGTCTTGTACCCCTCGATGCCGAAGTGATTCCCCAGCGGCATCGGCCAGGAGCCGGTCGAGGGATACCAGCCTTCCCCTTCGATCAGCTCCTGCTCCAGGGCATCGCTCAGATGCGGCGGTGCGAGGAGCGGCAGTCCACCCATGAGGCGGATCGCCCGCTGGAGCAGCGTTGGCATCCGCTGGTTGGCGATGACGACCGCCTTCATCCCGTGCGCATTGGCGTAGGCGGTCATCGAGAGTCCGTGATTCCCCGTTGAGGCGCTGACGACGCGGTCGTAACCCAGCGCCTTGCCGACCGCGACTGCCACGGCGTGGAACCGGTCCTTGTGTGCCGCGGTCGGGTTCTGTGTCTCCATTTTGAGGTAGAGGTGTTCGCAGCCGGTGATCTCGCTCAGAAGCGGCATGTGGAGGAGCGGTGTGTCGCCTTCGCCGAGGGTTCGCCGGTGTTCCTCGGCCAGCGCCGGGAGGAAGGCAGCGTACTTCCAGATCCCTTCTCCGGTTCGCTCGAGCGGTGGCAGCGCGCCGGGGTTGTCGTAGGCGACGACGAGCGCCTGAGTGACGCCTCGCTCGCGGCAGGCCGGGCAGCCGCGCGGATAGTTGCCCGGCGCGAAGATCGAGCCACAGGCCGGGCAGGTTAGCGACCACCCTGGAAGCACCGGTCCGGACACGTCCAATCCCTTCCCTCGGTTCGTAGATGGGCGTAGGGATGATGGGCGCCAGCGCGTTAGGAAGCGCTGGCCCGCTCCAAACACGCAACGTGGCGGAGGATAGGTGCGCCCGGTGGCGACGTCAATCGAGAATGATTGTTGATGCTGAAACCGCGCGTGGTCTTGCGAGTATTCTCATTAGGTGGGTGCGTTGACGCCTCGCTGAGGGCTCTCTATGATCCGACGAACCGGGCGAACAAGCTACGAGCCCTCTGCCCGAGTTTCTTCCCGAGCGACGCTATGCTCGGGCGTTTGCTCAGACGGGGCATGCGGCGCGGCATCGCTCGCGACGTGATGCCGCGTTACCTGGGGGGAGGATGTCCAGCTCGTGGTCGCGTTTGCGCGGCTGGTCTCAATCACCGGAGCTGAGCACTGAGATGTCCGCTTCGATCCCTGGCGATGGCGATGTGCGGCGGTATGCCTTCGCGATGGAGGCGGCCAGCATCGGCGCTTGGGATTGGGACCTCCTCACGGGCCAGGTCTGGTGGTCGGACAATCTCGGGGAGATCCTCGGGGTGGAGCGAGACCCTTCCAAAGAGACCCTCGATGGATTTCTCCATGTCGTTCATCCCGAGGATCGAGACCGTGTCCGCGCCGCAATTTCCCAAACCGTGGAGACGGGCGAGGATTACCTCGCCGAATTCCGGATCATCGGCTCGGATGGCCGCACGCGGTGGATCCAGGGCAAGGGGCGGGTGATCCGCGATGAGGCGGGTCAGGCGATCCGTCTCCTGGGCATCTCCACTGATGTCACCGCCCGTCGCGAGGCGGAGGATGCCCGATCATTGCTCGCGGCGATTGTCGAGTCCTCGACTGATGCGATCGTTGTCCGCTCGCTGGACGGGATCATCATGAGCTGGAATCCGGCCGCGGAGCGATTGTACGGCTACAAGGCCGAGGAGATGATCGGGCGGCCGATTGATTCGCTGATCCCGCCGGACCGGCACCACGAATTCGAGGAGAACTTGGAGCAGGTCCGCCGCGGCGAGCGGGCGCCGGCGTACGAAACCGTCCGCCTGCGCAGCGATGGCACCCTGATCCCCGTCTCGGTCAGTGTCTCTCCAATCATTGATGAAAGCGGGCGCATTCTCGGCGCGGCGACGATCACCCGCGACGACACTGAGCGCCGGCGCGCCGCCGAGCGTTTGCAGCTGCTCGCGGAGGCGAGCCGCATCTTCGCCGAGAAGACGCACGATCTGGAATCGACGCTGCGGGCGATCGCCGCGCAACTCGTGCGGGTGATCGGGGACGGCTGCATCATCCGGCTGCTCTCGAACGACGGGAAATGGCTGCTGCCCGCCGCGGTGGAGTACACCGACCCGGAATCGACCGAATTCACCCGGAAGATTCTCGAGTCTGTCGTGCAACCAGCGGCCGAGGGGCTCACCGGCCAGGTGGCGCAAACGGGAGAGCCCCTGTTCCTGCCCGAGGTCGAGCCGGCCGAGATGATGGCGCGTCTCAGGCCAGAGTATCACGAGCATGTCGCTCGCTACCCGACCTACGGCATGATGATCGTCCCGCTCCGGGCGCGTGGCAGGGTGATTGGGACCATCGGCCTGTCGCGCCTTCAGCCTGGCCGTCCCTACACGCAGGCCGATCTGACATTCCTGCAGCAGCTCGCCGACCACGCGGGACTCGCCGTCGACAATGCCCGGCTGCTGGGCGATGCGCAGCGCGCGGAGCACCGGTATCGGACCCTCTTCGAGAGCATCGCCGATCCGATCGTCGTCTTCGATACGACGCTGCGCTTCCTCGATGCCAATCCCTCTGCTCTGGCGCTACTGGGATGGTCTTGGGAGGAGCTTTCCGAGCTTCGCCTGCCAGCCCTACTCGTGGCTGCCGAGACGGAGGTGATGGAGGAGTTCTCGCAGCTGCGGCGCGACGGGCGTTGGAACGGCGAGGTCGAGCTTCGCCGGCGCGATGGCGCGACGGTTCCCGTCGAGGTCATCGTGAACGCGACGGAGCTGAGCGGGGAGACGGTCTATCTCGCCTCCTGCCGCGACATCACTGAGCGCCGGCTGCTGAGGCATCTGCAAGAAGATTTCCTGGCGATGGTCAGCCACGATCTCCGTGGGCCACTCACGGTGATCCGCGCCAACGCCGATTTGCTCCGCCTCCGCCGGACCTTCGAGCAGCGCAACGTTGCCACGATCCTCTCGCAAGTGGATCGCATGGATCGGCTGATCGACGATCTCGCCGGCGTCGTGCAGGTGGAGACCGGTGGGCTAGAGTTGAACCGAGAGTCGGTCGATCTCCCGGCGCTCATCCGGCACGAGGTCGAGCTCATCCAGTCCCGCACGGATCGGCACAACGTGCGGATCGAGACGCCCTCGTCTCCCGTTGCTTGCCTGTGCGATACCAAGCGCTTCGCGCAAGTGCTGCAGAACCTCCTGGAGAACGCGGTTAAATACTCGCCGGACGGAGGCGAGATCGTCGTCCGGCTCGAAGAAAACCAGACCGAAATCATCATCTCGATCACCGATTGCGGCGTCGGCATTGCTCCCCAGGATCTTCCCCGGCTCTTCGAGCGGTACTATCGCGCCGGCGATGGCGAGCAGGCGTCCGGGCTCGGGCTCGGGCTCTACATCGCGCGGATGATCGTGGAAGCCCACGGGGGCCGGATCTGGGCGGAGTCGACGCTCGGCCAAGGCAGTACCTTCACCATCGCGCTGCCGCGTGACTGAGCGGCGGTGAGATTCATTCCACACGCTCCCCTTGCCGGCCGGGGCGTCCGCGTGCGACGCTGACCGGAGACGACCGACGTTGGCGAAAGGAGTCGCTGTGCCCCCATTCGTGACCCAAGGCTTTCACCACGTGACGATGGTCGCCCGGGATGCCCGCCAGACGCTCGCGTTCTATCGCGATCTGCTCGGGTTGCGCCTCGTCAAGAAGACGGTCAACTTCGACCTGCCATCGACCTATCACCTCTACTTCGGGGACGCGACCGGGGCGCCGGGCACGATCCTGACCTTCTTCGAGTGGCCGCATGCCGGGCGCGGCGCCTGGGGCATTGGCGGCGTGCACCACACCGCCCTCGCCGTGGCTGACGAGACGCAGCAGCTGAAGTGGAAGCGGCGCTTGACCGACGCCGGCGTCCGAGTCACCGGCCCGTACGACCGCGGCTACTTCAAGAGCATCTACTTCGCGGACCCGGACGGCCACATCCTGGAAATCGCGACCGAAGGGCCTGGTTTCGCGGTGGATGAGCCGGCGGACGCGCTTGGTCAGCGCTTAATGGATCCCCCACAGGAACGGCTGCCCGGCGGGCGGGATGAGGCGGCGATTCAGGCACTCACCTATCCCGAGCCAGTGCCGCGGATTGATGAAGCGATGGCGCTGCGCGGCATCCACCACGTCACTGGCTTTACCGACGACCTGGATGCGGCGAACCGGTTCTACGAGCAGACGCTTGGCTTGCGCCTGGTCAAGCAATCTCGCAACCAGGATGACCCGAAGACGCTGCACTACTTCTGGGCGAACTATGACGGGCAGCGCGTCCTGCCCGGCAGCGACATGACCCTGTTCGGTTGGCCGTCGTATGCTCGCCGCGCCCGCGAGGGGACGGGGCAAACGCACCACGTCGCGTTTCGCGCCGAGAGCGAGGAGCAGCTCGCCGCCTGGCGGGAGCATCTGCTGTCACTGGGAATCGAGGTCACGCCGATCCGGGACCGGCTCTATTTCAAGAGCATCTACTTCCGCTCCCACGACGGGCTGCTGCACGAGATTGCGACCGATCCGCCCGGCTTCGCGCTTGATGAGGAGCCGGAGCATCTCGGCGAGACGCTGAAGCTCCCGCCGTGGCTCGAATCGCGGCGCGAGGAGATCGCCCGGTCGCTGCAGCCACTCGACTGAGGCGTGGCTCGTTTCTTGCCGGAGAGGTGCCGATGTTGCTCGATCTGCGCTCTGTTCCTGAGAACGCTCGGGATGGCGCCCCGCTGATCGTCCTCCTCCACGGTCGCGGCAGCGAGATGGGAGACCTGATGCGGATGCGCCCTTCGCTCCCGCCCGAGGCGATCGTCGTCACGCCGCAGGCGCCCTTCCCCGCTGCCGAATGGGGCTATGGCCCCGGGTGGGCCTGGTATCGCTTCCTCGGCGGGACGATGCCGGAGCCAGAGACGTTCGAAGCCGGTCAGGCGGCGCTCGCCGAATACCTGGCGGCGCTGCCGGCGAGTCTGCCCGTGCGGCCAGGGCCAATCGTCCTTGGTGGCTTCTCCCAAGGCGGCACGAGCTCCCTCGCCTATGCTCTGCGCAATCCCGGCCAGCTTGCCGGCGTCCTGATCTTCAGTGGTTTCCTCGCTGATCATCCCTCGGTGCGCGCGACGCCGGAGACGGTCGCCGATACGCGCTTTTTCTGGGGGCACGGTCGAGCGGACCCGATGATCCCCTTCGAGTACGCCGAGGCGGGCCGGCAAGCGCTGCGCGACGCTGGCGCGGAGCTGGAGACTTACGATACGCCCGGTGGCCACGCGATCGACCCCGCCGAGCTGCGCGCAGCTCGGCGCTGGCTGGACGAGCTGTTCGCGTCGGCCGCGTCGCGCGCGGAGGATGTCTAAGCGCCCGATCGAAGACGGGACGTAATGATTCCGTAGGTGTGTAGGACGGACAGAATGGAAGAACCGAAGCGGACGATTGACCCGGAAGAGCTTCCCCGCCGTGGGACGGTGAATCTGCTCAACGCCATCATCGCCCCACGGCCGATCGCCTGGGTGGCGACCCTCGCCGCCGACGGCACGACCAACCTGGCGCCCCACTCGTACACGACAATCTTCTCCGATGAGCCACCGGTTGTCGGCTTCGTCAGCATTGGCCGGAAAGACACGCTCCGGAATGTCGAGCAGCTGCCAGAGTTCGTCTACCACGTCGCCGGAGAGGATCTCGCTGAGCAGATGAATCTGACTTCCGCCGACTTTCCGCCCGATGTCAGTGAAGCGGAATGGGCCGGATTGACCACCGTGCCCAGCGATGTCGTGCGCGTGCCGCGGATCGCCGAAGCGCCGGTAGCGATGGAAGCCAAGGTCGTCGACATCCATCGCATCCTCGACACGAACAATTGGCTGATCCTGGGGCAGGTCGTGCGCCTGCACATTGCCGAGCGGCTCTTCGAGGATGGCCGGATTGACCTGACGCGGCTTCGCCCCATCGGCAGGATGGCGGGGCCGTGGTATTCCCGGCTTGGGGAGCTCCTCTCGATGGAGCGGCCGACGTATAAGGGATTGCTCGAATCGGGCGCGCGGCCGCTGGGTGAAAAGCCGCGCGTCCCGTGATCAGCGCGCCCTAGGGTCGAGGCCGGCGGGAATGACGATGATGTCTGGGATGTAGTACGTCCGGTCTCCATGGCGGAGACGGCCGTGGTTGATATGGACGGCAAAAGCGCTGCGATCGAGCCGCGCGGCCAGATGCAGCCCCAGGTAGGTCATGAGGTCGGCGTGATCGAAGCTCGTGGACGGCTTCTCGCCGGAGGCTGCCCTGGAATGGCTCGAGCCGGTGGCCAGTAACGGGCTTGGTGAAACTGGCGAGGACGGGATCATTGGCAGTCATGCTGTCCTCCTGCCGAGCCCGTCCTCGCCAGAATTTTTCTAACGCGCTCTCAGCTCGTTAGACCGTCGCGCTGTCCGGCGCGGGCTCGTAGTCGTGGAAGCGGTCGAACTCCGCGTGGTGATGCGCCTGATCGACCGGCACGTCTACGACAAACGGGACGCCAGCCGCATTCGCCTCCTTGGCGCGCTCCAGCGCGGGCGCTAGCTCCTCCGGCGCGTTGACGCGGACGCCGTCGCAGCCGGCCGCCTTCGCGGTCGCCACGATATCAATGGCCGGATCGAACTGCGTGGCAACGATGCGCCCATCGTGTGCCCGGCGCTGGATCCACTGCACCCACCCGAGCGCGCCGTCGTTGAGGACGACCCAGGTGACCGGCAGCTTGTACTGCACGGCCGTGCCGAGCTCGTGGCTGGCCATCTGGAATGCGCCGTCGCCGGTAGTGCAGACCACTTGGCGATCCGGAGCGGCGAGCTTCGCCGCCATCGCGCCGATCACGCCGAGGCCCATCATCGTCTGCTCGGCCGGCGGCACGCAGCAGCCGGTATCGAAGATCTGGTAGTACGGCCAGTAGTAGGACCAGAGATCCTGCCCGCCGTTCTCCTTGCACAGGATCGTGTTCGGGCCGAAGACGCGGTTCACCTCGGCGACGATCGCCTTCCCCTTCATCGGCCAGTCGCGCCGGGCCAGCGACTCATCCACGTCGGCCCGCGCGGCCGCGATCGCTGCCTCCCGCCGCTTGGTCAGCTCTGTGGCGCGGGCATCGTTGCGGGCCACGCCACGGTCCTCGAGGGCGGTATGGAGCGCCTGCAGCGCGAGCGTGGCATCGGACTGGATCGCCACGTCGGGACGCCAGTTGCGGCCAATCTCGAAGGCCTCGATCTCGATCTGCACGAACTTCGCGCCCTCGGCGCGGGGCAGGAAGCCACCCTGGAACTCTTCCATGCGGGAGCCGACCGTCAGGTAGAGATCGGCTTCCTCGTAGACCTGGCGGGGGAACGTGGTGCGATAAAGCCCGACGAGCCCGCAGAAGAGCGGATGGGTCTCGGCGACGGCGCCGCGTCCGGCGGGCGTCGTCTGGATCGGGATGCCGAAGCGCTCGGAGAAGCGCGCGATCGCCTCCCCGGCGCCGGAGAGGATCGCGCCACCACCGACGATCAGCAGCGGCCGCTTCGCGGCGGCGATGAGATCGGCGGCCGCCTCGATGGCCGCCGCGTCGGGACCGGGGCGGAAGGGGCTCGGCGTCGGCACATAGGGCGGAATCTCCGCCTCCGCGAGGCCGATGTCGGCTGGCAGTTCGACGTAGACTGGGCCGGGCTGGCCACTCGTGGCCAGCTGGACGGCACGGCGCATCGTCCAGGGGATGCGCTCAGCGGTCTCGACTGTCGTCGCCCACTTAGTGATCGGCTTGAGCATCCCAACGTGGTCGCACTCTTGGAAGGCGCCCATCCCGTTGGTCAGGCGGCTGGCTCGCACGCCGAGAACGATCATCGGTGTGCAGCCGGAATACGCTTCGAGAATGCCGGGCACGAGATTGGCGATACCCGGGCCTGGGCAGCCGAAGCAGGCGGCGGGCACGCCGCTGACGCGAGCGTAGGCCATCGCCATGAATGCGCCCGAGGTCTCGAACCGGACGCCGATCGCGCGCGGTCCACCGTCTGCCTCGGCGCGGGAGAGCGCGTCGTAGAGATGACCCGGGTCGCCCGGGAGCCCGAAGACATAGGGGATGCCCTCCGCTTTCAGCGCGGTAACGACCGCATCCCACCCCGTCGTCACCCGTTGTGCTACCGCCATCTCGCTCGCTCCTGTTTGCATTGCGCCGTCGCGTCCCGACTCTTGGGCGGAGCGGCGCCTATCGGCTTTGTTCGCAATGTGCCGGAACGCTACGGCTCTCTGGCGCGTCTGTCAACAGGTTTCGGCGCAATATCGGGGAAGCGATGCGCTTCTCATCACGTTATGCCCGGCGCGTGGTAGGCTATACCGGCCGCACGCTGCCCCACCCGCTGGTGGGGCGCGTCATTCCTGATAGGGTAGGTGCCAGCGGCGTTACTTGGATGCGCGAGTGTGCTCCCCTGGCTGTCTACCCCGGAGTTACTGATCGAGGAGTCTGCATTTGCCGTCCATGACATCGCCCGCGACTGCCTTCGCGTCCGTCTCGATCCCTGAGCGTCTTGCCCGGTTGGCCGATCTGGCCATGAACCTCTGGTGGACGTGGAACGACGACGCGGCGTCACTCTTCCACGACCTCGATCCCCGGTTGTGGGATACCACCAACGAGAACCCCGTGCAGTTCCTGCAGCAGCTCGATCCCGAGCGGTTCGCCGTTGGTTTGGCCGACCCGGATTACCTCCGGCGCTACGATGCGGTAGTCGCGCGATTCGACGCGATGCTCAATGCCGATCGCTCGACGACCTGGGTTGGGCAACATGCGCCGGAGCTACTCGACCATACGCTTGCCTACTTCTCGGCCGAGTTCGGTCTGCACCGCGCGCTGCCGATCTACTCCGGCGGACTCGGCGTCCTGGCGGGCGATCACATCAAGGAAGCGAGCGATCTGGGACTGCCGGTCGTCGCCGTCTCGCTGCTCTACCGGCACGGCTACCTGAGCCAGCGCCTCACGGCCGATGGCTGGCAGCTCGATGTTCCCGCCGACCTCGCCCCCTCGGCCGAGCCGACGACGCTCGTCTGTGATGAGGACGGCGAGCCCCTCTACGTCCACGTCGCGTTCGACCGGCCGGAGTATCCGCTGCGACTGGCGATCTGGCGGGTGAATGTCGGTCGGGTGACGCTCTATCTCCTCGATTCCGACGTCGAGGGCAATCCCGACTGGACGCGGACGATCTCTTCCCGGCTGTACGGCGGCGACCAGGAGCATCGGCTCCGGCAGGAGCTGATCTTGGGCGTCGGTGGCGTTCGCGCGCTGCGGGCGATGGGGATCGCGCCGACGTACTGGCACGCCAACGAGGGGCATTCCGCCTTCCACCTACTCGAGCGCGTGCGGGAGTACGTCGCGGCCGGGCTCACCTTCGACGAGGCGGCTGAGCGCGTCCGCGCGACGACAATCTTCACGACGCACACCCCGGTTCCCGCCGGCCACGATGTCTTCCCGCCGGAGCTGATGGACCGGTATTTCGCGCACTTCTGGCCGCAGCTCGGCCTGGATCGCGAGCAGTTCCTCGCCCTCGGCCGGCACGAGAAGACGGACCACGGCTTCAACATGACCGCGCTGTCGTTCCGGCTCGCCAATCAGCGGAACGCCGTCAGCGAGCGGCACGGCGAGATCACGCGGACGATGTGGGCCGATCTCTGGCCGGGCAAGGAGCCAGATGAGGTGCCGGTGACCCACGTCACCAACGGCATCCATCTCCCGACGTGGACCGCGGCGCCGGTGGCGAGCCTTTTCGATCAGGAGATCGGTCCGGACTGGCGCGAGAAGAGTGATGACCCCGCGACCTGGGAGGCGATTGACCAGATCAGCGATGAGGAGTTCTGGGAGGTCCACTGTCGCGCCAAGAGCGATCTCATCGCTCATCTGCGGGAGCGGTCCCGCCGACGGTGGGCCGCGGGCGATTTCGATCCGGCGCAAGTCGTCGCTGCCGGGCCGTACCTCGAGGAGGACGCGCTGACGATCGGGTTTGCGCGCCGCTTCGCGACCTACAAGCGCGCCACCCTGATCTTCCACGATCCCGATCGGCTGGCGCGCATCCTGAACGACCCGGAGCGCCCCGTTCAGATCGTCTTTGCCGGCAAGGCGCACCCGGCCGACGAGGGCGGCAAGCGGCTGATCCAGGAGATCTACTGGCGCGCTCGCGATCCGCGATTCGGCGGCCGCATCGCCTTCGCGGAGGACTACGACATGGGGCTGGCGGCCTATCTGGTCGCTGGCGTCGATCTCTGGCTCAACAACCCGCGCGCTCCACTCGAGGCGAGTGGCACCAGCGGCATGAAGGCGGCCGTGAATGGCGTGCCGAATCTCAGCATCCTCGACGGCTGGTGGCGAGAGGCATGGCTGCCGGACAACAGCAATGGCTGGGGTCTCGAGCCGTCGCCGCTGGAGGGCTGGGCGCAGGACGCCGACGAGGCGGAGGCGATCTACGAGGCGCTGGAGCAGCGGATCGTGCCGTGCTATTACGACCGTGGGCCGAGCGGCATCCCGCACGCGTGGATCGCCGTTGCCAAGAACGCGATCAAGACTGTCGCCCCCCGCTTCAGCGCGCGCCGGATGCTGATCGAGTACATCAACCGCCTCTATCTCCCGGCCGCGACCTCCTCGGGGAATCGCCGGTAAGCGACTAATCCTTTGCGACGCCAATCTCGCCCCATCCTCGTAACCACCTCATTCGAGGATGGGGCGAACGTATGCCCATTTCATGCCGAATTCCGGCGTGAGACCGTCTTCCTGTGGCGATTCGCGAAACCACTGGCCGGAAATATGCGTTCTTGGAGGCTGATGGCCGGCCCCACGGCTTGCGCTCCTGCAAGGAAGGCGCAGGGGGCTTTGTGGGAGCCGAGTGCGAGAGAGCAGCGCCGATTGGCGGGAGGGTCGCCATAGCGATCGTGGCTCGCGCCTAGCCCGGATAGATGCGAGCCTCGGCGCGCTCGGTCGCAAGCGGCCAGAAGTCTTTAGTCGCGACCGCCAGTGCGCGGAGTGATCGCTGCGGACTCTCGGCGGTCCCGCTCATGCCGGCGATGTTCTCTGAACCATCATCGAGGGGGAGTGATGGATCGGGTCGGCTGCGATCCGTGCGGCGATCCGCCTCGTCGCGTTCGAGAGGAGGTTTGCCATGCGGCGCCTTTCACTCCTCGGACGAGCCTCGATTGGGCTTCTCGTCGTCGCGGGCATGCTCGCGGCAACCATGGACACATCCGCCCCGGCACGCGCCGAAAGCAAATACGCCAGGGTGACGTTCCACGTGGCGAATTGTCTCGACAACACCGGTGACGTCTTCAACGAATGCCACGAGTGGCGCGCTCCAGACTTCGGAATCTGGGGCTGTAACCCCGCCGGCTTCTGCACGTTCAAAGTGACGGACGGCAACGGCGAGGTCTTCTTTGGTCCGCGAGCGGGCGCGAACCGCTTCTTCGTCGACAATCTCGACGGCTACGTCGGGACCCGGGTCTACTGCTCCGCCGCGCCCTACTCCCCGTACGGGAGAGTGCTCATCGACGCGTGGGACGCGGATGGAGACTTCACGATCGAAACGTACCCAGGAGAGAACATCATCTGTGATCTCTACCTGTTGATCCCCGCGTGACCTCGCGGGGCAGCGTCGCCATAGGCGTCGAATCACCAATCCATCGGGCCGGGACCATGCCGGGGCGTGATCTCGGCCCAATTTTTGTGTCCCTGGCGGTTGTGCGCCGACGCCGCTTCCTCCGAACGCGTTTTTGCGCTATGCGATGATGCCGCGCAGTGGTAACGATGAGCGAAGGGAAAGGAAGCGGCAATGGCGTGGCCGAATCGGGGCTTGGCGCATCGTCCTGTCGTAATGGGGACTCGAGGAATGGTAGCATCTGCGCATCCACTGGCGTCCGTGGCCGGTCTGCGCATATTGCAGCAAGGCGGCAACGCCATTGACGCGGCAATTGCCACTGCCGCCGCGCTCAACGTCTGCGAGCCGTACATGTCCGGCATCGGCGGCATTGGCTATCTCATCTTCTTCTCAGCGAAAGAGCAGTGTGTTCGAGTTTTGGATTTCGTGGGACCGGCGCCGGCAGCGGCGACGCCCGATGTGTTCGCTAGCCAGGCAGAAAAGGATCACGGCCCGAAGTCGCCAATCGTTCCGGGCGCCTGCGCCGGGTGGCTGACCGCGCTCGACACCTATGGCCGGCTCGATCGGGCCTCTGTCTTCGCCCCCGCGATCGAGTACGCGGAGCGGGGCGTGCCGATCAGTCTCAAGAACGCCTGGTTCTTTCGGAGCTCGCTTGCCGGCGGCTACTTGACCGCCGAGACGCAGGCGGTCTTCATGCCGGGTGGGCAGGCGCCCGCGCCGGGCACCATCATCCGGCAGCCGATGCTGGCGCAGACCTTCCGCGAGGTGATTGCCGACGGGCCAGAGACGTTCTACCGAGGCCCGCTCGCCAAGCGCATCGTCGCTGCCGTGCGGGAGCAAGGCGGACTGCTAACCGAGGAGGACCTGGCGGACTATCAGCCGGTCTGGCAGGAGGCGATCAGCACGACTTACCGGGGGTACGACGTCTTCTGCCCACCGCCGCCGTCCTCCGGGATTCAGATTCTGCAGACGCTCAACATCCTGGAGGGCTTCGATCTCGCGAGCTTGGCCCACAACACCGCCGAGAGTATCCACCTGATGGCCGAGGCGATGAAGCTTGCGGTGGCCGATCGCATCGCCTACGCGGCGCGCCCCGATGCGCCGACCGCGGCCCTGCTCGACAAAGCGTACGCCGCGCAGCGACGCGCCCTCATCGATCCGAAACGGGCCGCGCTGAGCGAAGGGGAGCGATACTCCGGGCCGCCAGGTCCCGGCGTGATTCGCGCCGGATCTCCGCTCGCGGTGCCGGAATCGACGACGCATTTCGATGTCGTTGACGACGAGGGCAACGCCGTGGCCGTCACCCAAACGCTCGGTGACGGCTTCGGCTCCGGTGTGATGGCGGGGGATACCGGTATCCTGCTCAACGACTTCTGCTACTGGTTCGATCTTGACCCGCGCAGCCCGAACGTCGTCGCGCCGCGCAAGAAGGTCGAGATGTGCCTCGCGCCGACGGTCACCCTCCGCGACGGCCGGCCGTTCATGGTCATCGGCACGCCCGGCTCATTCGGCATCCTCGAGACGACGCCGCAGATGATCGTCAATGTCATCGACCATGGCTTCAGCATCCAGGCCGCGATCGAGGCGCCGCGCTTCCGCACCTACGAGGGGACAACCCTGGAGATGGAGGCGCGCATCCCGAAGGCGGTGCGCGACGAGCTTCAGGAGCGCGGGCATAAGATCCGCCTGATTGATGACTGGTCGCATCTCGTCGGTGGCGGGCAGGGGATCATGATCGATCCGAACAGCGGCGCGTTGCTCGGCGGCGCCGATCCGCGCCGGGATGGCTATGCGATCGGCTGGTGACTGGGCGCGGTGAGCAGGAGTCGGCGTCCCGATGAGCGAGCGGAAGATCGCCGCCGTCATCTTCGATCTCGACGGCACGCTGGTCGATACCGAGGCGTTTCACTTGCGTTCCTGGGAGATCGTGCTCGGAGAGCTAGGCGTCCCCATTAGCAAGGAAGACTATATGCGTCACATCTCCGGGAGGCCAGGGCGAGAGGCTGCCCGCGAGCGATTGGGCGTGCCGGAGGATGAGGCGGAGCGGATCAGCGAGCGCGTCACGGAGGTCTACTGGGAATTGGTGGCCGGGCGAGTGGCTCCCCTCCCCGGCCTCGTTCCCCTTCTGGACCGCCTCGATGGTCGCCGTACCGCCGTTGCCACCTCGGCGCGGCGGCATTCGGCGCAGCGGATGTTGCAGGAGCTCGCGCTGCTGGACCGCTTCGCCGCAGTGGTGACCGCGGACGATGTTCGTTATGGCAAGCCGCACCCAGAGCCGTTCCTGACAGCCGCGACTCGGCTCGGCGTGCCGCCGGAGACGTGCTTGGTCATCGAAGACTCGCTCAGCGGCGTGCAAGCAGCGCGCGCGGCGGGCATGACCTGCGTCGGGATCACGACGACGCGGCCCGATCTCCCGGGCGCCGACCTCGTGATCTCCGCCTACGATGATCCGCGACTGCTGGCGCTGATTGACGGGCTCGCCACTGAGCGAGAGTCCTGAACCGCGACGTTACTCGTCGGCATCCACGTCGTCATGGTCCTGGTGCCGCCAGTAGCCGAGGGCGGAGACATACTCCCGGGCCAAGCCTCGCTCCCGCCGGAAGTGGCGCCGGAGTGCGACGATGGTGCGGACCTCGCCGGCAGCCCAGGCATAGACCTTGCCCTCAGGGAAGGTCAGCGCGCGGACGGCTGGCAGGAGGAGGTCGGCCTTGCCGGCGGGGATACCGTTCCGGTGCAGCCAGGTCACCTCGACGTTGCCCGCTGAGTCGAGCGGCTGCTCTTCGGCGGCGTCGGCCACCTCGATGATGGCATGGGCGCGGGCGCCGGGCGGAAGCGCCTCGAAGATGGCGGCGATCGCGGGTAGGCCAGTCTCGTCGCCGACCAGCAGCTGCCACTCGACGTCAGGCGGCGGATCGTAGGCCATGCGCGGGCCCCAGATTCCGACCTTGTCGCCCGGCTTCGCCTGAAGCGCCCACTGGCAGAGCGGCCCGCCGTCCTCGTGCAGCACGAAGTCGACGTCGAGCTCGGCTTGCTCCGGCCGGTGCCGGCGGACGGTGTAGTTGCGGGAGATCGGACGCTCGTCCTCCGGCATGTCGCGCCACATCTCCCAGGTGAAGCCAGGTGGAATCAGTGGCTCGTCCTGATGCGGATGAGGCGCGAGGATGGTGATGAACTGATCTGGGCCGGCGACCTCGAAGTGCTCGAGATCGCCGCCGCCGAAGGTGATCCGCCGGACGCGCGGCGTCACCTGGGCAGTGGCAACCACCTGGGTGCGGTAGGTCTTCAAGAGGCGGTAATCGCGCGGTGCGGGCTTGACGGTCGCGGTCATTGGAGCTCCTTTTCAGCGGCGATCAACGAAAGCGCAACGGCCGGCTGGCAACGCGGCATGGTTGGGACCAATGCCCGCTGCGCCAGCCGGCCGGACAGCGGCTAGACCAGATCGGCCTGCGCGTTGTTGATCATCTCCGTCAGCTCTTGCATGATCGGCACGAGCCGGTCATAGCTGTACGGAGCCGCCGCGTACCACTTACCCACTTGACCAGCCTGGACCGCGGGCAGCGCGTTCCACAGGGCGATCGAGGAGACCTTCTCCAAGTCCTCCTGGCTGGTGCGGGCGTCGACCAAGATAATGTCGGCGGAATACTGGCCGATCTGCTCCCAGGAGATCAGCGCGAAGAAATTGTCGTCCTCGGTGGAGTGATCCACGATGTCGAGGCCGAGATCGTGGAAGTAGTGGAGATCGACCATCCAACGCGGGGAGGCGACGTAGACGTTGTCCACTGTCGGCGAGACGACGACGACGGAGAGTCCCGGCTTGGCGGCGATCGCCTCCTTCAGCGCCGCCTCGGCCTCGGCGAAGTTCTCCTTCGCCTGCTTGATCTCGGGCGCCTCGAGATTGGCGCCGAGCGCGGCGGCAAGTTCCTCGAACCGCCGGATCGCGTCCAGGATGGAGATCTTCTCCATCGAGATGCCGAGCGTGGGGACGACGCGCCGGACCTGCTCCTCGGTCTCGCCTAGGTACCAGAGCTGGCCGCCATACGTGAGATCCACGTACAGCTCAGCCTGCAGCGCGACGACCTGCTCGAGATCCATCTCGCCGTAGTCGCCGACCACCTCGACGGCGTCGAGATCGATGTTGCCGGTCTGGAAGTCGGGCGTGCCGTCCGGATTGCGGCTCGGCCCGAAGATGGCGACTGGGCGGACGCCGAGGTCCCACAGCGCGGCCGCCGCCGTCGTCTGAGCGACGATCCGAGTCGGCATCTCCGGCAGACTTATCGTCTCCCCGCGGTCATCGGTGAAGGTCCACCCGCCGGCGGCGTCATCGCTGGCGCCCGGCGTGGCCTGGGCACGAGCGACGAGGGGGCTGAGGGCGAAGGCTGGCGCCGTCGCTAGCACGTGACGGCGGGAGAGACGAACGCGATCCAAAACATCGATCATCTGCGCACTCCAAGCTAAGGCCGAGCAATGTCCACGGCGAACGACAAATTCCGACTCGCCAGGTCGGAATGACGATAATGGGATGGTGCCAGCCTGTCAAGGAGCGACGAATGCGCAGGGATGCCGCAGGACGGGCGCGCGGATTCGCTTGACACATGGCGCGTGGCGTAAGTAGCCTAATGCCGACTGTTTGAGTCGGAAATCGCGCCGACAACAAAGCCTGAGAAACAATGACAAGCTCCGATGCCCCTATGGGCGTCGTGACAATTCGGGGTGGGAAGGGATCACGCCGATGGCTGAGCGTGTCGCGAGCGGCTGGGCTCGCGCTGCTGCTCGCCGGAGTCGTGTTGGTGGCGCTGCTCAGCCTTGGCGTCGGCTCCCTCACCATCAGCCTCGGCGACGTCTGGGACGGCCTGTTCCACTATGACAAGTCATCCTACGACCAGACGGTCATCCGCTCGTTGCGCTTGCCGCGCACCATCATCGGCCTAGCGGTCGGTGGCGGCCTGGCGGTCGCCGGGGCGACGATGCAGGCGGTCACGCGGAACCCACTGGCGGAGCCGGCGATCCTCGGGGTCAGCAGCGGCGCCAGCTTCGCGATCGTCACCGCCGTCTATTTCCTCGGGCTGACCACGCCCTCCCAATACCTCTGGTTCGGCTTTGCCGGGGCGCTCGGCGCCGCGATGGTGGTCCTCTTCATCGCTTCCGCGGGGCGGGGCGGGCCATCCCCGGTGAAGCTGGCGCTGGCGGGAGTCGTGTTGTCCTCCCTGCTGGGGGCGTGGACCAGCGCGCTGATCCTCCTTGACGAGCAGACGCTCGATGTCGCGCGATTCTGGCTGGTTGGGTCGGTCGCGGGGCGCGGGCTGGATACTTTCTGGGTGGTGGCGCCGTTCCTTGTCGGCGGCGCGATCGTTTGCCTGTTCCTCGGGCACCAGCTCAACGTGCTCAGCCTCGGGGACGAGACCGCGCAGGCGCTCGGGATGCGGACCGCTCGCATCCGTCTGCTCTGCTCCATCCTCGTGGTCCTGATTACCGGCGCCGCCGTCTCGGTGGCCGGGCCGATTGGGTTCGTGGGGCTCGCCACGCCACACATCGTGCGCGCGATCGTGGGACCGGATTACCGGTGGGTGCTGCCCTACTCGCTCCTCGTCGGAGCCATCTTCCTGACGGGCGCCGATGTAGTTGGCCGGGTGGTGGCCAAGCCGAGCGAGTTGCAGACGGGGGTGGTGACCGCGTTGGTCGGCGCGCCCTTCCTCATTTACCTGGCGCGGCAGCGCGCGCTGGCGAACTAGCGATGGCTGTCTTCGACTACGCTGCCTCCCCGCGCCGGCCAGGTCACATCACCGTTCGGAGCCGCTTCGTCGCGCTGCGGGTCAACTACCGCGTTCTCCTCTTCGCTCTCATCGCCAGTGTCCTGCTCCTGCTCCTCGCGACCTACGCGATGACGCTCGGCAGCTATTCGATCCCCTTCTCCGGGGTCGTCAAGGCGGTTGTCGGGCAGGGCGATCCGGAACGGCTGACCGTGGTGCGCACCCTGCGCTTGCCGCGCGTCATCTGCGCCATCCTGATCGGTGCGGCGCTGGCGATGTCCGGCAGCATCTTCCAGGGGCTCGTGCGCAACCCGCTCGTCTCACCCGATGTCATCGGCATCAGCGAGGGGGCGGGACTCTTCGCGGTCTTCTGGATCGTCACTGGCTTCGATCTCGCCCTGCTGCCGGCGGCGGCCTTCGCCGGGGCGGCGCTGACCGCGATGGCGATCTACGTGCTCACCTGGAAGGGCGGCATCTCTCCGAATCGCCTGATCCTCGTCGGCATCGGGATCGGGGCGATGCTGCGGGCGGGCACGAACTATCTCTCCGTCCGCTATCCGGTCGAGCAGGTGCGGCCGGCCGTCGTTTGGCAGATGGGCTCCATCTACGGCAGCGACTGGGGGGATGTGAAGCTCTTGACCGGGCTGCTGCTAGTGATCGCGCCGATCGCGGTCGCGCTCACCTGGCAGCTGCGCGCCCTGCAGCTTGGGGATGGCGTGGCCCGTAGCCTCGGCCTGCCGCTGGAACGCGCGCGCCTCGGCCTGATTGTCTCAGCCTGCGCTCTCGCGGCGGTGGCCGTCGCGCTGGCCGGGCCGATCGGCTTCGTGGCGCTGATGGTGCCGCACATCGCGCGAATGCTGGCCGGGCCGCTCTCCGGCAGCGTCATGATCTTTACCGGCGTTCTCGGCGCACTCTTCCTGCTCGGGGCGGACATGATCGCCCAGCACGCCTTGCCGGTCTCGCTGCCGGTCGGGGTGGTCACCGGCGCGGTCGGGGCGCCCTATTTCCTCTTCCTGTTGTACCGGGCGAACGTGAGGGTGTAGTCGCCAGATGATGACGAATGGCCAATCCAGCCGGCTGCGATCCGAGCACGTCAGTGTCGCCTATAACGATCAGCCCGTCGTGCACGACTTGAGCCTCAGCATTCCGGACGGCACCATCACGACGATCCTGGGTCCGAACGGCTGCGGCAAATCCACTTTGCTAAAGTCGCTGGCTCGCGTCCTCCGTCCGGCGGGCGGCTCCGTGATTCTCGATGGCCAGCTCATCCATCACCTGCCGACGCGTGAGGTAGCGCGGCGCCTTGGTCTCCTCTCACAGCAAGCGACGGCGCCCGAGGGGATCACGGTCGAGGATCTCGTGCGGCGGGGGCGCTATCCACACCAGTCACTACTCCAACCGCCCACCCGGCGAGACTTGGAGGCGGTCGAGAAAGCGCTCGCGCTGACCGGGATGACGGAGCTACGCAATCACCCGGTCGACCATCTCTCCGGCGGGCAGCGACAGCGCGCGTGGATCGCGATGATCCTTGCGCAAGAGACGCCGCTCCTGCTGCTGGACGAGCCGACGACCTTCCTCGACATCGCGCACCAGATCGAGGTGATCGATCTCATCAAGCGGCTCAACGCAGAGGAGGGCCGCACCATCGTGATGGTCCTCCACGACGTGAACGAGGCGGCGCGCGCCAGCCACAAGATCGTCGCGCTGAAGGATGGCCGCATTCTGCGGGAAGGGACGCCGGCCGAGGTGCTGGAACCCTCGTTGCTGGCCGAACTCTACGGGGTCGAGTGTGACGTCTTCCCCCACCCGGAGCATGGATATCCCTTCTGCGTGCCGCGCAGCGCCCTTCCGCTGGACGGCGAGCCGCCGCGCGCGGACGACACCGGGATCGGGATTCGCCAGCTGCGGGCTGGCTACGGTCAGGTCATGGTGCTCAAGGACATCTCGCTCGATCTGCCGGCCGGAGCCATTACCGCGATCATCGGCCCGAATGCCTGCGGCAAGTCGACCTTGCTACGCACCTGTGCCCGGCTTCTGAAGCCGGTGGGGGGAAAGGTGACGCTGGGCGGGCAGGAGGTCCATCGTGGCTCGCATCGCGCCTTCGCGCGCCGGCTTGCGCTCCTTTCGCAGGGGCCGACCGCGCCTCCGGGCTTCGTCGTGGAGGATCTCGTCGCCTCTGGGCGCTATCCCCATCAGGGGCTCTTGCGGCAGTGGCGGCTTGCTGATGAGGCCGCTGTCGAAGCCGCGTTGAGCCGTTGCGGACTCGAGGATTTGCGGCTGCGCGATGTGGAGACGCTTTCCGGCGGCCAGCGGCAGCGGGCCTGGTTCGGCATGGCGTTGGCGCAGGATACGCCGGTGCTCCTCCTGGACGAACCGACGACGTTTCTCGACATGGCCGCCCAGATCGGCTTGCTCGACCTAGCGCGGGCACTGAACCGGCGCGAGGGGCGCACCGTCGTCATGATCCTGCACGACCTAAACCTGGCCGCGCGCTATGCGGACCATCTCGTCGTGATGAAGGGAGGAGAGGTCGCCGCTGCTGGGCCGCCGGCCGTGGTGCTTTCCCCAGACCTGTTGCGCGCCGTCTTCGGCATCGAGGCGACCGTGATCCGCGACCCGCGCACCGGCGCTCCGCTGATCTTGCCGAACGAGACGCCGGAAGCTAAGCCGACCCCGGCGCCACCCATGGAATCCCTAGAGCTGGCAGCGGTGTAGGCCGGCGCCCGCTCGCTCGGCGCTCATCGCCGGATTCCAAGCCGGCTGACTCGCTTGGCATTCGTCGCGGCGCGATCGCCACAGCCAGGCCGGCACCCACTTTCCTTCACCGGCAACGTTCGCCGCCGACTGCGATGGTCAAGCACGCGCCGACGGAAGAGCCGGACTTACTCCCGTGCTCGATCGCGTCACTGTGCATCGCGAGATCGCGTGCTTCGGTCCATGGCCCGCCCGCGCCGACCTATGCCTGCTCACTCAGCACTCAGCACCCAGCACTCTCAGTCCCGCACTCAGCACTTTATCACTTCGGTACGCTGACCGTTTCGTTGGCGAATGAAGATGTTAGCGATAACCAGTGTTGCCAGTGGCGTGAAGAAGACGAATGTCATATTCGCACGAATGATCAGAGCGTACGTATAGTTTTCACATAAATTCTGAGTGATATAATGCGTTTCGTCCTCCGTGCCTTGCGGCATGTAGAAATCCCCACCGGTATCCGCTCAATGCACCGAGGAGGTAGACACCATGGTCGGGGCCAGTGGGATCTCTCGGCGGCAGTTCATTGCTGGCGCGGGCGCCGCGCTGACGCTGACCGGGCTGTACGGCATTGGCGCTGTTTCGAGCGCCCGGTCGATGCAGTCGCCGGAAGCAGCCACCCCAGCGGCTGGCGAATTGACTGGGTACGAAGCCCAGGGCATCGTCCCCGTCGCCTATTCGGACGTTGATGGGCGTGGCGGCGCTTTCAAGCTGGCGATTCAAGAGGTTGACGGCCGGTGGCTCCTCTACATGGGGCATTTGTGGCACGGTGGCTGGACGATCATGGACGTCACCGACCCGAGCCAGCCGCGGGTTGTGAACTTCATTGATGGTCCGGAGAACACCTGGACGATCCAGATGGAAGTCGCCGAGGGCAAGATGATCACCTCCCTCGAGCACAAGCCGGAGAGCTGGGGCGGCGACCCCAACGCTCCGTCCGAGGAGGGTGTGCTCATCTGGGATCTCAGCCAGGATCCGGTCAATCCTCAATTGCTCGGGCAGTATCGGACCGGCGGGTCGGGCACGCATCGCAATTTCTACGCGGGCGGCCCCTACGTCCATCTCGCGGCCGGCATGCCGGGGTACAGCGAAAACATTTATGTCATCATCGACATCAGCGATCCGGCATCGCCGCGGGAAGTTGGCCGGTGGTCTCTGCCCGAGCAGAATCCGGAGATCGCCGAGCCTGGCGTGTCGGTGCACGGACCTCCGTATGTGGTCGGGAACCTCGTCTACCTCCCCTACGGCGCCGCTGGCCTCGTGATTCTCGATATCAGCGACATCAGCCAGCCGAGGAAGGTGGGGCAGCTGGACTTCAGTCCGCCGTTCCTGGCCTCGATTGGTGTCCACAGCGTCTTGCCGCTGCCGGAGCGGAATCTCACATTGGTGGCGTCCGAGGCGATCCGGAGCTCGTGTGAAGAGCCGCTGAACCACGTTTCGGTGGTCGATACCTCCGATCCATCCAATCCCGTGCTCGTCTCGATCTTCCCGGTGCCGGAGCCGCCGCCTGGCTCACCGTATCGTGACTTCTGCGAGAAGGGCGGACGCTTCGGGCCGCACAACTTCAACCAGCATTATCACAGCCCGTACACGGATCACTCGACGGACACCGTCTATGTGACCTACTTCAACGCCGGCCTGCGGATCTTCGACATCGAGAATCCGAGACTGCCGCGGGAGGTGGCGTACTTCATTCCGCCGGATCCGACGGAGCGCTTCGGGCCGCAGCCGCCGGACAAGCTGGTGCTCCAGAGCGAGGATGTGCTGGTCGACAGCCGCGGCTACATCTACCTCTCGAACAAGAACCAAGGGATCTGGATCTTGCGGCGCGAGGAGTCGTAGTCGGGGCGGCGGTCTACGGGTCACGATCGGCGGGAGGCCGTCCGGGTCACGGCGCAACGAGCGCTGGCAGGATGCGGCTGTCTTCAGTCTCGGGAGGCCGCAATCCGCGATCAACCAGCTCGGCCTCGGCGGGCGGCAAGGAGATGCGCAGTCATTAGATCATTGCTGCTCTCCTTGCCGCCCCCGGTGGCTTCGTCGACAGCGCGCCTCAGGTTTTGGGTCAACTACGTTCCCTGGTGAGGGGCCGGGAGCTCCGCGCCTATGGTCCGCTGATTGAGGCGGCCGCCGCGCAGATTTTGTCGGTGAATGTCGCGAGGATGCGGGTCCGCCCCTGAATGCACTGCCCGGTTTGTGGCCGGTAGTAGTAACCGGGAAGACAAGCGGCACATTTCCCTAGATGGGCCGGGAGATAGCGTGTGACCTCGGTCGTACCAGCGGGACAGACGCAGTCAGACTCTCGCGGCAATGTGCGCCTTCCCGCCGCTGCGTCATGAGCCAGCGTAAAGGTCGCCGCGATTATTGGTGTCGCATAGGCGAGTTTCGCGCCG
>CALGSZ010000120.1 GCA_937901745.1 uncultured Chloroflexota bacterium | reverse complement strand
GCGAGGTGCATCGAGTCCTGAAGCCCGAAGGTCGGGTCGTGCTCACGACACCATTTGGGCTTCTCCATCACCACGATCACAAACAGGTCTTCTTTCCCGACGAGCTGTACGACCTTCTCGATCAGTACTTCAGCGTCACGTTTGCGACGATCGAAGACCGGTACTTTCGGGTCGTAGCCGAAAAGGCAGGGGAGTCGGATCCAAAGATCCTCGACGCATTGAGGGCAGCTGCGTTCTCCACGGTCCTTGGGATCCAGCAGGAGCTCCACGACGCCAGAACGAACCTGAACCGGACCAACCAAGAACTAACCAAGATGAAGGCGGCGCTCGCATCCTTCGAGAGTCGCGCTGAGAAGGACAGGAAAGAGCTCGATCAGTTGCGGCAGACAACGGGAGCGCTCGAGAAGATTCTGAAATCGGAGAGGGAACGCGCTACCCAGGCGGAGATCCAGGTAGAACGGCTGGCGGCTGACCTGGAGCGCCTTCGAAACGAATACCTCGCCGTGAAAGGGGCGTTGGAGCAGACTCAGCGCCAACTCGCCTCGAAGGCCCGAACACTTCAATCCACCGAAGCGTCCCTCCGACGCCTGAGCCGGCTGGAGCGAGACAACGCAAAGCTGAAGTACCGGGTTGCAGTCAGGGACTGGAAACTTGCTTCATTGCGCCAACGTAGGTGGTGGCGGCTCGGAGCAGAGCTCGGGAAGGTCCGTCGCAATCCGCTCTACGTGTTTGCACTTCCATACACGATTGTCCGAACGTTGATGGAACGTCCCAAGTCGTTGCCTCGACCGCAACCCGCCGAGCGGCCATCTCCCAACAGCAGCAGCCAAACCACGAGCGTGCCGGCGACCCCTGTCGAGGAGTCGAATGCCGCGGCCCCGTCCGTGCCGCGCTTTCCGATTCCTGTTGTCGGGGCCTTGTCGAAGGACCTGGCCGCCCAGCTCTCCACGGAGGTGCAACTCTTCGACTTCGACCTCCGAAACTGGCATGAGCAGCTCACGACACTGAGACCGTCCTTCCTGATGGTCGACTCGTCGACGACCGTCGAACTGATGAGATCGACAGATTTCAGGGAGATCGTCGATGAGGCACACCGGCTGCGAATACAAACGGTGCTTTGGGACGAGGCACCATCTCCTCTCGCTCAGATTCACCGCGAGATGTTTGATGTGATCGTGGGAGCCGAGATCTCCCCGACGGATGAGTACCCCGGCAGACTGGTTGACCGAACAGGCCGTATAGCGCCCGCCTTGCACAATCCGATGGAGGCCCGTAGGTCGAAGGCTGTCGCAGAAGTAGACCTCGTTGAACGGCGCATCGATTCGACATTGTTCCGCACGTCTGCCGAGCTGTGTTCACTCGCCAAGGAATACCAAGTGCTACGCCTCTCTGGCCCCGCGGTTCCCAGCCTGATGGCACCTCTCGTAGCAAGTGGTACGGCTGTGGTCGTGCCCGATATGTCTGTGGAGTACGGAATCCACGTAGCTGACGAGACGGAAGCAGATCGTATGGTGAGAGCGCTGCTTCGCTCAGAGGTACTGCGGGCGCGGCTGACACATCCGGACGTAAGGGATCTTGTCAGAAACTACAGCCTCCACACCGACGTTGCGGCCGTCCTAGGCAAAGTGGGCGACACTACTCCGCTGATCGAAGTCATGGTTGCCACTAGGCGCCCCCATCGCCTCGAAGATCTCATGAGGACTCTCGGAAAACAGACCTATCCGAATGTCGGTCTCGTCTTGGTGCCCCACGGGATCGACGTCGATAGGGCGTGGCTCGAAGACCTGGCTGCGGCCGAGGGCGTGCAGCTTCGCGAAGTGGTCCCCGTCAGCGAGTCGGTGCCGTTGGGCGAGGTATTCAACATTGGCTTTTCGGCAACCACCGCCGATGTCGTGGCGAAGATGGATGACGACGATTTCTACGGCGAGGAATACCTCTGGGACCTCTACGACGCCTTGCAGTTCAGTGGCGCCGATGTGGTCGGCAAGTGGGCGCACTTCGTGTACCTGGAAGGAGCCGATTCTCTCATCTATCGGTTCAAGGGCGCCGAGCACACGTTCCGCGAGGTCGTGGCCATCTCGACACTCCTCATGCACCGTAGGGTGCTCGAGGAAGAGC
>CALGSZ010000119.1 GCA_937901745.1 uncultured Chloroflexota bacterium | reverse complement strand
TCAAGACGATCTGCACGACGAATTGCGCGTGGTCGGCGACGGTGCGGATGGTCAATGCGCTGGTGGAGCATCTCGGGGAGCCAGCGGACGGCGCGCCGCCGACGGGCGTGGAGGGGCGGACGTTCCCGAGTCCGGCGGCGATGGCCGCGGCCGACGAGGAGTTCTATCGCCAGGTGGTGCGCAGCGGCTATCGTGGGCGCTACCTGCGGGCGCTGGCGCAATTGGTGGTGGCGGGTGACGTCGATCTGGAGTGGCTGGGGCGGGCGACGCCGGAGGAGCTTTCGGACGAGGATCTGCGGAAGCGGTTGCTGGCATTACCGGGAGTCGGGCCATACGCGGCGGCGCACATCATGATGATGCTTGGCCGGTATTCGTGGCTGATTCTCGATTCTTGGACGCGGCCGAAGTATGCCCGGCTGGTGGGGCGGGAGTCGGTGCCGGACGCGGAGATTGTCGAGCGGTTTCAGCCGTATGGCCGGTACGCCGGTCTCGCGTTTTGGCTGTTCTTAACGCGGGATTGGGTGGAGGATTGAGTGGCGGAGGAGCCCCAAAGAACCAGCGGCGAGCGCGACACGTAGAGTGGCAGTGACGGCAACGGTAGCTATCTTCACAGAGCCGAGACCTCTAACTCTTGAGATACCTGAGTCTCCCGCTCGTGAATCATTCGCTGGAATACCTGCCAGGCATCAGCCAGTGTCCCGCCGTCGTCCTTCAACCACGAAAGAGGATGAGCTGGATTGACGCTAAGCCAAGCAGTTTCTTGGCCTTGAGCCCCAGTATGCTGTCCCATAATGCCAATGACGTATTGCAATAGAATGGATTTTGGTAAGATCCAGCAATGCGCTTGAAATGGCGAGAGTCCAAGACAAAACCAACCTGCAACAAGCCGTTCACCGATAGCCCCGCGTTGTCGCCTTGCTCACGCGCGAATCCAGGCAAAAGGGCTTCCTACCCAAAGCTTGTTGGTATCACTTGAGTAGTCTCGCTCAATCTCCTGTGATAATGCCGCGAGCATTTGGGTCTCAACATCCATAAGTCAATTCCTCGAGAGACTTTTGCGCGAACGATAAATGGCCGGTAGGACTCTCTAGAGTCGACAGCGATCTTCCAGCGGAGTCAACGAATGCCAAATTGTTCGGGCGAAGTCGCCGATGCATGACCCGGATCGCCTCCGGATTGTTGTCGATTAGCACGAACCTGCGTCCAAGTTGTTGGGCAACAGCGCCTGTTGTTCCACTACCAGCAAAAAAGTCGAGCACCCAATCTCCCGGGCGAGACGATGCTTGAATTATTCGACGCAAAATACCTTCGGGCTTTTGAGTCGGATAGGCGGTCTTCTCACGACCGTTCGTTGGAACAATGGTGTGCCACCAGACATCCGTGGGCACCTTGCCACGCGCCGCTTTCTCGGGCGTCACGAGTCCTGGAGCCATGTACGGAATTCGATCCACAGCCTCTTGGTCGAAGAAATGCTTCCCCATGTTCTTGACGTAAACCAGAATCGTGTCGTGCTTGGCTGGCCACCGATCGCGCGGCCGACCGCCGTAATCGTATGCCCAGATGATTTCATTCAAGAAGCACTCACGGCCGAAGATGGAATCGAGAAGCACTTTGCAGTAGTGTGCCTCTCGATAATCGATATGAAAGTACAGTGTTCCGCTTGGATTGAGAAGGCGATGCGCCTGACGCAACTTGGGTTCAATGTACGAAAGGTAATCGTCAAACACGTCGCGATATGCGATGGTACTGATCCTCGTTGCGCGATAGCGTTTCCCCTGGAATCCGATGCGTTCTCCCGATTCTGCTTGCTCGGTACGCAAGGTCACGCGCTGCTGCAGCTTTCCTGTGTTGAAAGGGGGATCAATATAGATAAGCTGAAAGGATTCGTCCGGAAAGCATGGAAGCACGTCGTCATTGTCTCCAAGGATCACCAAATCCTTCTCTTGGGCAAGATGCCAGAGCATCTGAAGCGTTCCCCCTGTCGATGGACTCAAACGCCAGGGACTGGACCGAAGTCGGCCCAGTCCCTGGTGCGGAATCGTTCAATATTATGAGCAGCCGAGGCTGTTGCCGCAGTTGAGGCACTTGTAGCAAGCGCCGTTGCGGACGGTGATATGGCCGCAGACGTCGCAGAAGGGGGCGTCGCCCATCAGCTCGGAGAGTTGGGCGTCCATGGCGCTCTGCGGCGCGAGGACCGCGGTCGCTGAGCCGTTCGCTTGGACATGGAGGCCGTTCAGCGGCGCGCCGCTGCTGCCAGTATGGCCATTGGCGTAGGCCTTCGGCGGAGACGCGACCGGCGCGGCGGTGGCGACGGGCGGCGTGGACGGCTGATCCGGCTCGACCGGCGCGGACTCGGGCGCGGACTCCGCGCTCGCGACCACCTTCGGGGCGCCGAGATCGACCGTTGCATCCCCGGCGCCGCTCGCCTCCGGCTCCGGCACGTCTTCCGGCGGAACCTGAGCGAGGTCGGTGCGGCCGAGGTACTCGAGGCCGAGCACGCGGAAGACGTAGTCGATGATGCTCGTCGCCATCTTGATGTTCGGGTGCCCGGTCACCATACCCTGCGGCTCGAAGCGGGTGAAGGTGAAGGTGTCCACGAACTCCTCCAGCGGCACGCCGTACTGCAGGCCCTTGGAGATCGCGATGGCGAAGCAGTTGATCATCGAGCGGAAGGCCGCGCCCTCCTTGTGCATGTCGATGAAGATCTCGCCGAGCGTGCCGTCCTCGTACTCGCCGGTCCGGAGGAAGACCTTGTGCCCGGCGACGCGCGCTTCCTGGGTGAAGCCGCGCCGCTTGGCCGGGAGCCGCCGCCGGTACGGGCGAGGCTGACGCGCCGCCAGCTCGCGCTCCATCTCGGCGCGGGCGGCCGCGACAGCTTCCTCACGCTCGCGCTCCGCCTCGGCCTTGACCTTCGCCACCGCGGCGGCGACTGCCTCGTCAATGCGGCGCTGGATCTCCTCCTCGGAGATCGCCTTAGCCTCGGCGGCCTCCTCGTCCTTCGACTCGGAGCGGGTGGAGAGCGGCTGGCTCAGCTTGGAGCCGTCGCGATAGAGGGCCATCGCCTTGAGGCCAAGCTTCCAGGAGGCCGTGTACGCCTCCTCGATGTCCTCAACCGTGACCTCGTTCGGCATGTTGATCGTCTTGGAGATCGCGCCGGAGAGGAACGGCTGGACGGCGGCCATCATCTTGATGTGGCCGAGGTGATGGATGAAGCGCGTGCCCTTCTTGCCGCACTTGTTCGCGCAGTCGAAGACCGGCAGGTGCTCCGGCTTGAGATACGGCGCACCCTCGATGGTCATCGTGCCGCAGATGTGCTCGTTCGCTTCCTCGATCTGCTCGCGGGTGAAGCCGAGCGCTCGCAGCAGGTCGAAGCCGGGCTTGCTGGCGTCGGCCATGCTGATGCCAGCCCGCGCCAGCGCCTCCTCGCCGAGCACCCAGGGCGAGAGCGCGAAGGAGAGCTCGAAGACACCCGGCAGCGCCTGCTCGACGCGATCCAGGTCCTCATCGGTGAAGCCCTTCGCCTTCAGGCTCTCGCGGTTGATGTGCGGCGCGCCGTCGAGGCTCAGGGTGCCGAGGACGTAGGTGAGGATCGCCTTGCGCTCCTCCGGGCTGTAGCCGAGGTTCTTGAGCGCGGGCTCGATGCTCTGATTGGCGATCTTGAAGTAGCCGCCGCCGGCCAGCTTCTTGAACTTGACCAGCGCAAAGTCCGGCTCGACACCGGTGGTGTCGCAGTCCATCAGCAGGCCGATGGTGCCGGTGGGCGCGAGCAGCGTCGTCTGGGCGTTGCGATAGCCGTAGAGCTCGCCCCAGGCAAGCGCCCGGTCCCACGCCTCCCGCGCGGCCCTGACCAGATCGGCCGGCGCCAGCTGCGCGTTCAGGCCCATCGGCAGGACGGACAGGCCCTCGTACTCCTCCGCCGGAGCGTCGTACGCGGCGCGCCGGTGGTTGCGGATGACCCGCAGCATGTGGCGCTCGTTCTTCGCGTAGCCGGGGAAGGGGCCGAGGTGCTTGGCCAGCTCGGCGCTGGTCGCGTAGGCCTCGCCCGTCATGATCGCGGTCATCGCGGCGGCGAAGGCGCGCGCCTCGTCGCTATCGTACGGCAGGCCGCGCAGCATCAGGACGGTGCCGAGGTTGGCGTAGCCGAGACCGAGCGTGCGGAACTCGTACGAGAGCCGGGCGATTTCCTCGCTCGGGTACTGCGCCATCAGGACGCTGATCTCGAGGACGATCGTCCAGAGGCGGATGGCGTGCCGGTACGCCTCGATGTCCACCTGCCCCGTCTCGACATCCACGAACTTGAGGAGGTTGAGGCTGGCGAGGTTGCAGGCGGTGTTGTCGAGGAACATGTACTCGGAGCAGGGGTTGCTCGCGTTGATACGGCCGCTCTCCGGGCAGGTGTGCCATTCATTGATGGTGGTGTCGAACTGCACGCCCGGATCAGCGGAGCGCCACGCCGCCTCGGCGATCTTGTGCCATAGATCGCGCGCGCGGATCGTCCGAGCGACCTTGCCGTCGGTCCGGCGGATCAGGTTCCAATCGCCGTCCTCCTCGACCGCGCGGATGAAGTCGTTGGTGACGCGGACGGAGTTGTTCGCGTTCTGCCCGGAGACGGTCTGGTAGGCCTCGCCGTTGAAGTCGTAATCGAGCTTCAGGCCGAACTTATCGGCGAGCGCCTTCTGCTCCGGCGAGAGGTGCTTCATCCCCTCGACCATCGCGGCGACCTTGAGCTCCTCGCGGGCCTTCCAAACAACGAAGTCTTCAATGTCAGGGTGGTCGGCGTCGAGAACGACCATCTTCGCGGCGCGCCGGGTGGTGCCGCCGCTCTTGATCGCGCCAGCCGCGCGGTCGCCGACCTTGAGGAAGCTCATCAGGCCGGAGGAGGAGCCACCGCCGGAGAGGGGCTCGCCCTCGCCGCGAATCTTCGAGAAGTTGGTGCCGGTGCCGGAGCCGTACTTGAAGATGCGCGCCTCGCGCACCCAGAGGTCCATGATGCCGCCGGGATTGACGAGATCATCCTCGACGCTCTGGATGAAGCAGGCATGGACCTGGGCGCGGGTGTAGGCGTCGTGGCTTTCCTTCGTTTCGCCCGTCTCGGGATCGACGTAGTAGTGGCCCTGGGCCGGGCCGGTGATGCCGTAGGCCCAGTTCAGGCCGGTGTTGAACCACTGGGGCGAGTTGGGCGCGGCCATCTGGTGGACGAGCATGTACTTCAGCTCGTCCTCGAAGGCTTGGGCGTCCTCCGGCGTGGCGAAATAGCCGTGCTGCTCGCCCCACCAGCGCCAGGCGCCGGCGAGCCGGTGGATCACCTGCTTGGCCGAGCGCTCCGGGCCGAGGACCGGGCTGCCATCCTCATTGAGCAGCGGCTTGCCGTGCTCGTCGTACTGAGGAACGCCGGCCTTGCGGAAGTACTTGGAGACCATGATGTCGGTCGCGACCTGCGACCAAGGTGCCGGGACCTCGGCGTCCTTCATCTCGAAGACGACCGAGCCATCCGGATTTGTGATGCGGGAGGTGCGCTTCGTCCACTCGATGGTGGCGAAGGGGTCTTCGCCAGGCTTGGTGAAGCGCCGCGGGATCGTCAAACCCCGTCGAGTCTGCTCGTCACTCACCTTGGATCCTCCCTCATCGTTCATATTCGCGCCCACTACCCTTCCCAGTGTGCAGAAAGCGTTCCCGCGAACGTCCGGCGCCCGAGGGCGCCCTGGCGATCTCCTGGCATGACGTTGCCCTTCCTTTCGTGGCGTTCCTCCCCAAGTCGCCACGCGGGGAGAAGAACATATGTTCTATATCATCTGGGGCTCCGCTTGTCAAGCGCAAGCACTAGATGATGTGGTGGTAGATGTCCGTGGCGCCAACCTATGGCGCACGGGCAAGGGGTAGTATAGCGACCTGGCAGCAGAACACAAGATGTGCCACCTTGTCACGGCAAACGGCTCGTGCCGATGCGGGTCTCACTTGGGGCGTTGGGGTGTACGTACATAGTAGCACACCGAACGGCCGGTTGCGGAAGGGGTGGCGCGAGTCAGTTAGAAGAGGGCGGGGCGCGGTCGGTGACGGGGCCTACGACGTGGTCTGGGGTGCGGTCGTTTGCCCGGTGCTGGTCGGTCCGGAGCGTGTTGGGGAAGGCGCTGCTTCGGTCCACGGCTCCCAGCCGAACCGGTCGTGATAGCGCTCGAGCACCCGCAGTGCCGGGGCGCCCAGGGCGAGCACGAGGGCGGCGTTGCCGGCCGCGCGGAAGAGGTCGTAGACAAGCGACGTGGTGAGATAGAACGCCGCGTACCGCTCCAGTGTCTCCCGGAAGGAGAGGCCGGGCGCCCAGTACAGTCCGACCGCCTCGCTCGCGCCGGGGGCAGTGAACGGCCACGACCACAAATTGAGGATGGCGCCGAAGAGGAAGCCCCAGCCGGCACCGAACGCGGCGAGCATGACGAGTCGCCGCCGGGGCGAGCTCGAGCGGGGGAGCCAGCCGGCGGTCAGGCCCATCCAACCAGCGCCCAACATTTGAAAAGGAAGCCAGGGGCCAACGCCGCCGGTGAGGAAGGCCGAGACGAGGAGCGTCAATGCGCCCATCTGAAAGCCAAACACCGGCCCGAAGACCGCGCCGGTCAGGATGATCAAAAGGAAGATCGGTGAGGCGCCGAGGAAGGTCGGCACGAGGCGCAGCGTCGCGTCGATCGCGACGAGGACGCCGAGCAGGGCGACGGTCTTAGCGGGAGATCGTCGCGCCGCGCTGTCTCCTTCGAACGCTGCCGCGATCGCGATGAGACAGAGAGCGGTGATCGCGGCGAAGAGGAGCGGTGCATCCGCCGCGTGGGGGCTCGCCGCGCGAGCCGTCACGGCCGGCAAGAGGAATGGATAGAGGAAGCTGGCGGCGCCGATCAGGCTCGCGAGCGCCACGAGCCAGTGGGAGCGGCTGGGAACGGCCTTGGGCCAGATCAACCCCCGGCGTAGTTTGTGCAAAGCGTCCAAAGACATGCGCGTTTCTCACGATTATGCTGCGATCGAAAGCGCGCGTTGTTCGGCGCGCCCCAAGAGTTGTGCGTGATGACCAATTCCTGCCTCCCTCGGAGGCGAGAGGGAGGCGACATGGCGACTACGATGCCCGAGATCACACTTGGCGATTTGCTGACCTGGGAGCCTCGTCTGCAGCTTGTCAGTCTGAATGGAAAGGCGGCGCCGAGTCGGGCGTCGCACAACGGTGTCGATTCCCTTGTTGACCGTGGGCTGAGCTGGGCGGTCACCGTCCGCGCGACGCCGCCGATGCTCCCGACGATTCGTGGCGACGAGCTGGTAATCGTGCCCTCCCGCGTCGTCTCGGAGTCCGGGATTTCGCTCGGGATCTTGCTGCTCGAGCTCGCGGGACGCGGGGTAGCAGGCGTCGTTGTTGACCAGCCAGTGACGCCGCCCGATTCCCTGCCGGTGCTCATCGCAGATCCTTTCACGCCCGACCTCGAAAGCGACATCAACCGGCTGCTGACCGAGCGTCGGGGCGAATTCTACCGGGCGGGCTCCGAGCTTGGCCGCCTGCTGGTGGGCGCCGCCTCGACGGGAGCCGATCTCTCGGAGATTCTCGCGATCGGGGCGAGCTTCTTGGGGGTGCAGGCGGCGATCGTTGACGCGCAGGGCGCGCTGACGGTGGCGACGTCCGCGGCCGCGGTGCCGTCGCCGGGGAGCCAGCCTTCTGGGGATGGCTGGCAGGCGGGGCGCCTCGGCATCCGGCTCGGAAGCGGCAACACGTTGTGGCTTGGGCCCGTCGAGCCGGAGCGGCGCGCGCTGGTGCGACTGGCGAGTGAGCGCTTGGCGATGGCGGTCGAGGCGGCGCTGCAGCGGGCGGCGGATGCGCGACCGCGAGGACCAGCGCGTGCTTCGGCGCTGGGATCGCTTCTCACCGGCGCGGCTGGCGATCCCGCTCGCGCCGCGCTGGTCCTCGGGTTGCCGGCGAGCGGGCGGTATCGGGTGGTGCTCGCCTCGCCCGCGTTCGATGCTGGTGCGCTCTCTCGCGCGTTGACTCCGCTGGGGACGGTTCATGAAGCGGGGACGATCGATGGGGCGTGCGCCGCGTTGATCGAGCTGCGCTCCGAGGCGCCGATTCGGTCGCCGGCGCTCCGGCGTCAGGTTCCCCCTGGGCGTCTGCCCGCGGCTGGTGACCGCAGCTGGCTGGCGGTTTCGTCCGTCGGCGTGGGGACCGCTGCGCTGCCCGGCATCACCCGGGAGGCGCGTTTCCTGGCGGCGTTGCTCGCCGGGGGGCTCATCCCGGGCCCGATTGCGCGGTTCGACAGCCTGGCGGACCTCGGCGCCTATCGTCTCCTCTATCACCTCTGGGGCACGCCTCAGCTCACCGAGTTCATGCGTGAGGCGTTGGGTGAGCTGGTCACGCGCGATCGGCGTGGCACGCTCCGGCGGACCTTGCTCGCGTATCTCGAAGCGGGCGGATCGCATGTCGCCGCGGCGAACCGGCTTGGGGTGCATCGCAACACTCTCGCGTATCGCCTCAAGCAGATCGCGAAGCTGACGCATCGCGATCCGGCCGATCCGGCCAATCACCTGGTGTTGCATTTGGCGCTGCTGGCCGGTTCTTTGCCGCCTGCCGTGTAAGGGTCGGACGAGGGCGGGCACGGGCGCCAGGGCGAGCACAAGTGTCGGGGGCTGGAACTGGCCCGAGGGCGGCGATGATTGTCGGCCCGTAGGGCCGTTAGTGTTCCGATCATTTGGCGCCAATTTGAATCGCACGCGGCGGGGCGGGTTGCCGCAATTCGGGACGAGGTGTGGCCACCACGTCGTTTTCGTTTGGGGCACCTGTGGCGCCGTTTCGATGCATGTTGTCGGCCCGCGGACGACACACGGGCACAGGCCCGTCTTTCTCGTGCCGCGAGGGGGCGCGGGAGCGTGCACAAGTCTTGGGATCGGCATAGGTTCCGCGTCCACGGTATCCTCTGCCGGGCACAGGACCGTCTCGTGCGATATCCTCTGGCGGCGAGGCAGGTCCTGCCCCGACGATTGTTGGGCCGTTCCCGGTGGTCACGATTTCCACGGCCCCGGCGCCTCCTTTCTTCCCCAATTTGCGTAATGCAGGTTATGCAACCAAATAGCGGTCATTGACTAATTGTCACAATAGGAAGCTTGAATGACAGGCTTCCAGTGTTGTGATAGACTGTCCGTACATGGTGCTGATTCACTGTGTTGGTGTTTCGCTTACGGTGAATGTTGACGGCACCAGGATCCCGCGCTCACCCCGCTCGCCCCGCGACGAGCTGAAGAGAACGAGACACGCCGTTAGGCCAAACCCGGGCCGGGAGGGGATTCGTTCATGGGCGAGCAAGCGCCCGTTGCCGGCTGGCATCGCGATGCCGCCTGGCGCGAGCTGCAAGCTGAAGGGATCGTCTGGGAAGGTCGAGTGCTCATCCGGGGCGATGAGTCCGATCTTGCCGCGCGTCTCATCGTGACGAACGAGCGGCTGGCGTTCGTCCGAGACGGGCAGATCTTGTTGGAAGCCGACCGCGATTGGCTGCGCCCGGCGCCGACGCTCGGCCTCGATGGCACGCTGCTGCTCCAGATAACGCCGTACGGCGCGCGGGTCCCTGAGCCGCTTCGCCTCTTCATGCCCCAGGGAAGGGCGGTGGCTGCGCACGTCGTCAATCTCTTGACGACGCCGCGGGTGCGTCCGGTGAGGCGCGCATCGTCGTTTGCGGCCGCTGAGGATTCGTATGCTGATGAGTCGTTCGACGAGGAACCATTCGAGGAGGAGCCGCCAGCTCCTCGGCCGCGATACGCAGCCCGTCGCGAGGAACGGTCGCGCGCTGCGAAGCGGTGGCACGGCGAAGAAGAGGCGCAGGGCGTCCTGCCGCCGCTGGAGCAGCTCGATCTGGGCGATTTCCCGCCGGTGGCCGAGTCCCCAGCTCGGTCGCGCGCTGGCCGCTTTGATGCTGGCGAGGCCGAATCGCTGCCGCGATCGCGGGAGGATGCCCGCGAGCGCAGGAATGGCGCGGCGGCTCCGGTCGTCGTGGCGTCGAATGGCGTGGCCCGCGAGGGGAATCGGCCGCTGCTCCCGCTGCCCGGCATTGAGCCGAAGGCCTCGCGGAATCGCCGTAATTGGATCATCCGCCTGGGCGGACTCGTCCTCTTGATCGTGGCGCTCGGCGCGCTCGGCAGCGGTCGCGTGCCCGGATTGCCCGATCTGCCTGGGCTCGATCGGCAGGAGAACGTGACGCCGACGCGTGAGAGCGCGGCGACGCTCGACCAGCCGGCGACTCCGACGCCGACGAAGGTTGTGACGCCCACGCCGACGGTCACGCCGCTCACCGGTAGCCGCCCATCGCTGACGCCGCCACCGAGCGAGACGGCGATCGCGATCGGTGTCGGTGGTGAGGATCCGACGGTCACACGGACGCCGACGGAGGAGCCAACGGAGACCATTCCGCCGACCGAGACCGTCCCGCCGACCGCGACGGCGACAGAGGAGCCGACGCTGACGACCGCTTCCGAGGAGACGGAAACGCCGGAGCCGCTCGAGCCAACGGCGACGGAGCCGCCGGCGCCCACTCCGACCACGGAACCAACGGAGACCGTTCCTCCGACGGCGACGACGGAGCCAACCGAAACTTCCGAGCCAACGGAGACTCCTGAGCCAACGGAGACTCCTGAGCCGACTGAGCCGCCGGCTCCGACCGAGACGCAGGCGCCGACGGAAACGCCGGAGCCGACGGAGTCTCCATCGCCGACGCCTTCGGAGACGGCGACCGCGACCGCAACCGCGACCGCCACGCCGACCGAGACGCCGGAGCCGACTCCGACGCCGACTTCGGTGGTGCACGATCAGCGTGCGACGGTGCGCAAGGATGAGCAGCCGGCGCAGGTAATCGCCGCTGGGCAGTTCCGCTACACCGTCGAGTCGGTGATGCGCGGGCCGGAGCTGCCGGAGCTGGCGCTGGCGTCGCCCGGATTTGGGGACTGGGTGGTCGTCGTCGCCCACGCGCAGAACTGGTCGGAGGACAACGCCTCGCTGCAGATGGCCGATTTCCGCCTCGCTCCCACGGGCGCGCCGGGGCTCTCGGAGGGGCTGGATGTGGCGACGGGATCGGTCGCTCAGTTCCTCGGCTTCTCCCCGGCCTACGATGCGGACGACCGCGTCCTGTTCGCGCCCGGCGAGGGACACTGGCTGGCGTTGGTCTTCCTGATCAGCCCGGACATCGGCGATCTGACACTGTGGATTGGGAATCAGGCGATCGACCTCGCGCCCGCGATCGCGCGAGCGTCCGACGGGGCGAAGCTCGAAGAAGCGCCGCGCACGCCGGAGCTGATGGAGGGGACGGTGGTCGAAGTGCTCGATGGCCGGACGGCGGTCGTCGCCATCGGTGATGAGCGCGTCACCATCCGCTACCTGGGCATCGAGGTGCCAACCGGCAACGCTTGCTACGCGGCCGAGGCGACAGCGGCTAACCGCGACCTGGTCGTGGGCCAGACGGTCTGGCTGGAGCGGGAGCGGCGCAACCGGTTCGAGCAGGGCATCTACGGGCGGGATGTTTGGATCGAGCGTGACGGCGCGCGGGTCCTCGTGGCTGCCGAGCTTGCCGCCGCCGGCGCGGCCGTCCCAGCTCCGACCGAGCCGGATACCCGGTTCGCCGGGTGGATCGCTGCTAGCAGCGCGGCGGCTCAGTTCGAGGGACGCGGTCTCTGGGGCGCATGCGGAGGGTTGATCGATGCAGGAGTTTGAGCCGGGTGATATCGAGACGGCGGTTGCTTTCTACCGGAGCATCGAAGAGCGGCACCGCGTCGTCCTTGACTTCCTGATCGACCATCCGGAGGAGCGCATGGATGAGGCGACCATCGCCGATCGCCTCGGCCTCCCAGAGCACCGGGACGTTGCCCGCGCGACGTACGCGATGGGGGAGGCGGCCGCAGCGCTCGGGAGAAAGCGGCCCTGGGGAGAGAGTCAGCACGGGTATCTCATGCCCTCGGCGCAGGCGGAGTTGCTGCGGAAGGCGCGAGAGATCGTCCGGGGAGAGAGCTAAGAGCGTTGACGAGGAGCGAGCGCGGCGTCCGGAGGTGATCCGAGACGCCGCGTTCCTATTTGTGGCGGTATAGTCCCCGGTGGGCCCACGCCAGGTGATCCTGGTCCAGGCTCGTCGTTCGGTCCGCGCCGCGGGCCCACGGAGCACGCGAGGATTCGAAGGCGCGGACGATCCGTGGGCGTCTCCAGCGATGGAGAGGAGGGAGAGACATGGCGACTTTCATCTTGCTTTCGACGCTTACCGACGATGGCGCTGAGACGATCAAGGAGAACCCGGAACGGATCACCGAGGTCAACAAGGAGCTGGAGCAGATGGGCGTCCAGGTCCTGAACCAGTGGGCCGTCCTGGGGCCATACGATTTCGTCAACATCGTCGAGGCGCCGGACAACCTGACGATCGCCCGTGTCTCCGCCGAGATGGCGTCGCGGGGCAGTGTCCGCCTGATGACCATGGCGGCGATCCCGATCGACGAGTTCATCGCCGGCCTGAAAGAGAAGCCGGAGCGCGAGGAAGAGGAAGACGAGGAGGAGTCATAAGCCTATCGTCCCTGTAGCGCCGGCAGCACCGACTCAGCGACTTGGTAGAAGACCTCCTCTTGCGCCTCGTTGCGGGGCCAGGGGAGCCGGAAATCGGTGAACCCGGCGGCGCAGTAGGCCTCGACGCAGCGTTGGAACTCGTCGACTGAGGCGAAGAAGTTCAGTGACGGGCTGATCGAGCGGACGATCGTCGCTGGGTCGCGGCCGATCTCCGCGCAGTAGGCATCGAGCTGGCGGTTTCCTTCTCGCGCCTCTTCGGGCGTGCCGCGCGCGTTCCAGTTGTCCGCCCAGCGCGCGACGATGCGGAGCATGCGCGGTCCGCTCGCCCCGATCAGGATCGGCAAGCGACCTTGGATTGGCTTCGGCTCGAATGGCGCGTCGAGGAGCTGGTAGTAGCGCCCTTCGTAGGTCGTTCGCTCCCGGCGCTGCAGCAGGTCCCAGATCTCGAGCGCCTCGGCGAACATTTCGACCCGCTCGCGGGCCGACGGGAAGTGCCAGCCGTAGGCCTCGTGCTCGCGCTCGACCCAGCCGGCGCCGACGCCGAACTCGACGCGTCCGTTCGAGGCGTGGTCCACCGTCACGGCCTGCTTGAGGAGGAACGCCGGGTTCCGGTAGGTGTTGCCCGCGACCATGACGCCGAGCCGGATCTTGCTCGTGTGTGGCGTGAGCGCGGCCAGCGCGGTGTACGCCTCGTGAGTCGGCTCCATGACGTCGAAGAGCCCGTAGAAATGGTCTACGACGCTGAAGACGTCGAAGCCGAGGCGCTCGGTTGTGGTGATGCGGCGCACCAGCTCCGGCCACGGCGCGCGTTGCCCACAAACAATCCCGAACGTCAAAGGTTGCTGCACAGCCAAACTTCCTTTCTGTACGAGGGGCGAGGAGCGAGGGGGTAGGAGTTAGGGGTTGGGGAGGGAGGCGGGGAGGCGAGGCGGGATGCGGAGCCTCGTGGAGGCGTCTCCGATCGATTGGGTCGGCGGTCGCCTTTCACGACCCTAACCCCTCGCTCCTCGCTCCTAGACTCCCGACCCCCGGCCCCTAACTCCTCGCCCCTAACGCTTGGTCCCTGACCCCGAGCCCCTCACGCTGCTCTCTGCTGTTGCCCCACACCTGGACGTGGTGGCCGCAGCGCTCGCCTTCCCACAGCAGCGTGGTGCAGGTGCGGCGCAGCAGATTTTTCCAAAGTTGCGCGTTGGCGAACGTCTCCTCGTCGGCGCTGAAGATTTCGAAGACGGACCGGGCGGCGACGAGGATGAGCTTGCGCTTGGCCCGGCTGAGGGCGACTGTCAGGCGACGCGGGTCGAGGAGAAATTCGCTGCTGACGAGCAAGTATTCCGGATCGCTCTCGGTGGCGCTGACCAGGATGACCGTCCGCTCGTCCCCTTGGAAGCGCTCCACGGTGTCCACGGTCGGCGGTGGCACCGGCCGGGTCTGCAATGCCGAGATGCGATCCACGAACTCTTTGAGCGTTGCGCGCTGTGCCCGGTGAGGCACGACCACGCCGTAGCCCTCGTTGTGGCTCTCCTGATCGTAGAGCGCGGCGTCGGACAGGGCGTCCAGCACCGGGGCGAGGAGATCGCGCTCGAAGAGGTTGCGGACCTGGCTCCCCTCCTCGTCGTGAACGATGACGACGAGTGGATGATCTGGCTCCAGCACCGCCGCGACGAACGGGTCATCGCATTTCACACGCGGCAGCACGTCCGTTCGCAGCGAGTGATAGGGGATGCCATCGAGCCGGTAGATCTCCTGGCGGAGGAACTCGGCGACATCGGCGTGGAGCCGGAAGCTGCGCTCGAACTTGATCATCGGCGGCGGGGGCGTTTGGTCGCGTAGCGTGAGGAAGAGCGATTCGTAGGACCGGAAGGTCTTGAAGGTGCGGCGCGGCTCCGCCAGCCAGTCGTGCTGCACGATGGGCGGCATCTGCCGGTGATCGCCGACGACGATCAGTTGTCCCTCCGGCTTGAGCGGCAGGGCCGCCATGATCGCCTCCGGCAGGTTCATCTGCGAGGCTTCGTCCAGCACGAGGCAATCGGCGAAAAAGTGGCCGAATAGGCCGTTGCTCCAACGTTCTTTGATCAAGCCATAGATGCCGCCGGGCGTCGCACCGAGGATCGCCCAAGGTTGCTGCGTGAATCGGTCGGCCGCGACGGTCTTTTCCGGAGACTGAGCCTTGGCGTGGAGGGGGACGGCGCCGTGTGGCGGATCTCCCTTCGGGCGGTAGCGGTAGATCGGCACGTCGAAGAGGCGCTCGTCGAGCAAGCCGCGCACGTGCTCGCGGTGCCGACTGTAGAGCAGCCGGAGCTTTTCTTGCGCATCGACGATGTTCCTGACCAGGACGTCGGTGGCCGAGTGCGTCTTGCAGGAGACGATGACGCGGAAGGGGAGGCCAGCGGCCATCGCGCCCTGCATTCGCGCGAAGAGGGCGAAGGCGGTGGTGTAGCTCTTGCCAGTGCCAGGCGGTCCCTGAACGAGGAGCGTAGGCGTGCTGCCGTGCCCGGCGATGTATTCGCGCTTGCTCGGCTCCCAGCCGTGGAGCGCGCCGGCCTCATGCAGGGCATCGAGCGCGGCCAGGAAGCGCGCTTGCCCCTCCTTGGCAGCCTCTGGCCAAGACGCTCGTGCCTCGCCGGGCTTGTCGAGGCGGTGAAAGAGCGTATTCTCTCCGCCTTCCTTGAGTCCTTCGGTGATCTTCTTGCACCAGTAGTCGTAGAAGCTGTTCGGGTCCGGGTCGATGGTGTAGCGCTCGCCGGGGATGAGCGGGCGCGCGACACCGCGAAAGACATAGCCGCTCCCGAGCGATCGGCGTGGGCCATCTTGGAGCGCGAGCACGGCCCAGGCGGCCTCGACCCGACCATCCGGTCCGAGTTTTTGCTCGAAGCCGACGAGCCTGGCGCGCATCCCGTAGAGAAGCTGCTTCGGCGTCGGGGCGAACGGTCGCTGCTCCTCCGGCGGGAGCCGCTCGTCCACTGTCCACCGCGGCATGATGACGACGGGATCGCCATCGCGCAGGGTGGTGAGTAGGAGCGCCTCGTTCAGGTCGCATTCAAGGTCGGTATCGTCGAGGCGCAAGCGGATCGTGATGCCCTCTAGGGAGCGATTGGTGGCCTGCCGCTGCTCGCGTGTGAGCTGGACTCGCGAGGCGTCTGGATTTTGGGCGCGGTATGCGGCGCGCATCTCCTCCTCGCACTGGCGTCGTCTCTCGTACTGGGCTAGCCGCACGCGTGTCTCTGGCGACTGGTCGGCCTCCTCATATCGCCCAATCAGCGTATCCCCGCTCAGCACGCGGCGCTCTGGCTCGGGGTGGCGCGCCGCTTTCCACTGAGCGAGGTCGGCATGGCGCTCGATCGTCACGAATTCATCAAGAGCATCCGCGAGGGTCGGCTTCCGATCCAGGAAGCTTGCCAGGTCCGGCAGATGGAAGGAGGTCTTCTGCGTCTGCTGGTTGCCCCGGAACCTGCTGGCAATGTGCTCCATAGCCTCCAGCCGACGCGTTTGGAGGGCAATGAGATGATCCGGGGTGACATGGCGGTATGGTGCGAACGGATCCTTCCCTTCGGATGGCGGAGCCTCGAGCTCATTCCAGGCGGCATAGGCGTATTCGAGCGGGATTTGGCTCGAGAATCGGGCGCGCCGGGTGTACCACGGCGTCTGGTCGCCATTGGGGATGGCCCCATCTGGGAATCGCCCGGCGTAATCGAAGAAGCGCTCGCGGAAGATCTCCCGGAAGTGCGACCAATCAAATTTAAGGAAGGTGGCGACGGATTGGAGCGATTGGCAGACCATCGGGAAGTTCTTCAAATCCCGGATCTCGTCGGTCAAGAAGGTGAGAACGGGAGAGTCGAACGCGGCGATCTGGGTCACGAAATCGTAGAGCGGGGTCGCGCCGAAGACTGTTTCGGCGTGACGGCCGAGCCCTTCCAGTAGGCAACGCTGGTCGAATCGGTTGTAGAAGATCAGATGGACGGGGGCATTCGGCTCTCCCAGCTCGTCGGGCGCGGCGAGCTCGACGATGGCGCGAATCGTTGCCTCCACCCAGTCGACGAAAAGTGCCTCCTCGCGCTCGTCGTTCGGCGGTCCGTCGCAGAGCCGGACGATTGCCCGGCGCCGGTGCGACACGATCTCGCCCCCCTCCGCCGCCACAACGAGCGCGCCCAGCAGGTAGACGCGATTGGCGAGGTAGTCGTGCTGGGCATCGAGGTAGACGCGGACGAGGTTGGGATTGTGGTTCGCGTCGCAGTACGGCAATGAGCCGTACCCCTTGCTCGGGATGTCGGCTGGCGGATCGAATGGATCGCCCTTGAATTTGCGGTAGCGGCGAGCGCGGTAGATCAGCTCGTCAAGGCGCGGGCCGACCGGCCAGGTTGTCGCGAGCCGGGCGACGAGCTCCTCTCGGCCGGGCGCCGGCGTGAGCTCTGTTTCATCCCGCGCGCCCGGAGCAGGCTCCTTGAGCGTGGCAAGGTCGCGCGTCGTCCTCACACCGGCCTGCCGCAGCGCGGTCTTCTCCGTATCAGTAAGGTGGGGGATGAGGGAGAGGTCGTCGCGCTGCGCGCACCACTTCATGCAGAACTCGTTGTAGAGACAACCGTCGCACTTGTAGGTCAAATGGAAGGGTAAATCGGCGAACGGCGTGACAGTGACGCGCCGGGCAACCGCCCGATCACCGGTGACGAGATCGCGGATGGCGCCGAGGTAAGCGTCCGGGTCGGGCACGCGCTCCAGGAGCGCGCCGGATGTGCCAAACAGTCGCTCGGCGTCAGCTATTTGATTCGCGATGTCGGCGGGTCGCTCACCAGCGCCGAGAAGCGGATCGCCCTGAACCGCCGCGATGGCGGCTGACTCGCCCCGGTAGAGAATCGCCATCTCGATCGGGGCGTGGGAGAGATTCTCTTCGTCAAAGATCCGCGTCAGGAGCTCGTGATAGAAGGCGACCTGCAGCCGATGCTCGACCTTCGCGGTGGTCGAGCTCTTCATATCAGCGATGAGGGGGTGCAGGTTGCCGTCGGCGTCTCGCTCCAGTCGGAGGAGATCTATGTCTCCGGTGATGAGCCAGCCGGCAATTTCGGCTTGGAGGCGCGGCTGGAGCAAAACGATTGTCTCGCCGGGCGGGAGCGACCGTGCGATGTCGATCACCTGGTGGTTGTTCGGCGAGCGCTCGCCGGGCGGGGGCGCCTCGGCGGCGAAATCGCGAACGCGGTACCGCGCGCGAACCTCTTCGGTCACCTGGGCCTCGAATTCGGCGCCGGCGCGGGTGAGGAGCGGCGGAATTTCCTGGGGAGCGACGTCGAAGTCGCGTAGGAAGCTGTTGCCCGCGACACGCTCGTGCAGCCGCAGGCGGAGGAAGCGCCGGCATTGGTCGAGGCGGACGAATTGCGCGACGTCGGTTGGAGAAATGGGGAGCGGAGTTTTGGCGAAGATGGCGGTCGACAACCGATCGTCGGGCGACATGTGACGGTCTCCGGAATCGCTGGCGGTGAACACACAAAGGTCAGCCAGCGGGGCAGTTGCGCGCGGGAGCGGCTCGGTGGGGATCATGACGGAGATAGGCGGGTTGGGTCAAGCCGCGTTTCCAGCCTGATGGTGGGAGTTGCGCGCGAGGATGCCGAAGTGGAGGGCGCGGGTGGGCAGAACCGGATGGCGGTAATCAGAAGAAGGTTGTGGCGGCGTGTCGCAATTGGAGACGTGATGTGGCCGGCGCAACGTTTTCGTACGCGCGGGCACAGGTCCCGCCCCTGCGAGGGGATGGTATCCGCGCGATCAAAGAGTCGTGGGCGCAGATCCAGGCCGCGGGAATTCAGGCGGAGGTGTGGCGGTGGGGCTAGTTGGTTGCGACGCGACCGCGGAGGTTGGGGTCGAGGAAATCGCGCAGGGCGTCGCCGGTGAGGTTGGCCGCAAAGACGGTCAAGGAGATGGCGAGGCCAGGGAAGACGGCGAGCCACCACGGTGGGCTGAACTGCGATGCCATAGCGCCGCCGATCATGGTGCCCCAACTCGGCGACGGAGGCGGCACGCCGATGCCGAGGAAGCTGAGCGCGGCCTCGCTGGTGATGGCGATGCCGAGGTGGGCGCTGGCGACGACGAGGAACGGGGCGATCGTCTGGGGAGCGATATGGAGCGCCATGAGCCGCGCCGGGGAGGCGCCCGCCACGCGCGCGGCGGTTACGTAGTCGGCGTGTTTGAGGGAGAGCACGACCGAGCGGACGACGCGGTTGCTGGCTGGGATACGGGTGATGGCGATCGCGATGATCACCGTGTGCAGGCCGGTTCCCAGCGCGACGACGAAGATGGTGGCCAGGATTAGCCCTGGGAACGAGAGGAGGATTTCGAGCAGCCGCTGGCTGGCGAGATCCAGCTTCCCGCCAACGTAGCCGCTGATCAAGCCGGTGATTAGGCCGATGGTGTCCCCGAGCAGCACCGCCGCAAAGCCGACAATCATGGACGTGCGAGCGCCGTAGATGATGCGGCTAAGGACGTCACGACCCAGATCATCGGTGCCGAGGAGATGTGCCGAAGACGGCGATTGGCGAATCGCGGTGTAGTCACCGGCGAGAGGATCGTAGGGTGCAATGATCGGGGCGAGGGCGGCGACCGCTGCGATCAGAAGCAAAAGCAGGGCCGCGCCAGCGCCCAACGGAGAGGAGCGGGCGACCGCGATAAGGCGACTCGTGCGGCTTGGCTTCGCCGGCAGGCTACTCGTAGCGAACGCGTGGGTCGAGCCAACCATACGCCAGATCTACCACCAGATTCATGACGGTGAAGATGACCGCATAGAGCAGGACGAGGTTCTGGATCACGATGTAGTCGCGCTCACTCAACGCCTTCACCAGGGCGGCGCCGAGGCCGGGCACTGAGAAGGCGGTTTCGACGACGACGGAGCCGCCCAGTAGGCCGGCGAAGGTCAGGCCCGACAGGGTAATCACGGGCAGGATCGCCGCGCGAAAGACGTGGCGCGTCAGGACTAGGCGCTCTCGCAATCCCTTGGCTCGCGCAGTGCGCACGAAATCAGCATGCAGGACTTCGAGGATCGAGGAGCGGGTGATCCGGACAAGGTACGCGGCAGCGACGCTGCCCATCGCAACGGCCGGACCCAGCGTTAGCTGGAGATTCTTCCAGGGATCTTCCCAGAGGTAGGCGCGCTCGACGGGTGGTCGCCAGGAGAAGTAGAGGACGCCGACGAGGACGATCACGACCGCCAACCAGAACTCCGGGATAGAAAGAAAGACGGCCGCCGTTGCACGGATCAGGTTGTCTGGCCAGGTGTTCCGGCGAACCGCGCTGATGATGCCTAGCGGGATACCGATGATCCAGGAGAAGACGATGGCCATGATGGCGATTTGCGCGCTGATCGGTCCACGGGCGACGATGAGGTCGCGCACCGTGTCCGTGCGCCAGAACGAGCGGCCGAGATCGCCGGAGAAGACGTCCCCCATCCAGTTGAGGTATTGCCGGTAAAGCGGCTCATCGAGACCGAGGGCCTGGCGAAAGCGCTGCTGATCCGCTTCGCTCAGCGCGCCGAACGTTTCCTGCCCGAACATGACGGAGGTCGGATCGCCGGGCAGGAGCCGCATAACGATGAAGATGAGGATGGTGACGCCGAACAGCGTCGGGATGCTGATGAGCAGTCGGCGGAGGAGGTAATGGAACATGGACCTTCAAGGGGCGGCGATGGGCGATCACGATTCGGTCGCCCATCGCCCTGACAAGCTCAGCGATCGAGCCAGAGGGTGTCGTACTTGAAGCACATGTAGGTGCCGAGGACGTTCTGGTCGATTCCCATCACGTCCTTGCGCCAGATACGTGGGATGTTGCCCCAGCCGTGGAAGAACATGGGGCAGTCTTGGTCGAGCAAGTCTTCCGCCTGGCGCACCAAGTCGCGCCGCGCGTTTTCGTCCATCTCCCGCCCGATGCGCATGAGGAGATCATCGAACTCCGGGTTGGAGTACCCGCCGTAGTTCTGGGCAGCGCCCGTCATGAACCACTGTCCCCAATAGTCGGACGGATCGTTGATCGCCCCGGCCGGGACACCGGAGGTCATGTGGAATTCGCCGCCGCGGACCACGTCGAAGTAGACGGCGCCATCGACTGGTCTCAGTTCGCAGGTGATGCCGATGCTGCGGCGGAGCAGGTCTTGGAACGCCGGCCCGTAGATCTCGACGCCCGGACCGGTGGTTCCGCGCAGCAGTAGCACGACGTCCGTGAGGCCGTCCGGGTAGCCGGCGGCCTCCATCAGCCGCTTCGCCTCGGCGATGTCCTCGTCCTTCTCTTCCCGGTAGCCGGGCAGCTTGAGGACTTCTTCTTCCGGCGTCGCCAGCGGGCTGCTCGGGTGGCACCAGCGCGTGCCCATCCTGATGTCATCCGTCTGGGCGTAGGCGGCGGCCAGCTGCTGGCGGCTGACCGCCAGGTGGACGGCGCGCCGCACGCGCGGGTCGTTGAACGGCGGCCTGGTCACATTGAAGGTGACGGTGAAGGCCCAGGTGGCCGGGTTCATCACGGCTCCGATCTCGTCTGGCCGGTTCAGCGCCTCCTGGTAGACGTCGACTGACACGTGATCGGCGAAGTCGAGATCGCCCGTCAGGACGGCGGTGCCGCGATCCTTGGCGGCCGGAATGGTGATGCGCTCGATCGCGTCGAGGTAGGGCACGTTCGGATTCCAATAGTTGGGATTGCGCTCGACGACCCAGCGGACACCCGGCGTGTATTCCTTGAATCGGTATGGTCCCGTGCCGGGGTAGTCCACGACGCGGCGAAGATCGCCGTTGTTGTCATCGAGCGATTTCTTCGAGAGCACAACGCTCCAGCCGGTGGCGAGGGCCTCCAGGAAGAATGCCTGGGGTTCGCTCAGGACAAACCGGACCGTTTGCGGATCGACGGCTTCCACCGCCGTGATCGCGGTGTAAAGGCTCTGGCGGATACTGACGACGCCCTCCGGTGGGTTACGCCGCCGCTCGAAGGTCGCGACGACGTCATCGGCCGTCAGGGGCTCGCCGTCGTGAAAGGTGACACCGGAGCGGAGGTAGAAGGTGTAGTTGAGGCCGTCCTCAGAAATCTCCCAGCGCTCCGCCAGGTCGGGAATGATGGTTTGCCCACCGTCGAGCGGGTTGAAGCGAATGAGATTGTCGTACATGGGGGCTTGCGGGTAGAGGTTCGCGATGCTGGGAGATTGATCAAGGTCGAAGTGCGTCGGGTCGGCGAACCCACCGATCTTGATCGTGCCGCCTCGCTTCGGGTTCGGCTCGGGCGCCTGGATGAGCCCGCTCGGCTCAGGGGTGGCCTGCCGGGCGCGAGCTGAGGTCGGGCGCGCAACCGTCGAGGTTGCGAGTGCCAGTCCTGCCGCTCCTGCCGTTCCGATGAACTTGCGTCTGCTGAATCGCTCCATCAGATCCTCCCTGTCGCGGCATGCCCGTCGGTATTCGTAGTCCGACCCTGCTGTGCGCCCTGGTCTGTGCGCTGCCGTGTGCCCAGAATGGCCGCGGCATGCAGGGACTGGGCAGGCTAACGCCCATTGCGGCCATCGTCAACACCGTACTCTTGTACTAGGAAATGCGCTCATTGCCTCACAGGCATCGGGAAGTTTTCTTTGGGGCCGATGTAGTAGAGCCGGGTTTCGTGCGGACTGACGAGGTCGGTGAAGTCAGTGGTGGCCTCAGCGACGAGGCGTCCGGTGAACGCTTCCACGACGTCGCTCGGTTGGGGCAGCGCGATCCGGCGCTCGCCGGGTTTCAGCGCATAAATGCCGATGAATTGTCGGTCGACGTACAGCACGTCCTCGGCCTCGGAGTAGATGTGGACTCCCGCGTACCGCGCGATCCCGCGCAGCACGTTCGGCGGCACGCTGGGCGCGCCGATCCAGACCGAGCGGCGGTCGTCGAACTCTTTGACGGCGAAGCCGGTGCGCCACCTGCCCCGCGTGAAATGGAGCGCGCCGAGCGGTATCGCCTGGTCGTCGTTGCAGGTGAAGAGCGGGCCTATCCGGCTATCGGTGCCAATCGTGGTGTAGGCGGGCAAGTCGCGAGTGATGGGGTGATCGAAGTTCGTGACGATGACGTTGGGGCCCCACTCCGTGTGATGGCACTCGAGCCGGATGCCGGTCAGGTCGGCGCAATGCTCGGCGGAGAGGTCGTCCTGGACGAAGCCCGCGCCGTGTATCCAAACGGCAACCTTCCCGTCGCCGCTGATGGCGCGCTTGATTCCCTCTCGCGTCTCGGCGTCGGCGAAGTACTGGTTGAGGAAGATGTAGCACTTGTAATCCCGGACACGACCAGCGGCAAGGTCGCTCGCCAGGTAGAGGTCGTAGGGCGCTCCGATTCGCGGGAGGTGCCAGAGGTATTGTCGCTGGATGAGGGGAATGGCGAGCTCGTTGCGGGGCGAGAGGTAGAACCAGCTCGACTCGTCGACGATGACGGCGATCTCCGCGGCCGGGGCGCGGTCGAGCGTCATGCTCCAGCGTCCCAGCTCCACCATCCGGCCGATGATCTGCTCCAGACGAGGATCCGCCAGTGTTCCGGAGGTCAGCGGGCTCGGGTATCCCCACCAGATGCCAACGTGGCGGGTGAGGACGTTGGCGAAGTTGCGCTTGAGGACCGCCTCCGTTTCTTCGCGGGTGTTCAATGCGCCGTAGTCGGTGTCGCGATGAGGAGTGGCGAACTCGTACATCGCCACCTTCCCGAGCACCTGGCGGACGCGGACCGCTTGGCGCAGGTCATAGCCGTCGATCTTCGCAACTTCCTGATCGACGGTGAGCGGGGAGCCTGGCGAGCCGAATCGGGAGATGCCATGCGTTGTGGCGAGGTGGGTGCGGGTGTCGTCCTCGGAAAAGTACAGCTTGCCGTGGAGCCGCGCCGACTCGCTGGGAACCATGAAGCCGTTCGTCCCGCCAATGCCGCGCATGCCGTAGCTGTAGGGGCTCGCGAGGAAGTCGACGTCGTCTAGCTCGAGGACGCGGTGCAGGGCGAGGTGGCCGATACGCTGGTAGCTGGTGTGGGTCTGGTTGGGGTGGCGTCCGAACCATCCGTTCGACCACCACAGCTCCATCGCGTAACCGTAGAAGACGCCGGCGAGCGCCTGCCGCGCGGTGGCTTCCTTCACGAGGGAACAGAAGTAGGCAATGTTGTCGACCACGACGTCGCAGAGGCAGGCGAAATAGTCGATGTCCTGACGGGTGGCGGCGGGATCGCGGAAGCAGTAGAAATCGGCGCGCTCCTGCAGGCTTGGTCCGGGCACCATCGCGGTGGCGAAGGTGACGTTCGGGTCGTGCCAGGCCGCGCGCAACGCCGACTCGTCGCCGTGGTAATGACGCTCGAGCCAGGCGCGGAACGCGCGGATCATTGCCGGATTGAAGTCGGATGAGCGATTGTCGCGGGCGCCGTTCTTGAGCCATTCGGCGGTCCAGCCGGCGCAGACGTGGTAGCCGATGAAGCGATCACCGAACGGCAGGGAGCGCGTGACCGCGATGACCTGGCGCAGGTAGGCTCCCGCGTCCTGCCGCCACTGAGCAGAGGCGTAGGACTGGGCGTCCGTTGTGCCATCGGCGAACGTCTCCAGCTCATCGGGGTGAGCGGCGATCCACCAGTCCGGCGCCTCGAGCTGGAATCGCGGGAGGAAGAGCGCGTCCGGGTCTACGGCCAGCACCTGCTCGAAGGCGCGGGTCAGCGGATCGAGATCGTACGTGCCGTCCGGACTCGGTTCCGGCCAAGTGAAGCCGAAGGTGTAAATGTGGACGCCGGCCTGGGCCATGGAGGCGGCGTGCTCTGCATGGGGCCAGCCCTCGTCGGTGGGCGGCGGGCACCAGAATACGCTCGCGTAGACCGGCTCACCGTCGAGGAACAGGGCGGGTGAGCCGCGATGCTGCCGTACCTCAGCGACTGGCATGCCCTGCCTTCGCTTTCCGCATCGTGCGTTATCCCCCTTCCCGAAGTCGGCTGACCGAGCTTGCCGGGCATGCTAAACGCGGGCAAATAGCGGCGTCAACGAGCACTTTCGTCTTAGGACATGGTGGTGGCGTGTGCGGCACGGACGACAACTGAGAGGAATTTGTCGTCTGCTACCACGCAGAAAGCTGACCGGCCTGGACGCCGCCTGGATACCGGACAGTGCGTACGTTCGGCAGAGGGGGATTGCGGGAATAGATCATGTGTTCTATTCTGGCGGCATGAGCCGGACGCAGGTGGTGCCGATCACGTGCAAGACGGCGTTGAAC
>CALGSZ010000118.1 GCA_937901745.1 uncultured Chloroflexota bacterium | reverse complement strand
GAGCCGGACGGCAGGCAGAGACCACGCGCGAACAGGTCCTCCGCCACCGCGCCACCAACCACCTCGCACCCAGCGAAAACCGGCTGCTGATGCAACGGTTTCCAGAGCGGGCGCGACTCGATGTTCGCCGCCTCCAGCGCCAGGCGCACCGCCTCCCGATCAGCCCCAAACTCATCGGGATCGATGGTAATGCACGTCAGCCACCGGGTATGCCGGCCCCATGGTGCCTCTGGCTGGAAGCCGATTCCCGGCAGGTCGCCCAGCGCCACCTGGTAGCGCGCGAAGTTCGCCCGGCGCGCCGCGACCCGCTTCTCCAGCGCCGCCAATTGCGCTCGCCCGATCCCCGCCAGCACGTTGCTCAGCCGGTAGTTGTACCCAATCTCCGTGTGCTCGTAATGGGCGACCGGCTCCCGCGCTTGCGTCGCCAGCTTGCGCGCTCGCGCCGCCAGCGTCGCGTCATTCGTCACCAGCATCCCACCGCCGGACGTGGTGATGATCTTGTTACCGTTGAAGGAGTAGCAGCCGATCAGCCCCACCGTCCCCGGCGAGCGGCCCTTGTAGGTCGCGCCGAGCGCCTCCGCCGCATCCTCGATCAACGGCACACTATACCGGGCGCACGCCGCCACGATCGGGTCGAGATCGGCGCTCTGCCCGTAGATGTGCGCGACCACCACCGCTTTCGGCAGCCGACCGATTCGTGCCCGCGCTGCCAGGGTGTCTTCCAGCAACCCCGGGTCCATGTTCCACGAGGTCCGCTCGCTGTCAATGAACACCGGCCGAGCGCCGAGATACGTGATCGGGTTGGCACTGGCCGCGAAGGTGAACGTCGAGACTAGCACCTCGTCCCCATGACCAACGCCGGCCAGGATCAGGGCCAAGTGGAGCGCTGCCGTGCCGGAGCTGACCGCGATGGCATGCTCGGCGCCGACCATCGCGCGGAACTCCTGCTCGAAGGCGTCCACGTGCGGGCCCAGGGGCGCCACCCAGTTCGTAGCGAACGCTTCGCGCACGTAGCGCAACTCCTCGCCGGTCAGGTGCGGCGGCGAGAGGAGAATGCGCGCTCCCCGCTCGCGCTGCTCTGCCGGCGGCGCCAGCGGCGCACTGATGACTTCGGCAGGTGGCGCCTCGCTACCCCACATAGCGAACCTCCTCGAACGAGGTGGGCAGGGGCGGAGGAGGCTCCATCTCGTAGATGGCGCCGTCAATCGCCGCCACCTCGCGCATGACCGCACGACGGACGTCGCGGGCATCGCCTTCGGCAATCGCTTCAGCCAATCGCGCGATCACCGGCCCAAAGGATGGGCAGCGTCCCCGCGCCTGCGGCGTCTCGGCCAAGATGCGGATCTTCGGGTGTGGCGTCGGGTGGGCCTGCTCGAAATCGAGTGCTAGATCCTCGCGCAGCTTTTCACCCGGACGCAGGCCCGTGTAGACGATCTGAATGTCCTCCCCAACCCGCAAGCCACGCAGGCGAATCAGCCGCTCGGCCAGCTCGCGGATCAGGACCTCCTCGCCCATCTCCAGCATGTAGATCACGTCCCGATCCCCGAACGCTCCGGCTTGGATGATCAATCCGGCCGCTTCGGGAATCGTCATGAAATAGCGACGGACTTCCGGATGGGTCACCGTCACGGGGCCGCCCGCGGCGATCTGCTGCTCGAAGAGCGGGATGACGCTGCCGCGGCTGCCGAGCACGTTGCCGAACCGCACCGCGCAGGCGCTAAGGCCGGTCTCCGCCGCCACCGCGCGCACCGCGAGTTCGGCCAACCGCTTCGTCGCCCCCATGACGCTGCTCGGCCGCACCGCTTTGTCGGTCGAGACGAGGACGAAGCGCTCCACACCGTTAGCCGCCGCAATCCGCGCCGTTTCGTAGGTCCCGATGACGTTGACGCTGACCGCTTCTTGCGGATACGCCTCCATCATCGGGACATGCTTGTACGCCGCGGCGTGGAAGACGATCTCCGGCCGTTCCTTCGCGAAGACGGCCTCGAGGCGCTGCCGGTTGGTCACCGAGGCGACGACTGGCCGGAAATCCACCGGAGACGGCATCCGGCCGAGCTCCTGCTGCAAGTCGAACAGGTCGCTCTCGTTGATGTCAAGTCCGAGGAGCACCGCCGGTCCGAGCTGCGCGACCTGGCGCGCAACCTCCCGGCCAATCGAGCCCGCCGCGCCGGTCACGAGCACGCGCCGGCCAGCGATGAATGCGCGGCAGCGATCGACGTCCGGCTCGACGATCGGGCGGCCGAGGACGTCGGTCACTTCGACGCTGCGCAAGGTGGACGGCCTCGCCTCGCCGCGCAGCAATGCGCCGAGGTGCGGCATTGCCAGCACGCGCGCCGACGTCTGTCGCGCCAGATTGGCGATCCGCTGGATCGTGACCTCCGGCGCCGATGGGATGGCGATCACGACGGCATCGATGTGCTCGCGCCGGACGATCGCCGGCAAGTCGGCGGTAGTTCCAAGGACGGGCAGTCCGTGAACACGGGTGCCGAGCTTGTCGAGATCATCGTCCACGAAGGCGACCGGCCAGTAGCCCCAGACAAGGTTGCGGCGCAGCTCGTTCACCAAGAGGCGACCGCCCTCCCCGGCGCCGACGACGAGTGTCGCCTGGAGTTGAGCGGCTTGCGCGGCGTCGACGTCCCGGGGCAACGCCAGACTCGCCCCGTTGAGTGCGCGGCGCGGGACGATACCCGACACCCGGCGCACCCCTTCCCGCATCGCGATGCGGGCGGCGACAAAAAGGACGGAAACGACGTCGCTCGCCAGGAGCCAGCTTGCGCGCCAGAGGATCTTGCTGTCGAGCGTGAGCGACGCGTGTTTGGCGTAGTAGAGGTCGTACTCGAGCGCCAGGCGCGTATCCCGCGGCGTGTCAGCGTAGCGGAACCGCACCTGCGCCCAGCTTGCCAACCCCGGCTTGACGAGGTGCCGTTTCCCGTAGAGCGGCACGTCGCGCTCCCGGGCGGCCACATCCGCCGGACGCTCCGGCCGCGGCCCGATCATCGAGAGGTCGCCCCGCACCACGTTCCACAGCGCGGGCAGCAGGTCGAGGTGCAACCGGTGGGCAGCGCGTCCGATTCGCGTCAGCGCGCGAGCGGCCTGCCCCTGGGTCTCCGGTGTGGTTCTCCATTGGGGCTGGCGCTCAATACGGAAGAGCAACATCTCGAACGGCCGGCCGCCGAGTCCGACCCGCGCCTCGCGGACCAGGATCGGTCCCCGGTCCTCGAGCCAGATCGCGAGCGCCACCAATGCGGCCACTGGGGCCAGGACCAGGCCCAATGCCGTAGCGAGGACAACGTCAACGAGGCGCTTCGTCGCCGCATACCCGCGGCTCAACCGCCGCTCTGGCCCCACGGTGGCCAGCCAAGTGTCCGTCGCCGCCACGTCGACGGGGAGGCGCCCGAGGAGTCGGCTCGCAAGTTCTGCGCCCGTCACGACCGGAACCCGTCGCCCGCGCTCATCGCGGACCGACGTCGCGTCAATCGCGCGATCGCCTGTCACGACGATTTCACGGCATTCGCTTTCTCGGCACCGCGCGACAGCGTCGGCAAAGGTCGGCTCACGTAGTACGCGCGTACGCCCGTGACCCGAGGCGGGGCCCGCGGCGTGGAGGATGCCAGCGAAAATGGCCGCCTCGGTGCCATCCCCAACCAGAATGACCGTGCCGGGCTGAGAGCGCGCCCCCCGCGCGACGCGGACAACGGCCATCCCGAGCAGCGCCAGCACCATGCCGGCGAGCATCGCCACCAGCCACGCCCATCTAGGCGATGGCCGGAGCACCGCTCCCGTCACGAGTCCGCAGACAATGCCGACGGCAGCGATGGCAGCAAGCCGAACCAGGATGGGACGAAGTCGATCGCTGGCCGCCGAGTCTCCAACGGGGAACTCAACGCGCCCTGATACCGCCACCCTTCCCTCCGTGTCTGCCGTTATGCAGGGGTGAGGCTCGCTGGCCGACGGCACGGCAGCAACGAGCCGACAAGGGTCAAACGCACAGCAGTCCGGAATCCGGACAGCCTCCGTTTCGGGATCGCGTGCGTGGACCCAAAATGCCCTCGCCTGCTCGGCGGAGCACTATTCGCGGCACGATTGTAGAGGTCCACTTGGTGCCGGTCAATCGGACAGAGTTCTTTTGCATAGTCAGCATTTCCTATCGAGCTAGGGGGCAGGTTTGGTGAGTTACTGGATAAGGACCTGCCTATACTTCATCCGCAGCCTATCGCGAATGCCGACTCCCGGCGCGTTCGTCGCCGGACCTGAATCCGACGAGACGCCAGTTCCGTTACGCACGAGGAGTACCAATGAGCACCGATCGTCCACTCCTAGTCTGCCTGTTGCCGGCGCGGAACGCGGCGGCGGATCTGCCGG
>CALGSZ010000117.1 GCA_937901745.1 uncultured Chloroflexota bacterium | reverse complement strand
GCGCAGGATGCGGCGCGCGGGCACCTGGACCCGTCGGAGCGCGAGCGGGCGCTGGACCTGCTGGAAGCGGCAGGGCAGGATGATCCGCTTGCCCGCATGCTGGCCGAGGCGCTCCGCACGCGGCCGGCCACGGCGGAAGCGGAGATGCACCCGCTGGCGCGGATCAAGGCCCTCGTGCGCGACGTGTACCGCCACCTGGCCGCGCAGGGCTGGTTCACGCACGCGGTGATCGCGTTCTTCATCGGCTACTCGATCGCGATGCTGGTGAAGGCGCTGGTGAACCTGCGGGAGGCCGCGCCGCTGCTGCTGATCCTGATCGCGGCGCTGATCGCGATCCCGGGGATCCTGCGCAGGCTGACCGGCTCGGCGCTGCGGCGCGCGCTGGTGGTGGCCGCGGTGCTGGCGCTGGCCATCGTGCCCGGCCTCCTCATCACCGGCCCGAGCCTGCCCGGCCTGACGTGGAGCGAGTGGGGCGAGCTGATCTTCTCCGTCGTCCCCGCGCTGGTCGTGGTGGCGGGCGTGGTGCGCATGCGGGAGTCCCGGCTCGAGGCGTACCGGATGTTCGAGCGCGCGGTGCTGATCCTGATCTTCGTGACGCAGTTCTTCGCGTTCTACCAGCAGCAGCTCGGCGCGCTGGCGGGCCTGCTCCTGAACATCCTGGTGCTGGCGGTGCTGCGGACGATGCTGCGGCAGGAGGCGCGGCTGGAGCACCTCGTCGAGTAGGCCGGGCGGCGCCGGCGGCCGTGGGATGGCGTCCCGGCCGCCGGCGCACCCGCGGCGTTCACGCGACGGTGAGGTCCGCCGTCGGCAGGAACCGCGGCGGGCGCCGCGCCTGGAGCGTCTGCTCGAGCGCGTAGGCCAGCTTGATCAACGTCGGCTCGCTCCACGCCGTGCCGATGAACGAGATGCCCACGGGCAGGCCGAACACGTAGCCGGCGGGGATCGTGATGCTCGGGTAGCCCGCGACCGCCGCGGGCTGCGAGCTCCCGCCCAGGAAGTGGTCGCCGTTGATCAGGTCGATGGTCCAGGGCGGGCTGCCGGTCGGCGCGACGATCGCGTCCAGCCGGTGCTCGCGCATCACCGCGTCGATCCCCTCCGTGCGCGAGAGCCGGCGGTTCTTCTCCAGCGCGTCCAGGTACTCCTTCTCCGTGAGCGGCCCCTTCTCCTGCGCCATGTGGAAGATCTCCTGGCCGAAGTAGGGCATCTCGCGCGCGCGGTTGCGTTCGTTGAACTCGATGATGTCCGCGAGCGTGCGCACGGGCGCGCCGGGGCCGAGCGAGGCGAGGTAGGCATTGAGGTCGGCCTTGAACTCGTAGAGCAGGACCGTGTATTCCGAGTCGCCGTACTCGCCGGCGTGCGGGATGTCCGCCGGGTCGATGATGACGGCGCCCTCGCGGCGCATCGCCTCGATCGCCTCTTCGACGATCGCGTCCGCCTCCGGGCTGTAGCCGAAGAAGCGCCGGCGCGCGACGCCGATGCGCGCGCCGCGCAGGCCGGCGCGGTCGAGGAACCGGGTGTAGTCCGGCTGCGGGCGGCCGCGCATGGGCGCGGTCGCCTCGTCGTCGGGGTCCGCGCCCGCCATCGCGCTGAGCAGGATCGCCGCGTCCGTGACCGTGCGCGCCATGGGGCCGGCCGTGTCCTGGCTGTGCGCGATGGGGATGATGCCGCTGCGGCTGACCAGCCCGAGCGTGGGCTTGATGCCGACGAGCGAGTTGGCGTTGGACGGGCAGACGATCGAGCCGTCCGTCTCCGTGCCGACGCCGACGGCCGCGTAGTTCGCGGCGATCGCGCCGCCGGTGCCGGAGCTGGAGCCGCAGGGCGTGCGGTCGAGCGCGTAGGGGTTCTTGCCCTGGCCGCCGCGCGCGCACCAGCCGCTGGACGACTGCGTGGAGCGGAAGTTCGCCCACTCGCTGAGGCTGGCCTTGCCGAGCAGGATCGCGCCGGCCTCGCGCAGCCGCGCGGCGACGTGCGCGTCGCGCGGCGGGATCGAGCCCTCGAGCGCGAGCGAGCCCGCGGTCGTCGTCATGCGGTCGTGCGTGTCGATGTTGTCCTTGAGCAGGACGGGGATGCCGTGCAGCGGCCCGCGCACGCGGCCGGCACGGCGCTCGGCGTCGAGCCGGTCCGCGATCTCGAGCGCGTCGGGGTTGATCTCGAGCACGTGGCGCAGCTCGGGGCCCCGGCGGTCGAGCTCCTCGATGCGGCGGATGTAGAGCTCGGTGATGGCGCGCGCGGTGTAGCGGCCCTCGCGCATCCACTGCTGGAGCTGGGCGATGGTGGCCTCCTCGAGCTCGAACGGCTGCGGCTGCCATGCCGGGGCCGGGGCGGGGGCGCGCCGCTCCTCCGCGGCAGGGGAAGCGTGGAGGGCGCCCGGCGCGGCCGCGGCGAGCGCGGCGCCGGCGGCGGTGTGGCGGAGGAAGTCGCGGCGGTCCATGCCGTGGCGTACGGGATCCTGGCTCATGCGCGGCTCCTTGTTTCCGGGTGGCTGGGCGGAAGGCTAAGCGTTCGGGCCGGCGGGCGAAAGGATCGCGCGGGGTGCGGGGCCCGGCGGTACAGGCGGTCCAGGCCGGAGCCGCGACCGCCAGCCTGCGGGGGTTCCGTGGGGCCCGGCCATCGTGGAATTGGACCAGCGACCCGATGGTTCAACTTTGAACCAAACGGCGCGGGCCGGAAATGGTTCCGATCGGGAACGGCTCCGCCCCGCTCGTCGCCCATCGGGGAGATGGTTCAACCTTGAACCATCGGCTTCGGAGCGGGAACCGGTCTCGATCCGTCAGCGCGCGGCGGGGAATGGGGCGCGCCGTCGTCATCGCTCCTTCGGCCCGGGGCGGCGCCGCTTGCGCAACGCGGAGACCGGCACGATCCTCCGAATCTCCATCGCGCGACAGGAGGTATGAATGAGTGAAGGCACGCCGGTCTGGCCGCGGGGCGCGCCCGCGGTCGGCGCGCGGGCGGAGCGCTCGCGCACCGTGACGGCGGAGGACATCCGGCTGTTCACCGAGATCAGCGGCGACCGGAACCCGCTGCACTACGACGAGGCGTTCGCCGCGGCGTCGCCGTTCGGCGGCATCATCGTGCAGGGCGGCGTGACGAGCGCGATCCTGAACGCGGTGGTGGCGGAGGACCTGCCCGGCCCGGGCACGGTGTTCCTGCACGTGGACTGGAGCTTCAAGGCGCCGGTCCGCCCGGGCGACACGATCACCGGCGCGGTCGAGATCACGGACGTGCGCCTGGACAAGCCGGTGACGAAGCTGCGCACGACGGTCACGCGCGGCGACGGCGTCGTCGTGCTCGAGGGCACGGCGGTGTGCTACACGGTGCCGGGGCCAGGCGCGAAGCAGTAGCGCGCCCCGGGCCGACCTCCACGGTCGAACTCAATCATGCGAGCTGCCACCAAGCGACGATTGCGCCTCACGGCCGCGTTCGCGGCCTACTTCGTGATGTTGTGGCTGCTGTGGGAGACGCCGGTCGTCTACCCGCTCAAGGTGTTCGTCGTGCTGCTGCACGAGATCAGCCACGGCCTCGCCGCGCTGGCGACCGGCGGGTCGGTGCACAGGATCGTGCTGGGCATGGACGAGGGCGGCGCGACGTACGCGGCGGGCGGCAACGCGTTCCTCGTGCTCTCGGCCGGCTACCTGGGCAGCCTGGCGTGGGGGCTGGCGCTGCTGCTGGCCGCGCGGGCGCGAGCGGCGCGCGTGCGGCTCGCGGCCGGCGCGCTGGGCGTGCTGCTGCTCGTGATGGCGGTGCTGTACGTGCGCAACCTGTTCGGCATCGTGTTCACGCTCGTCTTCGGCGCGGCGCTGCTCCTGGCGTCGCGGCGGCTGGGCCCGGCGCCGCTCGCGCGGGTGCTGACCGTGCTGGGACTCACCAGCGCGCTGTACGCGGTGCTGGACATCCGCAGCGATGTACTGGCGCGGCCGTACCTCGAGTCGGACGCGCGGATGCTCGCGGAGCTGACCGGCGTGCCGACGATGGCGTGGGGCGTGCTGTGGCTGGGGGTGGCGCTGACCGCGTGCTGGATGACCCTGCGCCGCCTTTACCTGCGGGCGTGATGCGCTGCCGATCCTGATCCAGGACGTGACGATGCTCGAGTGGTTCAGCGGACTGGGACCCGTGCTGCAAGCGCTCCTGGCCGGCACTTTCACCTGGCTGGTGACGGCGGCCGGCGCAGGGACCGTGCTGCTGACGACGCGCATGCCGCGCGCGCTGCTGGACTCGATGCTCGGCTTCGCGGCGGGCGTCATGCTCGCGGCGAGCTTCTGGTCGCTCCTCGCGCCGGCGGTCGATCTGGCGGAGGCGCAGGGGCTGCCGGCGTGGCTGCCCGCAACCGTCGGGTTCCTGCTGGGCGCCGCCGCGCTCTGGCTGGCCGACCAGCTCCTGCCGCACCTGCACCCGCTCCTGCCCATGGCCCGGGCGGAAGGGATCCAGACGACGTGGCAGCGGACGACGCTGCTCGTGCTCGCGATCACGTTGCACAACATCCCCGAGGGCCTCGCCGTGGGCGTGGCGTTCGGCGCGGCGTCGCTTGACCCCGACCTCATCGGCGGCGCGACGCTCACCGGCGCCATCGCGCTGGCGTTCGGCATCGCGCTCCAGAACTTCCCGGAAGGCGTCGCGGTCTCGATGCCGCTGCGCCAGGCAGGCGCCACGCGGGCCGGCAGCTTCATGTACGGTCAGCTCTCGGCGCTGGTGGAGCCGTTCGCCGCCGTCGTCGGCGCAGCGGCCGTCATGGCGATCGCGCCGATCCTGCCCTACGCGCTGGCCTTCGCCGCCGGCGCCATGGTCTACGTGGTGGTCGAGGAGCTGATCCCCGAAGCGCAGCAGAGCGGCCACACCGACCTCGCCACTACGGCCATCATCCTCGGGTTCACGGTGATGATGCTGCTGGACGTGGCGCTGAGCTGAGGAGAGCTGGCGGCGCCGGCGGCGGGCTGGTACAATACGGCCCTTCACCCGAGACGGAGACCCTGACAATGAAGAAGCTGACGCCCGTGCTGTACGTCGAGGAGATCGAGCCGTGCCTGCCGTTCTGGGTCGACCGACTCGGGTTCGAGAAGATCGCCGAAGTCCCGGAAGGCGACCGCCTCGGCTTCGTGATCCTGAAGAAGGGCGACGTCGAGCTCATGTACCAGACGCGGGCGAGCGTGGAGAGCGACGTGCCCGCGCTGGCGGACACGCCGATGGGCGGCACGCTGCTGTTCATCGAGGTCGATGACCTGGACGCCGTCGAGCGGGCGCTCGAGGGCGTGGACGTCGTGTTCCCGCGGCGCACTACGTTCTACGGCGCGCAGGAGATCGGCGTGCGCGAGCCCTGCGGCAACGCGGTGACGTTCGCGCAGTTTGGGGATTTAGGGGCTGAGGGGATCAACCGCGGTCAGCGCAGAACGAACAGGAGCTCGACGACGTCCTCGTCGGAACCCTCGACGCGCTCCTCGCGCTCGAGGCTGAAGCCGCACTTCTCCAGGACGCGGATCGAGGCGATGTTGTGCCTGACCACGTACGCGTGGAGGGGACGCTCGGCCACGATGCGCAGGAAGGCCGTGAGCGCACGGGTCGCAACACTCTTCCCCCAGTGCTCCTTGCCGATCCAGTAGCCGACGAGGCGGAGACCGTCCTGCCGCCAGCTCCCGATGTGGCCCGCGACCCGGCCATTGACGAGGATCGTCTGCGTGACCGCCGCCGGGTTGCCGAGAACGTTGTTCGTCCAGTGCGCGTCGAAGGCCGCGCGGTCGCGGGAGGCGAAGCCGGCCATGCGCGCGGCGTCCGGGTCGAGCTGGTGCTCGTAGAAGATGGGGAGGTCGTCGGGCTCGACGTCGCGGAGTCGCACCTCGTCGATCATCTCGCGCCCCATCGCGGGGACATCCCGGCTCTCAGGCGCCCTTGTTCTTCTCGTCCCAGGGCTTCGGCTCCCACAGCTCCACCTTGTTGCCGTCCGGGTCGGCGATCCACGCGAACTTGCCGTTCTCGTGGGACTCCGGGCCTTTCAGGATCTCGACGCCCGCCGCCCGCAGGTTCGCGAGGAGCCCGTCCAGATCATCGACCCGGTAGTTGATCATGAACGGCGCGTCGCTGGGCGCGAACCAATCGGTGTCCCGCTCCGCGACGTGCCAGACGGTGAGGCCTCCGTCCTCGGCCCGGTCCTCGGTCCACCTCAGGATGGCGCCGCCCCAGGGCTCCAACGTCATGCCCAGGTGCTTCTGGTACCATTCCGCCAGCGCCTTGTTGTCCCCCTTGCTCTTGAAGAACACGCCGCCGATGCCGGTCACCCGCGCCATCCCTCTTGCCTCCGATCGTGTGCTACCCAACCGAACCCGTATCCCCGCCTGCCGGGCGGCCGCGCGTGCATACCGGATTCCGACAACAGATCTGCTGCCTCAGAGGTGAGGCTGGTACCTTATGCGTATCGCGCGGATCGAGTCCGGCCGGAACTCATTCGCAGAGACTTGCACGACGTGCCACCAGAAGGCGATGACATGGTCGGACTCCCCTGCGCCGAGGATCTCTTGTTTCGCGATCCGCTTGACCCTGCCTGGCGGAATCGATGGACAGTCGGGGGCCGCGCACGGTACCCAGTTGGCCGAGGCCGCGTACGACGCGTCCATGGCGATGTAGACAATGGGCTCATCACGCCGGTTCTCGATCGCCACGTGCGCGGGCTCGGCCCAGAACAGGACGCCTTCGACGTTCCGGACACTCGTGGGATCCGCGCAGGCCGCTGCCCCGAGGAGCAGGGCCAGCAGGTGATGACGGGCCGCGTACTTCATTGGTAGCCTCTCGTCAGATCAACGGTGGCTGCTCGGGTCTGCCGCAGGCTTCTGGAACTATGGGCCGCCAGATGTCCGTGGGCAAGGGCCATCGGCCTACGGGGCCGGCTGCGAGGACCGTCAGCCGGGGCGACGAGATCAGGCCCCACGTCCGTGCCTACAACCTCGCCTCAACCGTTAGACTGAACGCCGAGGGAGCTCGACCTCGCGCAGCGGATCGCCTCCGTCGATGAACAGACGGCCATCGGGTTTCAACGCACGCGCGATCCGGCGCAGCGCCTGCTCCTCGAGCTCAGGGTGCCACCCATCGAGCGTGCCGACGCGAGCGGCGAACGCGAGATCGAACGGCTCTTCGCCGGGTTCGAGATCGAAATCCTCGATCGCTACACAACGGACGCTGAGACGGCCGGCCTGGATCTCCGCCGCGCACGTCGCTCGGGCTTGTGCGATGGCTCCTGGCGATCGATCGATCGCCAGGACGTGGCCGTCCCCAATGCGCCGGGCGATCTCGCGGGCAGCCGCGCCGGGACCGCAGCCGATCTCGAGGACGCGAATCCCGGGTCGCAGAGGCAGAGCGTCCACCAGGCTGGCGAGTCGAGGGGATAGCTTTGCCATGACCGAACTCAGTGCGGGGCGCGGCTGGACCTCCAATCTTTGGAGGGGTCAGCTCTCAGGTGAGTTGATGAACACGAAGCCGAATTCTTCCGCGAAATCCCGGGCGCAGTCAGCGCAGATCCAGCGGTAACGATCGGGCGTGGCGTAGCCGGCCCGCAAGACGTCGGGCGCATCCTGCTCCATGAACTTTGCCCCACAGAACTCGCAGTGGTCGTGATCCCACTCGGGACTCGGGGCGCGGTAAGGCGTCCACTCAAGGCGTGCGCCTCGCAAGTACCGCTCCTGGCCCTGTCGCCGCCAGTCGTTCGGATCTACCATGAGCCGAAGAGCCTCCATTTCGTACGGGTATACGCGACACGGAATCCCTGCCGCTCCGCATTCCGCTGCGACGCGCTGCCGGGCGCTGTTACGACCATTGCCAGGTCAGCCCCGTGCTCGGCCGCAAAACGCAGCCGGTGCTCCAGCAATGCACGCTGAGCCCCTTGCCGCCGCGCCGCCGGCATGGTGGCGGCGCCTGCGAGAAGCGCTACGGACCCGTGCAGAGCCATGGCCGCTGCCGCAATAGGTCGGCCGGCCTGCTCTGCGAGAAAGCAGTGCACGCCCTCGGTTCGCGTGATGATCTCGCCAAACGATTCAATGAAAGCCCCGAGCTCGGGCGACTCGCTACTCCAGCCTTCCCCGGCGATTCGAGACCAAATCACGCCCTCGTCCTCGGTGATCTGGCGCACGTGCAAGCGGGGAGCGTCTGCGCCGCTTACCACTGTCGGCCGAACCAGCACGGTTGACAGCTCGATGGGGCGATAGTCTCGTGCCGCGAGCAGCGATAGCAGCTCCGGGGGCAGGAACGGCGACACCTCGTGATGAACCGGCGCACCTCGTTCGATAAAGAATCGCTCGAGCTCGTCGAGTTCCTTTTCGCCTACGTGCCCGAAGACTCCCAGGCCGAACGTCTGCGTCAGCGGCGAGTCTGGCCCATCAAACATCGCGCGCACACCGGCGACCTCGATGTGAGTGGCCCCAACACCAGGATCCAGGCGAGCGCGTGCGGCGACGTAGGCGGCATTCGCGAGGCCCTCGGTGGCCTCGAGTCGCCGAGCCAACTCGATATCGGCATGCAGAATCGTAGCGGGCACCGTCAGCACTCCATGACCTTCGCGAAAAGGTGTGTTTCAGCGAGCCCGCCGCCTTGCCGATAGGCTGTCAGGTGCAAGCCCTCGTTAGACTGAGCTAGCCACAGACACCGGGTCGGATTCCCACTCGAATCCTCGGGTCTCGAGCGCGCGAGCGGCTGCCTGCGCCAGCCGCTCGCAGGGACGGAAACCTGCCCCGGTCTCCACCCTCGCGCGCCTCCGGGACTGATTACGTCAACGGCGCGCAGCCGTCTCCTCCCTCCGCGCGGCGGCAACGAAATCCGCGATCGGATAGCGCTGCGCGATCTCGGGATTGCGTTCTGCCCAGGCGAGCAGGGACCGGCGTGCGGCGTCGCGATCACGGCTGACGGACGCCACGGTCGGCAACTCCATGATTGCGCGAGCGAACTCCTGTGCTGTCAGTCGCGGCGGCAGGTCAGCGCTCGGGGACGCGGGCATCAACCCGGGAGACATGAACCGGGGCGACGGCCTGTAAAGCCACGGCACGTCAGCAAACGGGCTGATGTCGAACGTCGGGATACCGGCGATCCACTGCGAGCTCGGTCGGGGATTCAGGCCGATGAAGAGCTGCTCACCGGGCGCCGCGCCCAGAGTCCGCCGGGGAAGGCGACGGGTGCAGTCGGGATCCACGTCCCACCAGATCAAGACGACCTCTCGAGGCGCGGATGCGAGATCGTGATCCAAACCCTCCGCGGTCATGACTCTGGCGAGCTGACCGAATACGAGCCTTCCGTGCGCGCCGGGGGAGGGAGGCTCGGTCGTAAACTCTCCCGGCTCGAGCGTGAAGTACTCGCCCACCAGGACGGAATCCGCGAGTGCTTCGACCACCAGCCGGACCCGGGGTGCCCGATCGAGATACCAATGTTGCTCGGAACCCACTGAGCAGACGTTGGCACCTGCTCCGATCGTGGTAGGCGAGGAGAGTCCGGCGGTGATGGCCGAGAACCCAACAACTGCAACGAGCAGCAGAGGCCAACGCATCGAGGCTCTCTTAGGAGTCTGCCGCGCTGGCGCTGTCGCGTAGCCCCTTCTCGGCTTCATGAGTCCTCCGTGCAAGGCGCCCCGTGTCTCGGAAGATGCCCCGGAATCGCCTCGAACACCAGCCGGGCACTGCCTTCATTGAACAACGTCCCAAGGATCGGATCGATGACGCCCACGCGCGACAGGCGTGCACCACGCATCGAGCGTCCCAACAGCCGCATCCGATCGCCGGGCAGCGCTGCCGAGCTACAGCTCAGGTACCACGAGCTGTGGATTCCACACGACCTCCCAAAGGTGACCATCCGGATCGCGAAAGTAGCCGGCGTAGCCACCCCAGAACGTCTCCTGGGCAGGTTTGACGATCTCGGCGCCGGCCGCGCGAGCTGCTTCCATCACGCGATCGACCTCGGCACGAGTGTTCACATTGTGACCGAGGCTGAATTCAGTCGATGAGCGTGGTGATATGGGAAGACCGACATCATGCGCCAGGTCTTCGCGGCGCCAGAGGGCGAGCCGCAAACCGTTCTCCAGGTCGAAGAACGCAACCGCACCGTGCTCGAACTCGGTGCCGACGATCCCGTCCGTGGCGAATCCCAGGCCATCGCGATAGAACGCGACCGCGCGCTCGAGGTCGTCCACGCCGAGAGTGAGTACGGTGATCCGGGGTTTCATTGCGCGCGGTTCTCAAGGTAAAGGGTAGGCGAATGCACGAGCTGCGGGCCTGGCTGGTGAACGGGCCCGAAATGACCTGTGGCCAGGCGCGATTCGCGCCCCGCGGCTACCCACGTTGTATGCCGCGGTATGATAGTGCAAGGGGCCGCCAGCTTCATCTCAGCGCGAGAGGGACGACCGCCCGATCGCCCACGGCCCTCGGTGGTCCAGGCGCGTTCCCTGGCGTACGGATTCAACGACTTGGCCGATCGCCTCGACCACGGCGTCGGGAGAATCTTCGTGGATGTAGTGACTCGATCCCTCCACTACGCGATGGATCGAGTTCGTGGAGAGCGCCGCGAGCTCGGTCTGCAGGGCGACCCAGGTGTCGTAGAACTCCGCCAGCACCGAGTCGGATACCCCGGGCATCGGCGACGCCTTTCCGGCCGTCAGGACGACCAGCGGGCGGTCTCCGAGGCTGCCGGCCTCTTCGGCCTGCGCTGACATGGCATCTCGGGCGGCCACCTCGCCGTAGTAGCCGTACGGGATACTGCGCCACAGGAACGCCCGGGGCGGGGCTTTCGGTGCCGGCGTACGCAGGCGCGCAACTCCGAAGGTGAAGGCAAGTCGCGCCGTGAGGCGGGAGGGACGCATCGAGTCGACCCTGGCCAGCATCTGGCGAACCGGCTCCGGATACCGCTCGAACTGCCTGGGGTGGGAGCCGTCGACGAGCACCACGCCCGCAACCTCGGCGGGGAAGCGATGCGCGTACACGCGAACGAGGAGGCCGCCGAGCGAGTGTCCCACCAGCACGTAGGGCGGCGTCTCCCCGGCCGCCCGCAGGAGCCGCTGCAACTCGTCGGCGGCTCGATTCGCGTCCCGCGGCTCCGCGCGGGGCTCGCTCCACAGGATGCCCGCCCGGTCGTAGGAGCAGACCCGAGTCGTCTCAGCGATCTGCGACTGGATAGGCGTCCAGGTCTGAGATCCATCGGTGTCCAGCCCCGCCTCGAGGACGACCGTCGGCGAGCCCTGACCGATGCAGTGGATGTGGGAGAGCTTGCCGTCGAACTCCACCAGGCGGCCAGGGGGTGGAAAGTCGCGCATCGCGGCGCGCCGGCCCAGGTGCTCGTAGACCAGGCCGACGCACGCTGTCGCAAAACCGGCGCCAAAGACGATCACTAGCATTGAACGGATCCACCTCTTCATCCGTCGCCATGCCGAAGGGGTCCTTGGTCGCTCTCTACTTTCAGCGTAATTTGCGCGGCCCGCGTTGCCGAGGAAAGCTGGTCGGGCATTTTGAGCCAGCCTCACGCCCCATCGTTAGGCCGCCACCACCCTTACGGCACCCTCGCCAGGGGATTCGTCCGCCGGTGTCGGCATTCCTGTCAAACGCGCCGGGATTCATCTGCGCGCTGCGAAGCAGACGACCGAAACTGCTATCCCTCTTATGTGGGGCATTCTCGCTCTGAGTTATGCAGACGCTTTCGTAGAGTGCTCTACATCGGCATCTTCCACCAGTAAGCTCGGCCCCTGTTTCGAGGATCCTCCACTTTCGGGCGCGTGGACCGGGCATTATTCGTCTCGACATCGACGGCAGCACCGAGCATGTCCCGAATCCGTCCCAAACGCGGATACATCGTGAGATCTCTTGCTACATCGCGGTAGACCGCCCCCACGCCCTTCCGCGGCCAACGTTCCCTCAGCCACAGTGGGAGCAAGCTGGTCGATTTGCCAATCTCCGGAAACTGCTGCGCTCCTATCAGGGGCATGATTACTCTGGTTGCATCTGCGATCGTCGGCCCCTGAGGTGTCTTCAGGCCATAGCGCGCCCGAATCGTTGCCAATACCGCATCTAACTCTCGAATCAATCCCTGGACTCGCTTGCTTGCTTCCGGCACACTACCGTCATCAAGCAAATTCCGGATCTCTCGAAACTGCTCTCTTGCAGCGACAATGTCCGTGTCCTGCCGGATCTCAAGCGCCGCTGGGATGACCTGTCGTACATCGCCGGTGCGGTTCACGAGCCATGCCGAGAATATTGGTATCGACATAGCGATGCGCGTTTGGCGGTTCACGGCGATTACGGCCTCGATCGATTCTGTAACGCGCTTGGACAACGTCTGCACAACTGCCGACACGAAGTCCGCCGAGTATCTCGCCGTCCTCTCCATGAAATGGAGGTGATATGCCTGACGCACGGGATAAAGTAGCAAGTCGGCCCGCAGGTACTCGGCGGCTAGGGAACAAAAGGTGGTTCGGTACGCCAGCCATCGGAGTGACGCAATGAACGCTTGGAGCTGCTTCGACATCCCACCCGTCGGCCACGCCTTATCGTCTCGGAAAAGCGATGCACCCTCGGGGATTAGCCTTCCCTGCGAGTCAACCAGCTTGGCAGTGGGATCATAACGGCCGCCAGAGTCAAAGAGATCCTGTAGCTCTCCGAAGATGGCGGACTGCAACCGGCTGTACTTCGATAGCTCCTCGTCGTCCGGTGCGCCGAGCAACCTCATCGTCAGGTAGTATACGCTCGACGCCATGTCCCAAGTACAGATTATGTGCATCCTGAGCCGGTCCAGAAGCGGCCGAAGATCCCCGTCGGAGAACTCGCCTCCAGATATCGTTGGCTCTAGCGCCCGCGTGGCGGTTTCAGTAGCCGCAATCACGTCGGGCAAGCCGTAATTGGTTGGGTCCAGGAATCGGACGAAGTTGAACCGTGAGCGGCGCGCCTCCCGAAACTCCTCCTTATAATCGTCAATTGCGACGACATAATCGAAGAACAGAATCGCGTGAATGAGGTTCTCAAGAGCTCCGATGTCCGCATCGACGACATCACGGCTGCGAAGCGGAATCTCACCAAGCAGCCGCTGAACTCCTGTAAGCGTCGCGTTGTCGACCAGAGCGTAGCTCATGAACTCACACCCCGCCGTCGGCGGTGTAGACGCCGGCTGGAATGGCGTGATGTTTCAACTCCCTTGGTCCGCGGGATGATCTGCACTCCGCGCTGCAAGGGTGGTGCCCCATGCTCCTGCGCGGTCACCGAGCTGTACGACGTCACAGAGCAGCCAGACCACCCACCCGGGCATACACCGAACGTTCAAAACGTGCCCGGCCCGTTCATCTTCCTGAGCCAGCGTTCGCGTTGCCCCTCACCACCCTCCCAAACCCCACCACCAACCCCGCAAACACCAGCACCGCCACCCACTCCGCGAAATGCCCCGCCCACGCGGTGCCAATGCTCCACGGCGCCTGCCCCCGCGACACCGCCCACCCGGCGGCCCCCGCGATCACCACCCCCAGCAGCCCCTCACCACCGACCAATCCCGAGCCGAACAGCACGCCCCGATCACGCCGCGCGAGGCGCTCCTCCTCGGAGCCGGCGCGGCGCTCGAGCGCGCCGCGCAGCAGACCGCCCAGGAACACGGGCACCATGGTCGCGACGGGGAGGTAGACGCCCACCGCGAACGGCAGGCTGGGGATGCGCAGCAGCTCGGCGACCAGCGCGATGCCGACGCCGATCGCGACGAATCCCCACGGCAGCGACTGCTGGAGGATGCCGTCGATCACCAGGCGCATGAGCGTCGCCTGCGGCGCGGGCAGCTCGTCCGTGCCGAAGCCGTACGCGCGCGCGAGCAGCACCACCGTCAGCACCACGAACAGCGCGGACGTGAGCACGCCGGCCAGCTCGCCGATCTGCTGGCGGCGCGGCGTCGCGCCGAGCAGGAAGCCGGTCTTGAGATCCTGCGACGTGTCGCCCGCGATGGACGCGGCAATCGCGACGACGGTGCCGACCGTGAGCGCGGCGATCTTGCCCGCGTCGTCGGTCCAGCCGAGCAGCAGGAAGACGGACGAGGTGGCGAGCAGCGTCGCGATCGTCATGCCGCTCGTCGGGTTGGACGTGACGCCGACCATCCCCACGATCCGCGAGGACACGGTCACGAAGAAGAACGCAAAGATCGCCACCAGCACGGCGGCGACGGTGCGGCCGGCGACGCCCGGGAGCGACGAGAACGCGGCGGGGACCAGCGCGAGCGCGAGCACGACGGCGGCGGCGCCGATCCCGACGGTGCGGAGCGAGAGGTCCCGCTCGGTGCGCGGCGTCGCCTCGCCACTCCCCGCACCGGCCTCGCCCAGCCGGCCGCGGATCTGCCGCGCGCCGAGCTTGAAGCTCTCGATCATCGTGGGGATGCTGCGGATCAGCGTGATCAGCCCACCCGTTGCGACGGCGCCCGCGCCGATGTAGCGGACATAGCGGCTCCAGATCTGCGAGGCGCTCATCTCGCTGATCGTGAGCGCCGTCTCCGGGTAGAGCGGCGCGGTCAGGCTGTCGCCCCAGTAGGCGATGACCGGGATGATCACGAGCCAGGAGAGCAGCCCGCCGCCCACCATGATCGCGCCGATGCGCGGGCCGAGGATGTAGCCGACGCCGAACAGCGCGCCGCTGACCTCCGCGCCGAGCTGCGCCTTGCGAATGAACGGGATCGAGATGCCGATGTCCGCGGGGACCACGCGCAGCCAGCCGGTCAGCGCCTTGAGCGCCGCACCCACGCCCAGCCCGAGGAACACGTTGCGCGCCCGTGCGCCGCCGGTCTCCGCCGCCTTGAGCACCTCCGCGCACGCGGTGCCCTCGGGGTAGGGCAGCGTCGCGTGCTCGCGCACGATCAGGTACGGCCTGAGCGGGATCATGAACAGGACACCGAGTAGGCCGCCGGCGAGCGCGAGCATCGTCATCTGGAGGACGGTCGGGTCGAACCCCCAGAGGAACAGCGCGGGCAGGGTGAAGATCACGCCGCTGGCGACGGAGCTCGACGCGGAGCCCACCGTCTGCGACATGTTGGCCTCGAGGATGCTCGACCGCACGCCGGTCGCGCCGAGCGCGCGGAACAGCGCGACGGTCATCACCGCGACGGGGATCGAGGTCGAGATCGTGAGACCCGCGCGCAGGCCGAGGTACGCGTTGGCCGCGCCGAACAGGATGCCGAACAGGATGCCGGCCAGCATGGCTTTGAACGTGGCCTCGGCCGGGCTCTCCCACGCCGGGACGTAGGGCTGGACCTCGGTGGGCGGTTGCGCGGTCTGGACGCCGGAGCTCGTCCCCGAATCGTTCGTCATCTCGATCCTCTGGTCGGGTTCGCGGGATTGAGGTTGCACGCGGACGGACGGCCGGGTCGCGGCGCCACCGCTGGCACCCGCGCTGTCAGATCACCGGAACATCAAGCCGAAGCGGGCGAGGAACTGGTCCTCGGGCGCATCGGCGAGCTCGTAACGCACGTCGACGAACGGGCGAAGCTTGCCCAGCCCCATTTCGGTGCCGACGCCGAAGTTCAAGCCACGCTCGATCCGCTTGTTCGCGCCCAGCTCGATTCGCCGGACCGACCAGCCGACGCCTGCCCACGGCCGCAACCCGAGGAGCGGCAGCGGGACGTTCGCATCGAACGTCGCGCCGTCGAGCGCGCATTCGCCCGGCCCGCAGCGCGGGAAGAAGTACTCGCCGTTGACCGCCAGAGTGACGGGGATGATCGGCAGGCCCAGGGTCACGCGCGCGCCGGCGCCGATGGCCCCGCCGAACGCGTCCCCGAACTGCGCGTAGTGCACGCCAATGCCGAGCTGCGCCGCCACGGGTGCGGGCAGCGCCAGCGCGGCGGCGAGGGTGACCAGGGCGAGTCCGGCTCGAAACGACATCTCCGTACCTCCAGAACCGCGTGCCTCAGGTGTGCGTTGGAGCCGCTTCAGCGGCATGAATACGACTTCCCGACGGCTGCCGCCAGGTCACGCGCCGGCGCGGCCGGCCGTCTCTTGCAGCGCCTCCGGGCCGATCAGATATTGCGTTTCCGACACCGACGTTCCACGCGTCCACGGCTTCCTCGGCGTTCGGCGGCGCAAGTCACGCGCGCCCGGCGTCCGGAGCCGTGCCGCCTCTGCCGCCTCTTTTCCCACGAGAACCCCATGATCTCGCGATTCCACGCCGCCTCTCTCGCGTCCATGCTCGCGTCGCTGGCCGCCCTCGTGCTTGCCGCGCCCGCGGCCGCGCAGGACCTGCCGGTGATCCCGCCGCCAGGCGGCTGTCGTTCCGAGCTGGATGCGCGGCTCGCGTTCGGCCTCTGCCGCGACAGCACGTTCGACTTCTACGCGAGCGGCCAGTACCGGCCGGGCGTGCCGCGTCCCGAGCAGGTGCTGGGCTACCCCATCGGGAGCTGGCACACCACTTACGGCCGCATGGAGAAGTACATCGCCGCGCTCGCGGAGGCGGTGCCCGACCGCGTGCGCGTGTTCGACTACGGCCGCAGCGTCGAGGGGCAGGTCATGCACCTGGTCGCGATCTCCGCGGAGCGGCACATCGCCCGGCTCGAGCAGATCCGCGCGGGCCTCGCCCGGCTCGCGGACCCGCGCACCACGACGCGCGCGGAGGCCGAGGCCCTGATCCAGGACCTGCCCGTCGTCGTCTGGCTCAACGCGGCG
>CALGSZ010000116.1 GCA_937901745.1 uncultured Chloroflexota bacterium | reverse complement strand
TGAACATGCTCGGGCGCTTGGCGAGCCTGGGCCAGCCCATCGTCCGCTCGACGACGAAGAAGCTGGCCAATCAGTTCGCCGCGAATCTCGCGGCGCAGATCGCGACGGGAAGCGCGTCCTGAGCGATCTCGAGGATCTAAGCCAACCGTGCGATCCGATTTGCGTGGTTTACAGTCCCGCGGCTCCGGCATAGAATCCCGCTCGACAAACCGCCAGTGCAACACTGAGACGCGCTCTCTCCTCCGAGAGAGCCTGTCGCTTGTTGTTGGCGAGACTTCGGGTCGGCCGTTGGCTTACGCGCCAGGTGGCGCATGCGTGATTGGGCCGTGCTCTCGCATCAAGCGACTCTGCCTGGCGGCGCATGACCCCAAGCGCTTGCTGGCGGAGGCGCGCCTGCGCTACCCTCGCATCAAGCGACTCTGCCTGGCGGCGCATGACCGGTTCGCGGGGATCGCGCAGGTCGCTGGCGCCGGAGCCGTGACCAGCACACCCGCGCCTCATATGGGATCGTTCGCGATGAAGAGCGCTCAGAACCCCGATCACACCAATCTGGGAACGCTGATAGGTTGGTTGCGTGAAGGCCGGTACGTCATCCCCGACTTCCAACGCGAGTTCGAGTGGGACCCCTGGGATATTCGCGATCTCATACGGTCGATCTTCCTGGACTACTACATTGGCAGCTTGCTGCTCTGGAGAGGCAAGAAGGAGACGTTTGCCGCCCTCTCGTGTGAGCCGATTTACGGTTTCGAGGGCACGTCGCGGCCTCACAGCATCGTGCTCGACGGCCAGCAGCGCCTGACCGCGATGCATTACGCCTTTGTCGCGCCAAGAAAGCCATACCCGAACCGCAAGGGTCGGGCGCTCTTTTGGGTGCGGGTCGACCGCTTCATGACGGAACAGTACGATGAAGCGTTCGTGTACGACTACGAGTACGACTTCAGCTCGGAACGACTTGAGAAGTTCTTTGCGGATCGGGAAACACAGTTTGCCGAGCACATTTTCCCTTGCGCCGTCATGGGGGCTGGTGGATTCGAGCTGCCTAACTGGCTGCAAGGTTACGAGCAATATTGGCAGAACCGAGCGGCTAAGGCACAGGAGTCCAGCCAGCTAGCCGAGGCAGAGGAAGCGCGGCAGCACGCCATGAACGCGCGGGCATTCGGGCAGCATATGGCCGAGCTCATGCAGCAGTATCAGATCTCCTATATCGAGCTCGACGAAGATCTGCCGATCGATAAGGTCTGCGACATTTTCACCCAGCTCAATAGCAAAGGCGTACGGCTCGATATCTTCGACCTCATCAACGCGCTGCTCAAGCCCAAGGGGCTCCAGCTCAAGCACATGTGGCGAGAGGCGGCAGAGCGACTCGCATTCGTCGACTCGAAACACATGAACATCTATGTCCTGCAAGTTATGTCGCTCAGGAGGCAGGCGGTCTGCACGCCGAAGCACCTCTACTTCCTCTTGCCCGGGCACGAGAAGCCCGTTCGCGATCCGGATGGGATGCGGCGCAAGGAGATCCTTGTTCGCGATGCGGAGGACTTTGAGCGACTTTGGAATGACGCTGTTGCGGCGCTAGAGAACGCGATTCGACTTCTCAGTCACCCCCAGGAATTCGGTGCGGTTGCTTCCAGGTTTCTTCCATATGAGTGAGTCGATCCTGCCCGCCTTTGCTGCTCTGCAGGCGTACGCTGCCGCCTGTCCAGCGGATCAGCGGTTCTCCGCGCAGCGGAAAGTGCGCCTGTGGTATTGGGCTTCAGTCTTTACCAACCGGTATTCCGGCTCTGTCGAGTCAACAAGTGCCCGCGACTATCAGGATGTCGTTCAGTGGATCGACGGTAAGACGGACGAGCCGGCGCTGATCCAGACGTTCAAGAACGGGTTTCGGAGCCTCGATCTGCGGCGAGAAACAAGAAGAGGCTGGTCGATCTACAACGGCGTCTTCAACCTGCTCGTACTGGCTGGGGCCAGGGACTGGATCACCGGCAACATCCCGACATACGACGACCTGGACGACCATCACATCGTGCCGGCTTCCTGGGGGCTCAAGCACGTCGGCAGCCTCGTGCATACGATCCTCAACAGGACCCCGCTCACGGTTGAGACGAACCGGAACGTGATCGGCAATAAGCTGCCGAACGAATACCTTCCGAGGATGATCGAGCAGAATGGCGAAGTCACGGTGCGCGCCACATTGGAATCTCACTACATTTCCCCGGCAGCGCTCGACATCCTGCTGCGCGACCCCTTCACACCCGCCGATTTCGAAGAGTTCATCGAGGAGCGACGCCGGACGATCCTCGACGCGATCGAAAGCCTCTTGATCAAAGAGCGCCTCGATTTGCCACCCCAGCTGCGAGAGCTCGATATGGAGATCGAAGCGGTCGAGCTCGGCCTGAGGCGGCTGATTGACGAGGCGTTGGAAGGGGATGCTGGACTGCTGCCGCAGCACGTGACGCACAAGGTGACGGACCGCATTCAAAGCGCCGAGCGCAAGAACGCCGCGCTCGACACGCAACGCTACGCGACGCTAGCCGGCAAGCTCGAATTCTGCGACCTGCGGGAGCTACAGGACATTATCGTGAGCAAACCCCTATGGCCGCGCTTCGAGTCGCGGTTCATGACGAAGGAGGCTCTGGTCGTGAAATTCGACCAGCTTGCCAACTTGCGCAACGGCATTCGCCACAGCCGCACCGTTGATGAGATCACGCGCAAAGAGGGCGAGGCGGCGATCATCTGGTTCAAGCAGGTGCTGGCGAAGGAGTGAGACGGAGGAGCGCCTGCCCCTACGCTCCCCGATGAGGTCACGACGCATCCGGGCTGAGGCCACGGGGAGCGTTGCGCAATGCCCTTTGCCTGCCCGGCACATTGTCAGGTGATTTCAGGCGCCTCAGCGCCGAAGCTGGGGTGCCAAGGGAGTGATCGCGTGTTGACGGCGGAGCGCTCGTAACAGGCCAATCCGCCGTTTCTCGGCCAGGATTCGCCGCAAACGAAAAACGGCGCCTTTCGGCGCCACCTCTCGGGGTCTTTATCTGGCGGAAGCGACGGGATTCGAACCCGCGATCTCAGCCTTGACAGGGCTGCATGTTAGGCCACTACACCACGCCTCCGTGCTGGTTAGGATGCTACCACGACCCCAAAATCTGTGTCAAGGGCAGCGATTCTGACACTTGCTGATCTCCCCCGTGACCCCGCCGAGCCGCCTCGCTCCTCGCCCAGCACACGTTTGCCAAGCTTGTCAACGTGGCACTGGAAGTTCGCAACGTGTAGGCAAGTTCGGTCATGAACGTACAATTGACAGGGTGTTCGGCCGTCCTCTAGTCTCTATTCTGGTTCCGGAAGTTGCTATTCGGTAGGCGAATGGCGCAGTTCTCTTGCTGCGCATCACCTCTTGTCTTCGCCGTTCCAGGGATGGTGCGCTTTGGTAGGAGATCAGACGACACCCGTGGCCAGCGTCATCGTCGTGGCCACGAATGAGCTGCATCATCTGCGCGACTGCTTGCCCACGCTCGCCGCTCTCGATGGCCCGCCAACGGAGGTGATCGTCATCGACAACGCCTCCGATGATGGCACCGGAGCCGCGCTCGCCGCTGACTATCCTTGGGTACGCGTCGTCCGCTCCGATGAGCGGCTCGGCTATGCCCCAGCGAACAACCTCGGCTTCCGCCACGCCCGCGGGCAGTACTTGATCGTGCTCAATCCGGACACCCGGGTGGACCCCGGATTCGTCCGCGCGCTCGTCGAGACGAGCCAGACCCACGGCGATCAGGCGCTCGTCACGTCGCGCATCTGCATGTACGACGATCCGGACACGATCAACGCGGTCGGCAACACGATCCACTTCAGCCTGCTCGCTGCTTGCCGCGGCCTCGGGGAGCCGCGCGACCGCTGGCAAACCGCTGAGTGGGTGCCCGCGATCTCCGGCTGCGCGTTTCTCATTCCGCGTCGCGTGCTCGAGCAGCTCGGGCCGTTCGATGAATCAATCTACCCCTATCTCGAAGATACCGAGCTGTCGCTCCGGGCCTGGCTCGGTGGATTCGCGTGCGTTGCCTGCCCCGATTCGCTCGTCTTCCACAAATACGACATCCGCATGAAGCCGCAGAAGTTCTTCTACATCGAACGCAATCGCTGGCTGGTCATGCTGCGCACGTTCCGCCTGCCGACCCTGGCGCTCCTGACGCCACCGCTGTTGGTAATCGAGCTGTGCTCCTGGATCTACGCGGGACGGCGCAGCCCGGCCTATCTCGCGGCGAAGGCTCGCTCGTACGCCGACATCATCCGCCTGTGGCCGGTCGTTCGCGCCGGTCGCCGGCACCTGCGAACGTTGCGCCGTCTCGACGACCGGGCGCTGCTCGAGCGATTCACGGTCGCGCTACCGGTTCGCCAGCTCGCCGGCGATATCAACGCGCCCTCGGCGGCCATCACCGTGATCAATCAGTTCTTGGCGCTCTACTACGCGCTCATCAAGCGAGTTGTCTTGTGGTAATCCGGAGCCTCTCGGCAGAGTCTTGCCGACAGAAAGGGAGACCATTGATCCAGGGTGTTCAGCTGATTCCGCTCGTCGCTCACGTTGATGACCGAGGCTTTCTGATCGAGATTCTGCGCTGCAACGATCCCCACTTCACGAAGTTTGGCCAGGTCTACCTGGTCGGCAACCCCGCTCGCGGAACGATTCGGGCGTTCCACAAACACGAAAAACTCTGGGACTGGTTTTTCATCGCGAAGGGCTCCGCTAAGTTCATCCTGCGCGATGACCGGCCGGATAGTCCCACCTACGAAGAGCTTGCGACGTTCGTCATTGGCGAGCGCAACCCCTCCCTCCTGGTGGTCCCCCCGGGCGTCTACCACGGTTGGATGTCGCTGGAGGACGAAACGCTGCTGATTTCAACTGGTTCCGAGGTCTACAACCGGCAGAACCCCGACGAGGTGCGAGTGCCTCCCGATTCGTTTGGCGTCGATTGGCACGTGAAGGGACGGTAAGACGTGAGCAAGACGATCCTCGTCACGGGCGGCGGAGGGTACATCGGAAGCGTCCTGACCGCGAAGCTGTTGGAGCGGGGCTACCGTGTGAAGGTGCTGGATCGCTTCTTCTGGGGCTACGAACCCCTCGCCTCGCTGTCCGGCGATCTCGAGCTGATCCGCGATGACGTTCGCACCTTTCCCGGCGAGCTGCTCGAGGGCGTCGACGCCGTCGTGCACCTGGCTGGGCTCTCCAACGATCCCACGGCCGAATACAACCCCCACGCCAACTGGGAGATGAACGCCGTCTCCACGCAGCGGCTCGGGTGGCTGTGCAAGGAGTATGGCGTTCGCCGTCTGACCTACGGCTCGAGCTGCTCGATCTACGACGGCTCGGATCACTCAGCGCCGCTCGACGAGTCGGCCGATGTCCGGCCGATCGGCGCCTATGCCACGTCGAAGCACTGGGGAGAGCTGCGGCTCCAGGAGCTGGCAGACGAGAACTTCTGCCCCATCATCCTCCGGCAAGGCACCGTCTATGGCTTCAGCCCGCGGATGCGCTTCGACCTCGTCGTCAATACGTTCGTCAAAGACGCGATCCTGCACGGCAAGCTCTTCCTGCATGGCGGCGGCTGGATGTGGCGGCCGCTGGTTGACGTCAACGATGTCGCTGAGGCGCACATCCGGGCGATCGACGCGACCGATGAGGACAAGCTGCGCGGGCAGGTCTTCAATGTCATCGAGGGGAACTACCAGATTCGCCAGCTCGCGATGCTCGTCGCCGGCTCCCTGAAGCTGCGCGGGATCGACGTCGCGCTCGAGTCGGCGCCGCCCCCGAACGGCCTGGTTCGCAACTACCGCTGCAGCGGCCGCAAGTTCGCGGAGACGTTCGGGTTCGAGCCGAGCATCGGTCCTCTGCAGTCAATCGAGACGATGCTCGAGTGCCTGAACCTCGAGGACCGTGCGCGGCTCTCGCACCCCCGCCACTACAACATCCAGTGGATGACGATCCTGGAAGAGGCCAGCGGGATCCTCGGGACCAGCGGCCCCTACGACCTGCCGCAGCGGACCGTTCCCGATCCGGCCCTGGCGTTGGCGAGTTGAGCATGCAACGGATTGCCATCATCGGAGCGAACGGCCAGCTTGGCCGGGACCTCGTCATGCGGCTCCTCGGCAGCGCGGAGGTGTTGCCGCTGACGCGCCGCGATGCCGACGTGCGGGACTTGTTGGCGGTGCGGACGGCCCTGGCGCCGTTCCGGCCCGACATCGTGATCAACACCGCTGCCTTCCACAAGGTCGATCTCTGCGAGGACGATCCCTGGTCGGCAACTTCGGTGAACGTGCTGGGCACGCATAACGTCGCGCGCGTCTGCCGGGAGCTGGATGCGCAGCTAGTCTATATCAGTACGGATTATGTCTTCTCCGGGCAGACAGATCGGCCGTACCGTGAGGACGACGTCGCGGAGCCGATCAATGTCTACGGCGCGACGAAGCTCGCCGGCGAGCGGGTGGCGCTCGAGACCTGGCCGCGCACCCTCGTTGTGCGGACGTCAGGGTTGTTCGGCGCGGCCGGCGCCAGCGGCAAGGGCGGCAACTTCGTCGAGACGATGCTGCGTCTCGGTCACGAGCGGGGCAAAGTCCGGGTGGTGACCGATCAGGTCCTCAGCCCGACCTCGACGAGCGATCTCGCGGGGATGATTGCCCAGGCCGTGCAGACCGGTGTCTGCGGCACGCTTCATCTCACCAACAGCGATTACTGCTCATGGTTCGAGTTCGCCCGCGCCATCTTCGAGATCGCCGGCGTTGACGCCGTCGTCGAGCCGACGACGACTGCCGAGTTTGGCGCGCGTGCCCGGCGGCCGGCGTTCTCCGTCCTCGGGCATGAGCGGCTCCGAACGCTCGGCTTGCCAGAGCCGCGGCCATGGCGCCAGGCGCTGACCGACTACCTGGTCGTGCGCCGAGCCGCCGTGGTCGGTGACTAGCGCACCGCGAATCTCACGACGACTTCGACAACGACCTCGCTGCTGGGAGACGGTGGCGGGACGCTGGGATCAGCGACCGCAACCGCCAGCGGGGACGGCGGCAGCGGGGATGTGAGCTCTTCCGCTACGTCCGCGTGCAGGATGGTGACGCCGAGGGACGACGCGAGGTGCTCCGCGCGAGCGCGAGCGTCCGCGACGGCCCGTTCGCGGGCTTCATTCAGTACGGGCTGGAAATCCTCAACGCCGATTCCGACACCGAAGACGCTCACCCCGGCCTGTGCGGCGCTGGCGAGCACGGCGTCGAGCCGGTTGAGGTCGCGCAAGGTCACGGCGACCCGGTAGTTGACTTGAACCGGTTGCGGTGACGTCGGCACGCCCTCGGTCCCGGCTGCCGGATTGGTGGTGACCCGGTACGCGACGACGCGCGCCGAGCTCGGGTCCGCGCCGGCCGCGCCGATCGCATCGATGGCCGTCTCGACGCGCCCGATTGCTTCGGTGATGGTTGGCCAAGTGCCCTCGACGCCGACGACAATCACGGCCGCGTTGGGAACGATTTCCGCCGTCCCTCGGCCGATGACGCCAATCGTCGGGACCGATGCGGTGGTGCCATCGCCCGTCGTGGGAGTGGTCTCGTCGTGGCCGTCGGCGACTTGCAGGCCGACGAGGACGGCGCTCGCGAGCAGGGCCAGGCTCGCGAGGACGAGCGCTCCGCTGGCCAGGCGAGACACCCGATCGAGCGTGCGAAGGATCGCCTGGTCAACGGGAGCGGGCGGGGCCATTTCTCCTCCAGATGGGGCCGGTTGGCGCTGTTCCCGGCGGCGTTGCCGGGCGCCACTAATGAAGATCGCCACCCCGCCGCAGAAGACGAGGACGAGGACCGCAAGTAGGAGATCGGAGCCTGACCATGTCATACGCGCGAGACCAATTCCTGACTAAACGTCTTCGGCCGTGAAGAGCGTGACGAGTACCGCGGTGGCGCGGGCGGTCCCGTCGTTGCGGGCGACGAGCGTTGTTTCTGGCTCCAGGCGCGCGGCTGTGCCGGCGCTGTGCGTCTGCACTCCGTCGGCGCCGCCATCGGGCGCCACGGTCACGGTTCCCTCCTCGACGACGATCAGGCCGTAGCCGTCAGCCTGTGACACCGTCGGCAGTTGATGCGTCTCGCCTGGATCGAGCGCCATTCGCTCGACTCTGAGTCCGGCTGACGCGGTCGGCCACGAGGTGCCGGTGTCGGCAAGGTCAGAGGCGATGGGCTGGAGCGTGACGCCAGCGGGGCCCTGGCCATCGCCGAGCCACGAAGGAATCGCGGCAGATGACGGATAGATGACGGTGCTCAGCGCCACGGCGAGTTCCGATCCGTCATTGCGTACGAGATGCTGAGTGCCACTCGGCACGAGCATGGAGTCGCCGGGGCGCAAAGTGTAATCGATTCCTTCAGCAGCTGGCTCGGCGGGCTGCGGTGAGCCGTCAGGGCCACTACGTGTGATGAGCGCGGGGCCCATGACGCGAATGCCAAGCGCGCCGTCAGTCACGCCGTAGAGCGCCGGTCCGGGCGCGATGACTTCCCACGTGGCCTCGGGAGCCACTTGGACCCAGTTGAGCTCGACAATCGCCGGAGGAGCGGGCAAGTTATCGACCGCTGCCTCGATCGTCCACTCTGCCAGTGGCTCTGCCTCGTCTGCCGCTGGGGATGCGGCGCTGTCCATGGCGGGCGATCCGGCGGGCGTGGCGATCTGATTCGCGTTGGCGGCCGCCGGCACCGCCGAATTGTCCGAGCGGGAATGAGGCAAGAGGCCAAGGCCGTTCAGGACGAGGAGAGCCAGGCCAGTCAAAGCCAACACCTTTACGAACTTGGAGCGCATGCCTGAATACTCCTCGCGATCTACCGGCGCGTCCGCGCCATGTCTTTATGGTGATTCGAGGCGGCGACGAGCTGTTCGCCGCGTCGCCGCGCTCATTCAACTACCGCTCAGCGCTGGTCATTGCCGCTCCGTCGATCAAGACGGGCGCAGCAACGTGATCCGGCCCGAAGCGCCACCGCTGCTGAAGGTGACGAGCTCGGCCACGTACACGCGGCCGTTCCGCGTGTCCTCGATGAGGTCGAGCGGGTTAGCCAAGCTGGACGTCAAGACCTGCGCGTCGATGATGCTGCCGTCGGGCCCTGGCGTGAGAACCAGTATGCGGTCGCCAGCGCTGTACTCGACGACGAGGAGCTTGCCCTGGAGCACGCCGTTGAACGTCGCGCTCTTGTACTCGATGACCCCATTCGGCGAGCGGTTCCGCCCGAAGTCCCAGGCGAAGAATCGGTAGTTGGGATCGGGGGCGACGCCCACCGGGTAGCCGTTGTGGATCAATTGTCCGGTGCTATCCGTGACATCCACCACCTCGGCCGGGTCAACGCCCGATGTCGGATTGGCGCCGTTGAGGGCGTAGTGACCAAGGAGAGGATTCGGATGGCCGTAGTAACCGCCCTCCTCGACCAGGAAGAGGAAGTCGTTCTGGGTCGCCACATTGCTCAACGGAGGTACCGCTGGAGTGACGCCTGCCGGCGAGCCGGGTGTGTTGCCACCGGCGGCGCTGCCGTTCGTCGGTACGTAGAGTCTCCCGTTGCTATGCCAGACGAGGTCGTAGGCGTTGCGCACGCCCGCGCCGAAGACCTTGACCGGCGCGCCCGGTGCGTCGGGATCGTAGTTGTTCGAGAGGCCCTCGGTTTGGACGTTGATGGGCAGCGGCCCGGTGTATCGCGGATTGATCTGCAGCACGGCGCCGCTCAGCTTGTGCTCGGACCGGTTGTACCAGGCGCCGTCAGGCGCGCCCATGGCGCTCATGCTCCCCTGCGTCATGTAGAGCATGCCGTCAGGCCCGAACACCAAGCTGTTGCTGAGGTGATCCTTCCCCGAACGCGGCAGGCCGACGACGTAATCTTGGATCGTCGGATTGAAGCCGGATCCGTTGAGGATCAGCTTCGAGATCTTGCCCGACCAGTCTGGCGCCGGCTGCGGGAAGATCGGCGCGTTGTGCGATACCCAGATCACGTTGGGATCGGTCGGATCGAAGACGATGCCGATGACAGCGCGGCCCGCCAGACCCGAGAACGTCTCCTCGTTCGTCAGTGTGCCGTCAGCGGCAATCGTCCAACGCTTGATGTCGCCGCTCAGGAACGTGGCATAGAGGTGGGTGCCGTCCGGACTCATCTCGAGACTGGAGATGGGGCCGCCTTGGTAGACCGTCGAGCGTTGGAAGGTCACCGGCGGCGTAATCGATGACGGCTCCGTTCCGGTGGTGAACGTTATCGTGTATGGGACGAAGCTCGCGCCGGACTGATCCGTCACGCCGCTCGTGACGGTAAAGGTGTAGCTGGTGTTGGGCTCGAGAAGCGAGTTCGGCTGGTAGACGATCGCGTCTCCGCCGCCCGTCGTGTTGATGGTGCCGGGGACCAAGGCCCCGTCACTCGTCCGGCGCAGGAAGACGTTATCGAGGGTCAACGTTGCCGCTTCGACGCCCATTCCGACGTTCGGCAGGTACACGTCGGCATTGATCGACGTGTCGCGGCGGACGCCGGTAGCGCCGTTGAACGGCGCGCTGCCGGTCACGCACGGGTTAGCGCAGACCTGCGGGTTCAAATGCGTTTCAGGGATAACCTGCTTCGTGCCGCCGGGCGGGAGATACGAGAGGCGAACGGTCGCCGATCCGGTTCCCTCGTAGTAGTCGAGGCGGATCGGGTACCAGTTGCCGGCCGTCAGCACGATGTTCCCGCTGCGCTCGGTCGCGCTTTGGTTCTGCCATTGATCGATCAGCAGCTGCCCATTGACCCACAGTCGCGAGCCGTCGTTGGAGAGGACGTAGAAGGTGTAGGTACCCGTCTGCTCAGCGAGGACGAGCCCCGACCAGCGGACGGAGAAGCTATCCGGCCCGACTGATGGATCGGGCGAGCCGGAGCCCCAGTCGAAGTCGACGCTCGAATCGATCCGGGTCAGCTTGTGGGACGTAAAGTCTTGGTTGTCGTAGTAGGCGCCAGTCAGGCCGCCTTCGCCCGCCGGTAGCGGCGTCGACGTCCCCTGCGGCGGGGTCGTCGGCGTGGCTGTCGCCGTCGGCGTCGCCGTCGGTGTAACCGTCGTGGCGGTGCCAGTCGGCGTCGCAGAGCCATCCGTGACCCGGTCGATATCGACGTAGTTGATCTTGGTGTTCGTCCCGCCCGTCGGCGCGATCGTCAGTCGCCCATCCGTGACGGTGACGGTGACGGTCGCGCTGCGGAACGGCTCTGCCGCGCTGGGCACGAACCCGTCGATCGCCACGACTCCCTCGACGACGATGCGGTGGACGCTGTTGAAGAAGTCGGCGTCGCCAACGCTGACCGTCACCCGGTAGGTGCCGTTCGGTAGCGCGTAGTGCCAATCGACCTGGCCGACGCCGTTGCCGGTCTGCATCTGGATGAGCGTCGCCAGGCGCAGGTCGGCCGGCGAGGACCGCTGGCGCGCGCCGGTGGAGACATCGCGCGGGCTAGTGCCGCCGCTGACGACCCAACCGAAGCCGCGGATGGCATCGAAGCCTTGGCCGGAGTCCTTGGTATAGCCGGCCGGGACGGGCGCGGTATCCGGCTGGAAGTTGATCCGCGCGACAACGGGATTGCCCGGGTCAGTCGGCGTCGGGCTTGGCCCGGTCGTGGCGGTTGGGCTCGGTCCCGGACCGCCCCCGCCGCCGATGACGCCCCGGAACGTCGTCGTCACGGGGCCCGGATCGCCGTTCGTGTAGTAGAGCACGCCGTTGATGATGCCGCCGGTCCCCGAGTCGCGCTTGGCCGGAAGCGGCGTCAGCGTCCGCCAGGTGTTGGTGACCGGGTCGTACTCGAAGATCTCTTCCTCTTCGATCGTGTGGGAGCTCTCACCGCCCATCACGATGATTCGGCCATTGTGCACGTCGATGGAGTGGCCCATGTGCGAGCGCGGCTCCGGCAACGGCGCCACCGCCTCCCAGGTGTCAGTTTGGGGATCGTAGGCCCAAACGTCGGTTCGGCAGACCGCGGTCTCGTTGTGCCCGGTCTGGCCGCCAATGATGTAGACCTTGCCATTGAGCGCGGCGCCACCGACGTGGTTGCGGCCCGCCGGCAGCGGCGCCTTGGCGACCCAGCCGGCCGAGAGGTTGTCGAGATCCAGCACCCAGTGGTCGGTGTGGTTGTTGGTCCGGTTCATGTCGTGGCCGGTGACGTAGTGCAGCTTCCGGTCGAGCGCGACCAACGCGCCCGCCCCGCGTGGCTCCGGAAGCGGCGGCATCGCGCTCCAGGTGTTCGTGCTCAGGCTGTACTTCCAGACTTCCCGGACCGCGTTGATCTTGTTGCCGGCATCGTCGCCGCAGACGCAGCTCGCGAAGTAGACGTCGGTGCCGACGACGGCCACGCCAGCGTGCGTCATCGCGATCGGCGCGTCCGCCACGCGGATCCAGGTGTCTGTCTGAGGATCGTAGAGGTCGGTGCGCTTGCTCTTCGGGACGAACGTGGTATCGGTGTAGCCACCGGTGACAAGGAGATAGCCACCAACCACCGCTCCTGGCGACTCAGTTCGCGCGATCGGCGCCGGCGCGGCCGTGCTCCAGGCGATCGGCCCGGTTGGTTCGCTCGAGCCCGGCGTGGGCGAGGGCGACGGGGTCGGGGATGGGCTCGGCGATGGAGTCGGGGTTGCGGTCCCGCCGCCGCCACCATCGCAGGTCGTCGGCGTGCCGCTCGGGAAGAACACCTCGTGGACGGCCGTCCGGCTCGATCCGCCGGGGACCAAGCCGCCGCCAACGATGTAGACGCCACCATTGCAGACCACCGCCTGGATGCCGTGGCGCGCGGTCGGCATCGGCGCCAAGGTGCGCCAGGTGTCGGTTGCCGGGTTGTAGGCCTCAACGGTGTTGAATGCGCGACCGCCAACGCCGCCAACCTCGCCGCCGATGATGATGATCTCGCCGTTGACCACCGCCGTGGCAAAGCCGCTGCGAGCGGTCGGGAGCGGCGCGAGGCCGGTTCGCCACTGACCCGTGGTGAAGTCGTAGGCGTCAACAGCGGTGACGGTAACGGTGCTGTCCGTGTCGCGTCCACCGATCGCGTAGAGGGTGTCGCCAACGATTGCCGCATGCGAGTGGTCGCGAACGCGCGGCATGTCAGGCAGCTGCGTCCAGGTATCCGTTGCCGGATCGTAGACATCGAACCACGGCACGGCGCGCGTGGTGCCATCGGAGAAGGTGTGGACGCCGCCGTAGTAGTAGATCTTGCCCTGGTAAACGGCAACGCCACCGGCGCCGCGCTCTCGGCCAGCCGGCATCGGAGCTCCCTGCGTGAAGGAGTTGGTCACCGGGTTGTAGATCTGGACGTTGCCGATGCTCGGGCCGGGGAAGGCGGTCAGGCCGCCGATGTAGTAGATCAGCCCGTTCAGCTCGACGGCCTGGACGTGGTCGACGCCGATGAGGAGCGGCGCGACGTCCTCCCAGGTATCGGTCGCCGGGTTGTAGGCCTGATGCGCGGTCAGTCGAGGCCCGCCGTTATGCCCGGCGGCGAGATAGAACTTGCCGTTCGCCATCACGTACGAGACTTCCATGCGCGGGAAGGGGGCCGAGGCACGAGTCTGCCAGATGCCCTGCCCGCCCGGCGTCGGCGACGGACCGGAGGTGGCGGTGCTGGTCGCGGTGGGCGATGGCGAAGGCGATGCGGTCGGCGTCGTGGTGGTCGCGGTGCCGGTCGGCGTTGCCGAGCCATCCGTGACCTGATCGATGTCGACGTAGTTGAGCTTCGTATTCGTCCCGCCCGTCGGCGCGATCGTCAACCGGCCGTCGGTCACCGTGACGGTGACGGTCGCGCTGCGGAATGGCTCGGACTCGCTGGGCACGAACCCGTCAATGGCCACCACGCCCTCGACGACGATGCGGTGGTCGCTGTTGAAGAAGTCGGCATCACCAACGCTGAGCGTGACCCGATAGGTGCCGTTGGGCAGAGCGTAGTGCCAATCGACCTGACCCACACCGTTGCTCGTCTGCATGTGGATGAGCGAGGCCAGGCGCAGGTCATCGGGGGTCGAGCGCAGGCGAGTACCCGTGCTGACGTTGCGCGGGCTAGTGCCGCCGCTGACGACCCAGCCGAAGCCGCGGGAGGCATCGAAGCCGAGGCCGATGTCCTGGGTGTAGCCAGCTGGTACCGGCGCGGTATCCGGCTGGAAGTTGATCCGCGCGACGGGGATCGTGCTTGGCGACGTGCCCGTTGGGCTCGCGCTGCTCGTTGCCGTCGCGGTCGGAGAGGCCGTCGCGGTGCTGGTCGCGGTCGGGCTCGGTCCGGTCGTCGCGGACGCGGTCGCCGTCGCCGTAGACGTTGCGGTCGCGGTCGGACCACCACCCTCGACCACCGTGAAGTTGACGGTCAGGATCGGGCCAAGCGTGCCCGTGCCGTCCGGCCCGGTCGAGGCGCGCGCCGTGATCGTGTGACTGCCAAGGCTCGGCGTCCACGGGTTGTAATTCCCGCCGCTGTCGCCTGCCAAGGCATATGGCGGCCCATTCTCGATGCGGAAGTTCGGATTTCCGTCCAAGCCGAACCGGACGCTACCAACCGTGGTCGGATTCGTCTCGGCCCGGACGTTGAGATTGCGCGTCGGGAGCGTCGTGAGATCGAGAATCGCCCCATCGGTTAGCTCACCGATATCGGTGTCGGTGTCGGCATTGACCAGTACCAGCCGGACCACCGCCGGCCCACTCGGCGCCGTCGTGGTCGTGGTAGCCGTCGCGGTGTTAGTCGCGGTCGGGCTCGGTCCGGTCGTCGCGGATGCCGTCGCGGTGGCGGTGTTCGTCGCGGTCGGCGACGAGGTTGCGGTTGCGGTCGGCCCACCGC
>CALGSZ010000115.1 GCA_937901745.1 uncultured Chloroflexota bacterium | reverse complement strand
TGCCCGAATCAATTCCACTTCTAGGTAAGACGAGAGCTGGTTCATCTGTGTCAGCTCGTCTTTGGTGAGCCGCCGTACCTTGTACGACCGATTCCGATCCCTGACGAGCCTCCCCTCGCTCTGGAGGATCTTGATCGCTTCACGGACAGGCACGATCGAAACGCCGAGCGCCTCCGCGATCTCACTGATGTTCAGCTGTGAGCCGGGAGGGAAGGTGCCGTCGACGAGACGTTCTCGCAATTGCTCCAGGACGACGTCCTGGACGAGAGGCACGTGTACCGCCGAGAAGTCTTTTGAGCTCACCAGGTGACCACTTCCTACGAGTCGAGTGCGGGGCCGTACGGCCCCGCACTCATTCTTTCAGCTCGATCAGCCTAGATCAGCGAGCTCTTCGGCTGGGTAGAACTGGATGTCCTGCCAAACGCCGTCGATCACCTGCTGTACCGAGTACGAGTTGACGACGCTCCCTGTCTCGTCGAGGTCCACTGGCCCCGACGCGCCTTGGTAATCGATGTCCTCACCCTCTGCCAGTAGCTTGGCCCCCTCTTCGAAAGATGTCACCGGTGTCCCGCCTGCCGACACATCTCGCAGTGAGGCGTTGATCGCAGGGCCGTCGCATCCCCCAGAGGCGACCATCGCCAAAGCCATCAGATTGAGGCCGTCGAATGCGTTCGCTGCGAAGGGCCCCGGCGCGCCACCGGCGATCTCCTCGTGGAGAGCCGCGAAGGTCTGGTACTCCTCAGTGTTCTGGTCGGTGCTCGACACGACCGTGTAGCCAACACCCTCGAGGATATCCGGCCCGGCCGCCTGCACGGTCTCATCTGTGGCTAGGTCTGCGGAGAACAACCAATCACCGGCATACCCCAACTGGGCAGCCTCGTTGATGATCGTCAGGCTGGACTCCTGACCGCCGGCCAGATAGATCACGTCGGGGTCGGCTGCCAGAACCGTCGCCAACGTGCCCGAATAGCTCGCCTCACCGGGCGCGAACTCCTGGTCGAATACCACGTTGACGCCGAGGTCCGCCAAGGCGGCTCGAGCTGCGTTGCCGGCCGAAAGCTGCTGCTCCTCCTGCTGGGTGAAAACTGCCACAGCTTCGTAGCCCTGGTCTGCGATCCACTTAGCCGCCGCCAGGCCGTCGTTGGTATCCGGCCCGACCGTGCGGAAGGCGAAATCGCCACCGAGCTCGTTGAATGCGGTGCTTCCGGCGTAGGGCGATGTGACCACCACCTGCTCGGACTGCGCCAACGGAACCAAAGCGATGAGGATGTCCGACGTCGGACCCATGATCGCCACGGCTCCGTTCGAGATCATCCGCTCGGCTTCCTGACGCCCGACCTCAGGGCTCGTTTTGTCGTCGGCTGTGATGAACTCGATCGGCCCACACTCCAAGAGGCCGGTGTCGTTGATCACCTGGGCGGCTGTTTCGTAGCCCTTCGCCACGATCTCGCCGAAGGTGCCCATCTCACCGGAGAATGGAGCGAGGATTCCCATCGTCACGCCTTCTCCAGAAGCGCTTCCGGAGCCAGATGTGCTCGGTGTGGTCTCGCTGGACGTGGGCTGGGTTTCATTCGCGGTGGCCGGAGACGCGTCCTGGGAGGTGGCCCCTTCCTGCTCCGCACCTTCGCCTCCGCAGCTGGCGACCACCATCGCCAGCGCCGCCACCAGAGCGAGTAGCCGTCTACGCATGTCGTCCCTTCCTTTCTCTCTGCCTTACCCGTCGAAGAGGACCCGTCGAAGCACGTCTGGATTCGCCACGAGCTCGGCGGCGGCTTGCTCGTGGCTGATCTGACCCCCGCTCATGAAGTAGGCGCGGCTTGCGGCTCGGAGGACGGTCTCGGGGTTCTGCTCCACCACCCAAACGACGCCGCGGCCTTCTGAGGCGGTCTCTCTCATCCAGGTGACGATCTCCTGGACGAATCGTGGAGCGAGCCCGGCGGTGGGTTCGTCGAGGAGCAAGAGCTGAGGATCCCCCACCATCGCCGAACCCACTGCCAACATCTGGCGCTCTCCGCCCGATAGAGTCGAAGCCAGCTGGTTGCTCCGCTCGGCGAGACGCGGGAACCGTTGGGTGATCGGTCCGATCAGAGCCCTCAGATCGGGCCTGAACAGCGAGGCAGCAGCCAGATTGTCACTGACGCTGAGCGATCGGAAGACGTTGCCGTCTTGGGGGACATAGCCGATTCCCGCCCGAGCACGCCGGTAGGCATCGGCGGATGTGATGTCTACGCCGTCGAGCCGTATCGTCCCTGCAGTCGTCGGAATGTGCCCGGCGATGGCACGCAGAAGAGTCGTCTTGCCAGCGCCGTTGGGTCCGAGCAGCGCGACGATCTCACCGGCCTCGACCCTGAGGGACACTTCGTGCACAACCGTGAGTCGCCCGTATCCAGTCACCACACGGTCGACCTCGAGGAGGCTCATGTCTCATCCCCCAGATAGGCGGCGATCACATCGGGGTCATCACGGACCTGTTGGGGCGGGCCATCGGCGATGACTGACCCGTTCGCCATGCAGATGACTCGATCTACGAGTTGCAGAAGGAATCCGAGGTTGTGCTCGACCACGACGACGGTGACACCGTCCTGATTGACGGATCGGATCAACTCAGCGAGGTTGTCCTGGAGAGCGGGGGCCACGCCCGCTGTGGGCTCGTCGAGGAGGAGCAGTTTCGGACTCGCGAACAATTGGCGAGCTACCTCGAGCATTCGAAGCTCTCCTCCGGACAGCTCGGCGGCTAAGTCATCAGCTCTGTCGCTCAGACCAACCCGGTCGAGCAGATGTAGAGCCCGCGTTCGATTGGCCTTCTCCTCGCCTCGCCACATCCCGAGGAGGCCCGAGAGGAGCGGCCGATGCACAGGAGCGGCAACCAGTACGTTGTCGAGGACGCTCAGGTCTCGAAAGGCGACCGGAGTCTGGAACGTTCGACCCACTCCGCTGCGCGCCAAGTCGGCTGGGTGCGCGCCCGAAGTGGTTCGCCCAACCACCGTCACTGAGCCTCTGCTCGGTGACAAGTAGCCACTTGCGAGATTGAACACGGTCGACTTGCCGGCGCCGTTCGGACCAACGAGCCCGACGAGCTCCCCTTCGCTGATCTCGAACGTGCACTCGTTCACTGCGGTCAAGCCACCGAAGTAGCGGACAACGCGGTCGAAACGGAGGACGACGTCTGCCATCACGAACCTGCCTTCGGCTGACGCCAACGGAGGACCAGGACGAACAACAGACCTGTCAGGAAAACTTGCCCCGCCTGGAGCATCTGGGCTCCCCTCACGGATCGGACGGGCAGTTGACCGATCAGCTCGTCGAGCACTGTCAACCCGAGGACCCCGGCGAGGACTCTCCAGTTGTTGCCTTCCCCTCCCAGGATCATGGCGATCCAGACGAAGAACGTGATCTCGGCACCGAAGCTCGTCGGCCGCGCAATCGTGAGCCAGACCACATAGATCACTCCTGCGAGCGCCACGAAGAAGGCGGTGAGGAAGAACACCTGTCTCCGGTATCGCTCCGGGACCTGCCCGGTCGCGGTGACGCCCAGCTCATCGTTCTTGATCGCCTGCAGCAGTCGGCCATATGGCGACCGCTTGAGCCGCTCGAAGATGATCAGCGTCACGGCGAGCAGGCCCAACGAGACGAGCAGGAGGAAGACGTTGTAGTTGCCCACGCTTCCTCGGAGCGGTTGAACGATGTTCGAGAACCCCGATGTGCCGTTGGTGACAGCAGGGACGTTTATGAGAAGCGATTGCAGCACCTCGGCAAAGGCGAATGTGGTCAGGGCGAGGTACTCGCCACGCAGGCGTAAGGCTGGCCATCCCGACAATGCTGCAAAGAGAACTCCCACGCCTCCGGCTATCAATGCAGCCAAGAGCGGATTCACGTCGAAGCCCCAGCGGTAGGCGTCCAACGCGGTCTCACTCGGCGGGCCGGCGGTGAGGATGGCGAATGTGTACGCGCCAATGGCAAAGTAGGCGACTACCCCGAAGTTGATCATGCCGGCCTGCCCGTACTGGAAGTTGAGCGCGATCGCGACGACGCCGTAGATACCGACGAGGATCCCAACGGTGATGAGCGCAGCGAGGATCGGACTCACTCCGTCCTCCCTGCGATCCCGTTCGGCATGAAGATGAGAACGAGGATGACGATCCCGAAGGCGATGATGTCCCGGAATCCGGCCGAGATCCAAAGAAGTGAGATCTCCCTGGCGATTCCGATGGCGAAAGCGGAGATCGCAAGAGCGGAGATCGACCCCACGCCAGCCAACAAGGAAACAGCGAGAATGATGAGGATCTGCTCGAAGCCCTTGGTGGTCGTCAAGGCGCCGAGGACCGCGAGGGCGACGCCGGCGATCCCTGCGAGTGCCGATGACACGATCCAAGCGGCGTTCGAGGCGCGCCGAACGTCGACTCCGCGCGATGCTCCGAGATTACGGTCGAGTGAAGTGATTCGGATGGCCGTTCCCATCCGGGTTCTTTCCAGATACCAGGCGGTGAGCAGCGTGACGACCAAGGCCGCGATCACCACCATCACCTGATAGAACGTGATGGTCACCGGCCCCACTCGTACTGGGGCCAGCCTGGGGAGGGTCACGAGGAATGACCCCGTCCCAACGGCGATCTCGATGATCCCCTCCAGCATGTACACGACGCCGACGGAGGTGATCAATGCCACCGCGGGCCCAAGGCGCCGTATCGGCTCGAACACCACCTTGCCGACGAGGAATCCCACCCCGATCGCCGCCAATACACCAGCCAGCGCAGCCCCTGCGAAATGCAGCCCGAGCGTGTTGTTGAGGAAGAAGGTCACGAAAGCGGAGACCGACAGGTACTGCGCGTGGGCGATGTTCAGGAACCCCTCGACCCGTCGCGTCAGTGCGAACCCGAGGGAGGCGAGTAGCAGGAAGGATCCCTGGGCTACCCCAAGAGCGGCTAGCTGGAGGAAGGGGCTCACGTCCTAGATCCGGTTCCGAACCTCGAATACGACGCAACCGACAGGGGAACTCCAGGACCCGTCGAGCAGATCGACATCGACGTTGCCGTAGGTCCCGGCAGCATGCGCTTCCCCCGTGTCGCGATTCGTGAGCACGCCCGAAACGACCCAGAGCTCGCTGCGCCCGTGTTCGCCATCGATGGCAGGCACGCCATCGGCCCCCGGGCGGAACCTGACCAGACGCCCGTAAGAGCCGGTGGCAGGGCAGTGGGTCAACGTCTTCACGAAGACTCCGGCCTCTTCGTCGACCCCCTCCCACTCTCGGAGCGACGGATCGAAGAACTCGAGCTGTTCCTTCTGGATCCGCCCATCGGGGTCGTTGTCTCTCAGTTCGAAAGTGACGGCCCCGTTGGGGGCCTTCCAGGGGCCGTGCTCCATGTGGAGCAGCCGATTGGCGTACATGCCAGCCACGAAGTTCTGGTCGAGGGTGAGATCGTGGATGGCCCCTTCGACAATCCACAACTCCTCGAGGTGATCGTGTGATTGGACGCCGGCGGGTGACGTGTCCGTACCGGGAAGGAACTTGAGGAGACGGGTGTAGCTCCCCGTTTCCTCGCACCTGCTGAGTGTCTTGGAGAACAGACCGCTGATCCCGGCCTCAGGCTGCCAGGGAATCAACTCGGGGTCGATGAAACCGACAGGTGACTTGTCGATCATGTTCCCTCCAAGGGTCGGCTGCGGTACGTGAAGGTGATGGAGCGATCGAGCACCGGGTCGTGGAGACGTCCTGAGAAGACGGGGTCGAAGTCGAATCCTCCGATCAACGACGAGACACTCCCGCCGAAAACCACGGTCCCCACCGAAGCGCCCGTCACGGCGAGGATCTCGTCGGGATGCAGGAAAAAGTCGACGCCCGTCTCTTGGTAGGGGCGGCCTTCGACACCTACGGTCGACGTGAGGCGCAGCTGGTCCCAGTGATCCGCAACGTCCTCCCATCGCCATGCCTCACGAGCCACCACCTTCGGAACGACCTGCTTCGACAGCGGGATCGAGTCCTTCTCGAGTGCACGGTCGGTGTGGTCCGATCCCACCGTGACGTGCAGCCCCTCCTCCGTGACGAGCAAGACGAATTCGACTTCCCCACAGGTGTGGCCGCCGGTGACATCGATGGCGTCGTGCGCCACCACTCGGTCCGCGCCGACCTCGAAGACCATCGGAACGGACGGCGGGGGCGCGATGCCTTCCTCCTCGAGCTTCGCCACATACGCCTTCACTGCCTCCTGATTCCGCCCCGTGTAGCCGGCGACCGCAACTCGCTCGACGTCCATGACAAGGGGCCTTTCGTCGGGTCGACGAAAGCTGAGTCGAGGCCTGATCCCGGTGAGGAGTCGGCGGTCAGCGAGCTGACGCAGACGACAACGAGCGTCGTCTATGGCTTGCCGCTCCACCGTCGCAACCACCAATCCGGGTTCGTCGCCGGCGGAAGCAAGGGGAGTGCCCCACGGATCGACGATCAGGGACCTGCCACACAGGGTCGGACCCGACGTAGTAGCACCGACGCCGTTGGCGGCGACGATGTACACCTGATTCTCGATGGCCCGAGCTGTCACCAAGGTCCGCCAGGCTTCGATCCTCGGATGTGGCCACGCCGAGGCGACGAGAATGAGCTCCGCTCCTCGGTCTGTCATCTCGCGGAACAACTCGGGGAAGCGGAGGTCGTAGCAGACTGCCATGCCGATCCTCCCCAAGGGAGTGTCGACGACGGTCACCTCGGATCCCGGGGTGAGCACTTCCGGCTCGCGAGAGCCGAACCCGAACAAGTGGATCTTCCGGTATTCGGCGACATCGCCTGCCGCCCCCACGAGAACGCTCGTGTTGTAGAGCAAGCCGTTCCGTTCCTCTACGAACGACCCGCCATGGAGCAGGATCGAGTGCTGCTGAGCCAGCTCCGCCAAGCGCTCTCGGACCTCAGGGGCGTGTCCGGCGGCCTCCCGGTAAGAGCGGAACGCGAAGTAGCCGGGAAACCACATCTCGGGCAGGACGACGAGGTCGGCACCCACTTCGGCGGCGGATGCCACCGTCTTTGCCACCCGATCCCAAGACTCGTCGAAACCGAGGCCTTCCAGTGACTCCAACTGAACGGCCGCAACCGAGAAGCGAGAGCTCACCGGTTCTCCTTTGCCTGGCGGATGTATCGAAGGACGCGCTCAGGGGTCAGTGGCACCTCGGAAATCCACACCGGACCTATCTCGCTAAGGGCGTCTTCCACGGCGCCAGCGATGACGGCAGCCGGTGCTATGGCCCCACCTTCGCCCATCCCTTTGATGCCGCCGATGGTGTTGGGAGAGGGGGTCTCGAGGTGACGTGTCGCGATGTGGGGAACGTCGAGGGCGGTCGGGAGGAGATAGTCCATGAACGTGGTGGTCAACAGCTGGCCGTCCTCGTCGTAGACCATCTCCTCGAACAGAGCGGACCCGATCCCCTGGGCGACTCCGCCGTGGATCTGGCCTTCGACCACGAGAGGGTTGATCATCACGCCACAGTCTTCGACCACCCAGTAGCCCGTGATGTTCACCACCCCGGTGTGCTCGTCGACCTCGACGGTCCCGACATGGAATGCATTCGTGTAGGTGCCTGTTCCTGGTGGCGCGTCGTAGGTGCGGGTCGCCTCGAGGGTGGGGGTGACTCCCTCCGGCAGGAGGTCAGGCCGTTGATAGATGATGCGGCAGAGCTCCGCCATCGAGATCGTCGACTCGGGGCTGCCGACGACGGACACCCCCTCTTCGTGGAAGACCAGGTCGGCCTCGGACACCTCGAGCAGGTGCGCCGCGACTCGGGCGAGCTTTTCGCGTAGATCTGTTGCAGCGAGGCGGGCCGCCCCGCCAGCTAGGACCGCTGAGCGACTGGCGAACGTGCCGGCACCGTACGCGACCTGGTTGGTGTCGCCGAAGACCACCTTGATTCGCTCCAGGGGAATCCCGAGCACCTCTCCGGCGAACTGGGCGAGCGTCGTCTCCAGGCCTTGACCATGGTTGTGGATCGACGTCGCGATGGTCAGGTTACCCGTGGAGTCCAGCCGTAGAGTGGCTGTTTCGTATCCGAAGACGATCGGAACGCCCCGCTTCTTGAACTCCTCGGTGGTATGAGCGGACTGTTCGGTGAAGATCGCCATCCCCAGACCGACGAGGCGACCGCGACGGCGTTCTTCGGCGAGCCGTTGGACGAGATCGTCGTATCCGATCCACTCTCTCATCACGTCGATCGACTCTTCGAGCGACCCCCCGTCGTAGACGAGGCCACCCGCGTTGGTCCACGGGTAGTCGTCCTTTCTCACGAGATTTCGGCGCCTCGCTTCGAGCCGGTCGATCCCCCGGTCGCGAGCCATCCAATCGACGAGGCGCTCGATCGTGAAGCACGCCGCCGGCCGGGAAACGCCTCGGTAAGCGCCGTAAGGAGTCTTGTTGGTGCAGGTCGGGAAGCCGTTCACCTTGTAGCCGGTGAACCTGTATGGACCGGGGAGGATGCCCATCGCCATACCCGTGTCCATCGTCGACGTCCACGGGAAAACCGAGTACGCCCCCATGTCGACGTACACGGCAGCCGTGAGAGCTCTTATCCGGCCCTCGTCGTCGAAGTGGAGGGTGGCATCGTGGACGTGCTGTCTGGAGTGGTGGGATGCGAGGAAGTGCTCCCTGCGATCCTCGATCCACTTCACTGGAGCACCTAGGGAACGTGCGGCGAGCGCGCAGGCCACTTCTTCGGGGTACGCCTGCGCCTTGACGCCGAAGCCCCCGCCGACATCGGGTGAGATGACGCGAACGCTGTTCTCGCTGATTCCGAGAGCGTTGGCTATCGCCGTCCTGATCAGATGTGGAATTTGGGTTGCGGTGCGCACGACGATTTCGCCGTCGACGACCTCGGCGAGAACAGCACGCCCTTCCATAGGAACACCGCTGTGGCGGCTGTTGACGAACCGGCCGGACACCGTCCGGGTCGCCTCTCTCACTTTCTCGTCATAGTCCGGAGAGGTGTACGCCCGGGGCACGTAGAGGTTGGACGTCCAGTGCTCATGGATCAGAGGAGCGCCTTCGCTGAGCGCCTGCTCGATGGACGTGACCGGCTCGAGCGGGTCGTAGTCGATCAGGATCAGCTCCGCTGCGTCCTCCGCCTCATAGGGGTCGTCGGCCACCACCATCGCCACCGGCTCGCCTACGTATCGCACCTTCCCAACGGCGAGAACCGGCATGGCGGCGGATTGAAACCCTTCGTAACGACTGGTGCATTCGATGGCGTACGACGCCCAGTCTTCCCCTGTGAACACCGCCACCCCGGAGGGGACGGCAGATGTGTCGACCGAAACGATGCGGGCATGGGCGAAGGGTGACCGGACAAAACGGGCGTGACGCATGCCCGCAACCACCTGGTTGGAGACATAGCGGCCTTGACCGGTCAGGAAACGAGGATCCTCGACCCTCGCTACCCGGGCTCCAACGAAGCGAGGCTCATGAAAGGTGGTCATCCCGCCCTCGCTTCCGACACTCGCCGAATGGCTTCGACGATGTGGACGTATCCCGTACACCGGCAGATGTTCCCGGCGATCGCTTCACGGATCTGTTGCTCGGTGAGAGGCCCCTCGGTGCTGTCGAGCAATTCCGTGGCGGTGATGAGAAATCCTGGAGTGCAGAACCCGCACTGCAGAGCGTGTGCTTCCTGGAAAGCGCGCTGCAGATCGTTGAGCTCGTCGCTGCCAGATAGACCTTCGACCGTCGTTATGTCTGCTCCGTCCACTGCTACCGCGAGGGTGAGGCAGCTGCGAACGGTCTCCCCGTCGACCAGCACGGTGCAGGCCCCGCAGTACCCGTGCTCACAGCCGAGATTCGTGCCCTTCAGGCCGATGTCGTCGCGCAGGACGTCGGCGAGGAGCCTGCGTGGAGAAACTTGAACGGTGTGGGCGACACCGTTGACGGTGAGTGTTATCTCGGTCCGGCTCTCCGCCGCAACTTCTTTCACGAATCCTCCCTGTTCTCCATCGACCAGACCGCCCTCCTCAGCATCTCGGCGCCGACCTCCAGCCGATACTCGGCCGCAACGGCCGGTAGGCCCGCGACGCCGG
>CALGSZ010000114.1 GCA_937901745.1 uncultured Chloroflexota bacterium | reverse complement strand
CCTATTTCCCGATCGTCCTCGCCGCCGGCATCCCGCTCATCAGCTGGGGGCTGGTGTACCACCTGGCGGCATGGGGCAAGGCGCTGGTGGCGATCGGTGTGATACTCGTCCTGGGCGGCGCCACCGGTTGGGGCATCGAGCCCCTCTTCGGGGAGGCACCGGCTGAGCATTCCCGCGAGGGACAGGGCCTCCCGACGTAGACGAGGTACGTACTCGCGTCTCACCCCCTGGGTCAGTCCTTCAAAGACTGTCAAGCGCGGGAGCGGATCCACCGATAAACCGTCCAGGCAGCGACGACCTGAACTCACGACCCGGGACGCGGTATTGAAAGTTCTACGTAACGTGCCACGCTTTAGCGGGACTATGAATTGGTTTAGGGTCCGAAGCGATGCGGGACACGTAAGCCCTCGACAGTTCGACTCCCGGGAGCGTGGCGCGACACTCGTAGAAGCAGCTTTCGTCTACCCCCTCCTGTTCGTCGCGCTCTTCGCCATCGTCGAATTCGGACTCGCGTTCAAGGACTACCTCACTGTCAGCCACGCAGCGAGGGACGGCGCACGGGCAGGCGCCACCTACGGGAACATCCAAGAAGCCGACATCCTCATCCTCGAAGACGTCCACCGAGCCCTTTCCACTGCCGGGCTCACGGACGGAATCAAGGTCAGGGTTTTCGACCCAATCAATGGCAAGGGAACGACTTACGACTACGACCCGTCAGACCCGAGATGCGACTGGAGGCCGTGTCCCGACCCAGCGGCTGGGGCACTGTATCGAGTACCCGACTGGAACCCTCTGACCAGAGACGTCACAGCTCCGTTCACCGACCGCCTGGCAGTCGAGGTCACCTTCACTCATCACTGGATCACGAGCTTCTTCCTCGACGAAACCGACTTCGCGGTAGTCGCTGACTTTCAGATCGAGCCACAGGTTTTCGATCCATGAGCTGGTTACGGGATAGAGGGGAAAAAGGAGCGTCCCTTGTCGAGACCTCCCTGGTCTTGCCGCTCCTTCTGATGCTGGCGATCGGCGGAGCAGAGGTCGGATTCATGGTGATCGACTACATGACGATCTCCAATGCGGCACGTGAGGGAGCCCGCACGGGCGCCGCGGCCGCCGACTACGTCGGTCCCGGTGGGGTGGATGCCGACGATCTGATCGTCGAAGCCGTGGAGCAGGTGGCGTGCAATCTCCGGTACAGCACGCTGGAGCGTGTCGCCATCTACAAGGCCGACGAAAACGGCAACCCCATAGATCCGACGAATCTCCTGAACGAGTACACCGGATCCGTTGATTGCTCTACCGGATCGACGGGTCTGTCTTGCGCCAACGGTTGCCCATGGGCCCCGGCTAGTCGGTACCGAGGTATGCCGGAGCCAGACAAGGTAGGTGTCGAAGTCGTCTTCAGGCACGAGCCGGTAGTGGGGTTTCTCCCTTTTCCAACCGTCACATTCAGGGAGAGCGCAGTGATGCGCCTCGAGCCAGACACGAGGGGATGAGATGAGGTGGATCATCAACACTGCTCGCCGCCGCGAGAAGGGCGCAGCATTGCCGCTGGTGGCCGGAATGCTCGCCGTGCTGATCGCGCTGACAGCCTTTGCGGTCGACCTCGGTTGGTTCTACTTGAACGCAAGTCGGATCCAGAAGGCCGCCGACGCGGGGGCTTTGGCTGGTGTTATCCGCATGCCGTACGAGTTCAACAGAGCCGTCGATGACGCGCGGGCGACGGCCAAGGCCAACGGCTACGAACACGGAGTGGACGACGTCGAGGTCATCGTCGAAGAGGTCCCTAGCGACCCGAACCAGATCGACGTAACTGTCACTGACACCGTCGACACCTTCTTCGCGCGAATCTTCGGGATGGAGACCGTCACCATTACACGTTCGGCCAGGGCGGAATTCATTCCTCCACTCCGGATGGGAAGTCCTACCGGAACCTTCGGTAACGAGTGCAATCCCAAAGACAGCGGTTGTACGGGCCAACCGAACTTCTGGGCGAACATCCACGGTGTTTACACGAGCGTGAGCATGGGAGATGCGTTTGGCCCGGCCTGCAACGGGACCAGCGGCAGCAAGAGTTGCACCCAGAATCCTTCGTACCGCGAACGCGGATATCTGTACGGAATCGAGCCCAATGGCCCATTCGAGGTGCAGTTCATCGACATCGTCCATCGGAACATAGCTGATGGTGAGAACTGCCCCGGCAACACGTCGGGCACACCCGACTACTGCACTAGCGACCACATGCGTACGGGAGATAGAGGTTGCGAAGACTGGACTGCCTCGAGCCACAAGTACAGAGAAGACTGCGGCCAGCCCGTCATCGTCAACCTGTACGAGCCGAGCCCCAACCCGATGGAGTTAGCCGGCCGGACTCCGATCTGCACTCACACCTTCGAGCCCGAGCCTCAGGTAGCCGCGAATGACCCGTATGTGTGGGAGCGCCCGCCCAAAGAATGCTTCACGGTCAACTCGCCCAAGCCCGGCGTCTACGTCTTGCAGGTGAAGTTGAAGGAGCCCGCTAGAGCCGACTATTCCGGATTGAATCGCTACTCGGTAAAAACGACGAGTGGAAAGATCTACGGACTCGGCGACATCTCTCTGTACAACAACTTCAAAGGATCGAGCACGGAGTTCTGGCTCGCCGAGGTGCCCAAGTCGTACGCCGGAAAGACCTTCGTCGTTGAGTTGTTCGATCCAGGCGATGCCGAATCGGGCGTCAGCAACATCATGCAAGTGCTCGGGCCTGGTGGAGTCCAGATCCCCACATGCCAACTCAACACAAGGCCCACCGTCAACCACGATTGGGTTCCTCTGAACACAAAGAACAACAACCCGGTTGCGACTCCGTGCCAGCTCAACGCAACCAGGCCCGACAACAACTTCGACAACAAGTGGGTGCAGGTAGTCGTCAACCTTCCAAGCGACTACGACTGCTCGAACTGCTGGTGGAAGATTCGTTACAACTTCAGCGGCACCACTGAGGACACCACCACGTGGAGGGCATACATCGTCGGGAACCCGATCCACCTGATTCCTCAGGGCTGAACCCATCGACGTCCCCAACGCCCTCTAGCTAGGCTGAGGCCTCCAGCTGTCTGAAGACAGCGAGCACGGGAGGCCTCAGTGGGGAGGATGGCATCGAATCGGGATCGCGGTGCGAGCGTCGTCGAGTTCGCCTTCCTCGTACCGCTTCTGATACTGCTCCTCTGCGGCATCATCGAGG
>CALGSZ010000113.1 GCA_937901745.1 uncultured Chloroflexota bacterium | reverse complement strand
CCGATGCCCGACCGCCGGGCCCCTCCGTCCCCACCGGCCATCAGGACATGCCCCGCCGCCCGATTGGTCAAACCCACCGGCTGGGAGCGCACGCGAGGGAGCGCCCGGCACTCGCCTGGCAACGGGCAACGCCTCGCCGCGCCTCACCCCTGCCGGCGCCGCCGGTGGTTGACAACCGCCCGCCATCGGTTCACCATCCCTCTTGCTACCGTCCGGCGTGGCGAACGTCTCCGCCAGCGCCGGCAACGGCATCGCGCCGATCCATCTACGGCTCGGCTGGTCGGCCATCCGGCTCGCCGCCGGCGGGAACCGCGACGCTCAGCGCAACCCAGCGACAACGCTCGCGTCGCCCGCCCGCCCGCTCCGAGGCCCCGGCCCCAGCCACATACCGAGGGAGGCTCGCCGTGAAGTCAGATCCCTTCGCCATCTTCGAGCGCGGCACGCTTCCCCGCTGGCTCAAGGTTCGCCAGCGGCTCGAAGCCACCGAGATCACCGACATCCCCGCTGCCATCGCCGCCGAGTTCGCCAAACCCGGGATCGGCGAGTCCATCACCCCAGGCACCCGCGTCGCCATCACCGCGGGCAGTCGCGGCATCGACCGCATCGCCCAGGTCATCCGCGCCGTCGCCGATCAGGTCAAAGCGCGCGGCGGGCAACCCTTCATCGTCCCGGCCATGGGCAGCCACGGCGGCGCCACCGCCGAGGGTCAAACCGAGCTCCTCGCCCACTACGGCATCACCGAGGAGGCGATGGGCTGCCCGATCAAGGCGAGCATGGACACCGTCCTCCTCGGCGAGGTCCATCACGACGACGAGGACGTCCCCGTCTACTTCGATCGCATCGCCTTCGAGCAGGCCGATGCCGTCATCGTCGTCGGCCGCGTCAAGCCGCACACCGACTTCCACGGCCCGATCGAATCCGGCCTCATGAAGATGATCGCGATCGGCCTCGGCAAGCAGAAGGGCGCCGACGTCTTCCATTCCCGCGGCTTCCCGGTCTTCCACACCCTCATCCCCGCGGTCGGCCTCTTCACGCTCAGCCGCGTCAACATCCCCTTCGGGATCGCCCTCGTCGAGAACGGCTATTCCCGCATCGGCCTGATCGAGGCCGTTCCGAACAAGCGCGTGCTGGAGCGTGAACAGGAGCTCCTCAAGATCGCCCGCGAATGGCTCGGCCGACTCCCCGGCGAGCGGCTCGATCTCCTGATCGTCGATGAGATCGGTAAGGATGTCTCAGGCGACGGCGCCGACCCGAACGTCATCAACCGCGACATCTCCGGTCTCCTCGCCAAGAGCGAGCTCAACCCGCGCCCGACCATCCAGCGGATCATCTTCCGCGACCTCACCCGCGACACCGAGGGGAACGCGACCGGTATCGGCATGGCCGATGTCGTCCTGCGCCGCCTGGTCGATAAGGTCGATTGGGCCGCGACCTACATCAACGGCGTCACCGCCAAGCACCCGGAGGGCGGCAAGATCCCGCTCATCGCCGAGAACGATCGCCAGGCGATCTACATCGCGCTCGCCAGCTGTTTCCGCACTCAGCCGGAAACCGCGCGCATCGCCCGCATCCGCTCGACCAAGTACGTCGAGGAGTTCTGGATCTCCGAGCCGTTCCTGCCCGAGGCGCTCGCCAGCGGCCGTGTCGAGCCGCTCACCGAGCCCCAGCCGATTGTCTTCGACGAGCAGGGCATGCTCGCGACCCCGCTCTAACACTCGGTCGCTGAGCGCCCCATTCGCGCGACAGCCAGGCCCAGCCGGAGCGCTCCTCACGCCGTCGCCCACCACGGCGACGCGAGCCCCCGGCCTGTGCTGATTTCGTTCGTGCGAACCAGGGGGAAAGCCGGTCAGCCGTCTGGCCACTGCCGCCGGATCGCCTCCCGCAGGGCGACCAAAGCCGGCGCGTCGATCACCTCGGCCACCTCGGCCGCGAACGACGCCATCGGCCGGTCAGGGTGTCCCTCGCCATACTCGCGAGATTGCAAGTAGGTCTCGAGCTTGTCGGCCTGCTTGACGAAGCGCGCTTCAGGCGTCTGCCCCTCCTGCAGCTCCGCCCAGAGCGCGCCCAATTCGTCAGCGAGCCCCTGCGGCAGGTCGGCCAGCAGATCCGCCATCGCCGCCGCCTCCGCCGCGCGCTTGGCCGCCGCCCGCTCCTCGCTCCGCACCTGCCGCCGATTCAGCAGCTCCTGGCGCGTCGCCTCGTCCACCCCGGCGATCTCGTCCGGGTCATACGGCGGCAGATCGCCTGTCACCGCCTCGGCTAGGTCATGGATCAGCGCCAGTTGGAGCACCCGCGTCCGATCGAGCTCCGGCTGATCTGCCGCCGCCAGCCAAGCGAGCAGGGCCATCCGCCAGGTATGATCGGCCACCGACTCGGCCTCGGCCGGCGGCACGCCCCGGTGCAGCCAACCCGTCCGAGGCACGAACTTCAACTGCCCAGCGCGATGAAGAAACCGCGCCAGCCCTGAGCTTGGATCTGCATTCCGCGCGCCGCGCGCCCGTGAGTCCATCTCGTCGCCGATTCCGTAAGCCACCGTCTCGGGCCGGTCCTCCCCAATCCGCTCAGGGATCTCGAATCTCCCGCGCCGGACGAGTAATTCTGAGCGTCCGTGCGTCGCGCCGGCAAGACAACGCCCTCTTGTCTCCGCGCCCGGAGCGCCCGTCCCGGCCACCAAACGGGCCATTCCGGAGCCTGGTCAAACAATGCTATCCTGCCGCTCCGGAGAGGCCTGTCAGACCAGCCAAAACCGCTGGATCAACGCGAGGAGAGTGCCATGACGTTTGCGTTCCAAGACTGGCCACCGTTTCGCCCAGACGCGTTGTCGCGCATCGAGAAGAGCTTGCGCTCGGGCATCCTGGTCGATGGCCCAAACACGTCTGAGCTCGAGCGCGCTTGGGCCGAGGACACGGGCGCGCCCTATTGCCTCGCCTGCTCCAGCGGGACTGCCGCGCTCTATCTCGCCCTCGCGGCGCTCGGCGTCGAAGGCAAAGAGGTCATCGTCCCGGCCTTCACCTTCTCCGGCTCGGTCTTCCCGATCATCATGGCCGGGGCAAAGCCCGTCTTCGCCGATGTCGACCCGGCCACCTATTGCGTGACCGCGGAAACCGTCCAGCGCGTCCTCTCTCCCCGCACCGCCGCCGTCATGCCGGTCCACCTCCACGGCTATCCGGTCGATCTGCGCCCGATCCAGGAGATCCTCCCGCCGGGCGTCCACATCATCGAGGACGCGTGTCAGGCCGCCGGCACAACCCTGCCCGATGGACGACGCGCCGGGCGCTTCGGCCTCGCCGGCGCGTACTCGCTGAACCAAACGAAGGCGTTCCCCGCCGGCGAGGGCGGCTTGGTCGTCACCGACGATCCGGACTTCTACGAGCGCATGCGAACCCTGCGGCGCTTCGGCGAGAAGTGGGATGAGCGCTCGCCCCGGACCTACATCGTCGAAGACCGCCGGGGCGGCAATTACCGGATCGACGAGCTTTGCGCCGCCGTCGCCCTCAGCCACCTGCCGCACCTCGCCGAGGTCACCGAGCTCGCGCGCCGCAACGCCGAGACGCTCCTCGAATGCCTATCAGGCCTCCCCGGTCTGCGCTTGCCCGCCTCCGACCCCGGCCACTCCTGGCAGAAGTTCCGCGTCCGCACCGCCTCGGCCGCCGCGCGCGACCGGGCGATGGCACGGATGGAGGCGGCGGGTATTCCCGTCTGCCGCTGGCAAGTCGCGGCCATGCCGGACCACACCGCCTTCCGTGACCCAAGCGCCGATGTGCCGGTGGCACGCGAGCTCTTGGAGGACTCGTTCCTCTTCTTCACCGAGCGATGGCCGCTGCATCACCAACCGGAAGGGCTCGTCGAGGCCGTCGGCGCGGCGATTCGGCAAGCTTGGCAAGACCCAACCTAGTCGTGCCGCCGTAACACGAGGGCCAGACACATCGGAAAGCGGCCCAGCGCGAGAAAGCCAACAGATCACGTTCGTGTGCGCGCCAGCGAGTAGAAGTCCTCGTCGCTCAGACAGTGCGTCGCCGCGTGGTATAACCGCGGGGATATCTACCAGCGGCGCCGCCCGAGCGCTCTGCTCGCCAGCGCCCGATTCACGGAGGGAGATTCGTCGTGCCTGATCCCCGCCTCGACGCCTGGGCGGATGTCCTCGTCCGGTACTCCGTCAACGTCCAACCTGGCCAGACCGTCGCCATCACCGGCGGCGTGGCCGGCGAGCCACTGATCCGCGCCGTCTATCGCCGCGTCGTGCGAGCCGGCGGTTTCCCGGTCGTCATCCCGACTTTCTCCGGCCTCCTCGGCGATCTCCTGCGCGAGGGTAACGACGAGCAGATTGCTTTCGTCAGCCCCCTCCAGCGTTTCGCCTACGAGCAAGCCGATGTGTTGATCCACATCGAGGCCGAGACGAATACCCGGAGCCTGGCCAGCGTCGACCCTGATCGTCAGGTTATTCGCCAACGCGCCCACGGTCCTCTCATCGAGACCTACCTCAAGCGCTCTGCCAGCGGCGAGCTTCGCTGGGTATTGACGCTCTACCCGACCGACGCCCACGCCCAGGACGCCGACATGTCGACCGAGGAATTCGCCGAGTTCGTCTTCAACGCCGGCAAGCTCCACCATCCCGATCCCGTCGCCTCCTGGCAGGCACAGGCCGCCGAGCAGGCGCGGCTCATCGAGTGGCTTACCGGCAAGCGACAGATTCACCTGACCGGCCCCGACACCGATCTCAAGCTCGATGTCACCGGCCGAACCTGGGTCAACGCCGACGGCACAAGTAACTTTCCCGACGGCGAGATCTTCACGAGCCCGGTCGAATCCTCGGCCGAGGGCACGGTGCGCTTCACCTACCCGGTCAGCGTCGCCGGCCGCGAGATCGCCGACGTCTGGCTCCGCTTCGAACGTGGGCGCGTCGTCGAGGCGCGCGCCGGCAAAGGCGAGGACTACCTGCTTCGCACCCTGGACGCGGATGAGGGCGCGCGCTTTCTCGGAGAGTTCGCGATCGGGACGAACTTCGACATTACCCGCTTCACCCGCAGTATCCTCTTCGATGAGAAGATCGGCGGCACCGTCCACATGGCGATCGGCGCCAGCATCCCAGAAGCCGGCGGCGTCAATCGCTCGGCAATCCACTGGGATCTCATCTGCGATCTGCGCCAAGGCGGGAGCCTGACGGTTGATGGAGAGCTCTTCCTGAAGGACGGCAAGATCGTCGTCTGACGCGCGGCCAGCACCGAACCGCGAGCAGCCTCGAATACACTGGATGTAGCGATAGATGATTGACAGCATTGAGATTCCGCCGGCGAGCCGCCCGATCGACGCGGTCGCGCGCATCCCCGGCTCGAAGAGCATCACGAACCGCGCCCTGCTCGTCGCCGCGCTCGCCGACGGCGAGAGCGAGCTGACCGGCGCGCTCCACAGCGACGACACCCGCTACATGGCCTCCGCGCTCAACGCGCTCGGCATCGCGGTCGAGAGCGATGAGGCCGGCGAGCGTTTCCACGTCCGCGGCGGAGGCGGTACCTTCCCCGCCGAGCAGGCCGATCTCTTCGTCGGCAATGCCGGGACCGCCATGCGCTTCCTGACCGCGGCGCTGCCCCTCGGTCGGGGCACCTTCCGCATTGATGGCATTCCGCGCATGCGCCAGCGCCCGATCGCACCACTCCTCGATGCGCTCAACGCGCTCGGCGCCGACGCCGTTAGCGAGGCAGGGACGGGTTGCCCACCGGTCGTCGTCCGCGCCAATGGACTCCGTGGCGGCCGCGCCGCGATGGCCGGCGATCAGAGCAGTCAGTTCTTTTCTGCTCTCCTGCTCGCCGCACCGTACGCCGAGCAAGGCGTGGAGCTGGAGGTGATCGGCGATCTCGTCTCCAAGCCGTACATGACGATGACCGCCGCGGTCATGCGCGACTTCGGCGTCGAGGTCGAGCTGGACACGGATACGTGGCGCTGCTTCCGCGTCGCGCCCGGCCAGCGCTACACGGGTCGCGCCTATCACGTCGAGCCAGACGCATCGAACGCCTCCTACTTCTTCGCCGCCGCGGCAGTGACTGGCGGTCGTGTCCGCGTCGAGGGCCTCGGCGCGAGGTCAACCCAGGGAGATCTCCGGTTCATCGACGTTCTTGCCGCGATGGGCGCGCGGGTGACGATCACCGACTCATACGTCGAGGTGATCGGCCCGCCAGGCGGGAAGCTACGCGGCGTCGATCTCGACCTCAACGCGATCTCCGACACCGCCCAAACGCTTGCCGCGATCGCCCCCTTCGCCGAAGGACCGACCCGCATTCGCGGCATCGCCCACGCCCGTCTGAAGGAAACCGACCGCGTGTCGGCGCTCGCCACCGAGCTGCGTCGCCTCGGCCAAGGTGTCGAGGAGCACCCGGACGGCCTGACGATCCACCCGGCCCCGGTCACCCCGGCCGACATCCACACCTACGACGATCACCGCATGGCGATGAGCTTCTCGATCGCCGCGCTCCGGGCGCCCGGCATCCGCATCCTCGACCCAGGCTGCGTCGCCAAGACCTTCCCCGACTTCTTCACGCG
>CALGSZ010000112.1 GCA_937901745.1 uncultured Chloroflexota bacterium | reverse complement strand
GAGCGAGAAGTATGAGGGCTGGCAGCTTTCCAACTCCTCATCAGAGGGTGGAACTAGGAAGGCCCTAGCGCACAAGAACCCAGCCATGTGAGACGCGCGCCAGGACATGGTTGACAGAGTCAGTTATCGTCGCCCACGCCGTGACGCGCAGTGGCTCGTTGCTCGGGCCATTAGATATTCGCGAACCGCTCCGCGGCGAACGGCGTTATATCGACGCCGGGATCCTGGCCGAGGATGAGCCGGGCGGTGACCCCGCCGGAGAATGGGCCAAGCTGCAGGCCGGACGGGCCATGGCCGGTGCAGAGGTAGAGGTTCGCGAAACCGGGCGCGCGGCCGAGGATCGGCAAGCCATCGGCACTCAGCGGCCGCAGGCCGACCCGGATCTCGGCGATGGTGGCGTTCGCGAGTCCTGGGGCGGTGCTAAGGCCAATGTTTAGTACCTCGCGGACGCCGCCGGCCGTGATGCGCACATCGAAGCCGGAGCCGGTCTCTCGGGTGCCGCCCATCACGACCCGGCACGGCCGGAAGGCAAGCAGATAGTGATCGTGGAAGCCGGTGATGATTGGCCAGTCGCCGGTAGACGTCTCCGGCACATCGAGGTGGAGGATCTGGCCGCGCTGCGGCTCGACGGGTAGGCGAAAGCCGAGCTGCTCCGCGAGCTTCCCGGACCAGGCGCCTCCGGCCAGGACGACGGAGCCAGCCGCGAGTGAATGGCCATCGACGCGTACCCCGGTGACGCGATCTCCCTCGACGACGGGGACGGCGTCACCGGTCAGGACGGTCGCGCCGCGTCGCTCGCTGGCTTGGCGGATAGCGCCGCGCAGACGGCGGCCGTCAACGCGCGCGGCGCCAGCGACGTGGATGGCGCCTGGAATATCGGCGAGGGGTGGGAAGAGGGCGCGCGCTCCCGCGCTGTCGAGGCGAGTAAGCTCGCCGATGTTGCCCATGCCCTGGTCGCGTCGCTCCGTCAGGAGGCGGAGCGCCTCGGGGAGTCGGGCGGCTTCGTCCTCGTCGCGGGCGATCAGGAGCTGGCCGCAGACTTCATAGCCAGTGTCCGTCTCGCCGTCCTCGGCAAGCTCCTCCAGGAGGCGCGGGTAGTCGGCGACCGCGGCGCTGGCGAATGGGAAGAAGGCGGGCAAGGGGCGGAAGCTGGTGCCGGGGGAGATGATGCCAGCGCCTGCCTGCGTCGCGTGGCCAGCATCGGCGCGGTCGATGACGAGCACGCGGGCGCCGGCGCGGACGAGCCGGTAAGCCGTGCTCCATCCAAGCAACCCACCGCCAATGATGATGCTGTCCCAAGAGCCCGTGGTCGGCATCTTGCCTCCTCCGTCCACCACCGCACCGAACCTCTGTCGAACGCCTCGAGCTCGGCTACGCCGGACCTGCTTGCCGGATTGTATCCGGGACGCTGCCGGCGAATTGGGCGAAGTTCTCAGCGAACATGGCGGCCAGCTTCTGGGCCTGGGCGTCGTACGCATCCGGGTCGGGCCAGGTGTTGCGCGGGTCGAGCACCTCGTCCGGGACGCCGGGGCAGCGCTCGGGCACCGCGAAGCCGAAAGTCGGGTCGCGACGCATCGGCGCCTCGACCAGCGCGCCGGAGAGGGCGGCCGCGATCATGGCGCGTGTCAACTCGATCGGCATTCGCTTGCCGACGCCGTATGGCCCGCCGGTCCAACCCGTGTTGACCAGCCAGACGGTGGCGTTGTGTCGCGCGATCCGCTCGCCGAGCAGGTTGGCGTAGACGATCGGCGGGAGGGCGAGGAACGGCGCGCCGAAGCAAGTGCTGAAGGTGGCGACCGGCTCGGTGACGCCTTGCTCGGTTCCGGCGACTTTCGCCGTGTAGCCGGAGAGGAAGTGATACATCGCCTGCTCCGAGGTAAGGCGGGCGATGGGAGGCATGACGCCGAACGCGTCGGCCGTCAACATGATGATGTTGGTTGGGTGGCCGCCGACGCCATCCGGGCTTGCGTTGGGAATGAGGCGGATCGGGTAGGCGGCGCGCGTGTTTTCCGTCAGCGTGTCGTCGTCCAGGTCGATGCGGCCGGTCTCCGAGTCGTACGCGACGTTCTCGAGGATCGTGCCGAACATGCGCGTGGTCGCGTAGATCTCCGGCTCGGCGGTCGGCGAGAGGCGGATCACCTTCGCGTAGCAGCCGCCCTCGAAGTTGAAGACGCCGTCGTCGCTCCAGCCGTGCTCGTCATCGCCGATCAAGATGCGCTCCGGGTCGGCGGAGAGGGTCGTCTTGCCGGTGCCGGACAGGCCGAAAAAGATCGCGACATCGCCGCGCTCCCTGCCCATATTGGCCGAGCAGTGCATGGAGAGGACGTCCTGCTGGGGCAGCAGGTAGTTCATGACGGTGAAGATCGACTTCTTGATCTCACCCGCGTAGGCGGTGCCGCCGATCAGGACGGTCCGCTCCGCGAAATTGAGCAGGATGAAGACCTCAGAGCGGGTTCCGTCAGTCTCGGGGTTCGCGTGGAAGCTGGGCGCATGGATGACGGTGAATTGCGGCTCCAAATCCGCGAGACGGTCTTCCGGCGGCTCGATGAAGAGCGTGTGGGCGAAGAGATTGTGCCAGGCCGATTCCGTGATCACGCGGATCGGTAGCTGATAGCGAGGGTGTGCCCCGACGAGGCAGTCGCGGACAAAGAGGTCGCGGCCCTGCAGGTAGCTGAGCAGCCGGCGGTGCAACGTGTCGTAGTGCTCGACGGAGACGGGACGATTGACCTCGCCCCACCAGATCTTGTCTTTGCTGGACGGCTCTTCGACGATGAAGCGGTCGTTCGGGGAGCGGCCCGTGTGCTTCCCGGTGTGGACGACGAGCGGACCGTATTCCGCTAGGCCGCCTTCTTGGCGTCGGATCGCCTCCTCATACAGCTTGGGCGTGGTGAGGTTCCAGTAGACGTTGCGGGCGCCGAAGATGCCGTGCTGCTCCAAGCCGTAGCGGCTGCGCCGTATCCCTCGCGTTCCCATCCGCTCTCCCTTCTTGCCGGTCGCGGCCGGTGATGCGACGATGTTGACGCCTTCTCCCCACTCTACGAGGAACGATCCCTCTTGCGCTAGATGGAAATTGTGGAGATAGGAGCGCGCCGGGGAAAGGTCGAGTAAGACGCGGTGATCCGCTACTGCCCCGGCCTACTGGCCCTGGAAGACCGGCTTCCGCTTGGCGGCGAAGGCGGCCAGGCCCTCGCGGTAATCAGCGGTCGAGTCGAGCGGCGCGCGCAGCGCCCGGACGGCGCGGTGAGCCTCCGGCTCGGGCAGCCTGACCGATTCGGCGAGGGCGCGCTTCAGCGCTCGGATTGCCAAGGGGGCGTTGGCGGCGATCTCCTCCGCGAGCGCGCGTGCCGCCGGTAGCACTTGGTCGGCGGGCACGACTCTGTCCACCAACCCGAGTCGCAGCGCTTCGGCCGCGAAGACCTGCCGTCCGGTGTAGAGCAGATCGCGCGCCGCGCCTGGGCCGATCAGCCTCGGCAGGCGGACGACGCCTCCCGCGCCGGGGAAGACGCCAATCTTGACCTCCGGGTAGCCGAACACGGCATCCTCGCCCGCGACGCGCAGATCGCACGCGATCGCGAGCTCAGCCCCGCCGGCCAGCGCATAGCCCCGCACCGCGGCGATGACCGGGACCGGGAACTCGGCCAGTGCATCGGCCACGGCATTGATCGCCAGCGTATGTGCGGTCAATTCCCGCGCTGTCAGCGATTGGCGCTCGATCAGGTCGGCGCCGGCGCAGAAGGCGCGGTCGCCAGCGCCGGTGACGATCAGGGCGCGGAGGCTGTCGTCAGCGGCGAGGTCGGAGAGCGCGACGCTCAGCGCGTAGAGCAGGGAGCGGTTGAGCGCGTTGCGAGCGTGCGGCCGGTTGAGCGTGATCGTTGCCACCGCGCCAGCGCGCTCGATCAGGATCTCCCCGGAATTCACCCTCGTCCTCTCACGGCTGTTGCGCGAATCTGCCTGAGCTTGTGCCACGTGGATGGTAGCACCCGCTGCCTTGTCGGGAGGTCATGGGAAGCGAGTCATGCAAAATAATCGTGCTCACTATCGCATTGTGTTGGCCAATATCTGGCATACAATGACGATGGATGAAGGGATATAGGAGGGAGGCCATGGGGCAAATAGGCATTGGAGCGCGGTGGGAACGCGTGATGCTCATTGCGCTCGCGCTGCTACTGGCCACGATGGCGGCGTTCGCATTTGGGGCGACGGCCCAGGAAACGTCAACGACGCCCGTGGGCACTGGCACATCGGCGTCGCCGGAAGCAACGCCCGTTGGTGAGGAACTCATCGTCAATGGCGGGTTCGAAGATGGCGAGGACGGCTGGTATGTCGAAGGCGGCGCTGGCACCGTCACGCAGAATGCGCACAGCGGCACCAGGGCGCTCCGTTTGCCCGCGAGCGGAGGTTTCGCCGATCAGCAAATTACGTTTGAGCCCGGTACGACCTACGAGCTGAGCGCCTGGGGCCGACTCAGCGCCAGCGGCGACGTCGCTCAAGTTGGCGTCACCTACCGGAACGAGGACGGCGAGCGGCTCACGGATCAGGAGCCACAGCCGCTCGAGTTTACCGAGACGACCTATCAGCAGCAGACGCTCGTCTTCCAGCCTGGGCCGGAGGTCGCCAGCGTCAGTGTCTACGCGTTCAAGCAATCGGGCCCAGCAGAGTTCTATGTCGATGACTTCGAGGTCGAGCCGAGTCTGACCGGCGCGCCGGCCCCAACGGCAGAGGGAACGCCTTCCCTGCGCGAGGAGCCGACTGAGACGGCGACGTCAACAGCGACCGCGACGGGCACGGCGACGGATACCCCGACGTCTACTCCCACTGAGACGGCAACGCCAACGGTGACCGCCACCGAGACGGCAACCCCGGCGGAGGAGCCGACTGAGACGCCGACGAGCACACCGACTGAGACCGCGACGGCAACGCCGGAGCCGACTGAAACGCCATCCCCGACGGCAACACCGACCGAGGAGCCGACGGAAACGCCTGAGCCAACCGAGACACCGACTGAGACCCCGGAGCCGACGGAGACTCCAACGGCAACGCCGGAGCCGACTGAGACGCCAACCGAGACTCCGACGGCGACACCAGAGCCGACGGCTACTCCGACTGAGACGCCGGAGCCAACCGCGACGGCAACGCCCGAGCCATCGCCGACGGCGACATCGGCGCCGACGAGCACCCCGACTCGGACGCCGACGCGGGTGCCGACGAGCACGCCGACGCCACAGCCGACTGCTACCGCAACCGCAACGGCGACGACGGCACCTACCGCGACGGCTCCGGCGACCGCGACCGCTACAGCCGCGCCAACGGCGACGCCGGGACCGACCGTCTCGCCGGAGGCGGCCGATGTTCCGATGTACCGCGGGCGCGCATCGCGTCCTGGCACGGCGCCAGGCCCCGGCCCGGAGCAGCCTGAGTTCCGCTGGTGCGTGCCGGTTCAGGACGGCGTCACGTCCTCGCCCGCCGTCGTTGGCGATCGCGTCTACGTCGGCGGATTGAACGGCCAGTTCTACGCCTTCGACTTCGAGACCGGCGAGGTCGTCTGGTCTGTGGAAACGGAAGAAAGCATCGTCTCCTCGCCGGCGGTTGTGGACGGCCGAGTCTACGTCGGAGGCGTCGAGGGCACGTTCTGGGCCTTGGATGCCGACACCGGCGAAGTGGTGTGGCAGACGGATCTCGGGCCGATCACTGCCTCTCCCGCGGTGACCAACGGGCGGGTCTATATCGCGAACTCGCTCGGCATCGTGTATGCGCTCGACGCGGAAAGCGGCGAAGAGCTGTGGCGCTACGAGGCCGGAGCGGCCGTTGGCGCCTCGCCGGCGGCGGCGCGCGGCATCGTCTACGTCGGCGACAGCGACGGCGTCCTCCATGCGATCTCCGCGCGCGACGGCACGGAGCGTTGGCGCGTTATGGTTGGCCGGATTCAGGTGACGCCGGCCGTGGTCGGCCGCACGATCTACCTCGGCACCGCGGAGGGCCGCTTCTATGCGCTTGATGCGGAGACGGGCGCCGAGAAGTGGTATCTGCAGACGAAGGCCCTGATCGACTCTTCTGCCGCGGTTGCTGACGGCCGCGTCGTCTTTGCCAACGCCGACGGCATCGTCTATGGGCTGTCCGCGAAGAGCGGCCGGCGTCTGTGGCGCGTGGACTTGGAGACGGAGATCATCGCCTCGCCGGTCATCGCGGGCGATACCGTCTATATCGGCGATCGTGACGGCCGGCTCCACGCGCTCGATGTTGAGACTGGAGAGGCGCGATGGCAGGCGAACCTCGGCGGCGAGATTCTCGGCTCGCCGGCGGTCGTGCGTGGCGCGGCCTTCATTGGCACGACGGCCGGTCAGTTCTGTGCCATCGGTGCCGCCGAGATCGTGGAGCCTGGGGAGGCCTAGCGTGTCCGGTGTGACCGTGGACGCGCGGGACCGCTCAGGGCTGGCCTCGCGGCGAGGGGGCGTCTTGGTTGCGAACCCGTAGCCCGTTAGAGATGTCCCTCGTGCGGTCTGCCGCGCGACTCATCGCTCTCGCGCTGATCTCGACCCTCTTTCTCGCCATGTCGCTGCCGGTCGCGGCACAGGAGCCGGAGACCGGCAGCGACGCCTCTGCGCGCGCGCAGGAGCTGGTCGACACATACGCGCCGATCCTAGTACTGCGGGAGCAGCGCCATCCCTGTGACCGGGAAGGGGAGCCCTATATCGCTGCCCCGGTCGAGATCGTCTTGGGTGATCCTGACATTCTGCTCCGCCAGGACGTGCCTGGCCAGCCGGTGATCATGAACGGCCCGACGGCCACCGATCTCGCCGGGCTCGACAGCTCGTACTACCTCGACATGCCCGGCGATCCGCTCGAGCCCGGTTGCGTCTACGAAGAGAAAAGCCGGGAGCGGATGGAGGGATTGGAGCCGACGGCGCTCGCTCACATCGCGAAGGAAGAGGGGCGCAGCGGCCTCGTCATCCAGTACTGGCTCTTCTACTACTTCAACGACTTCAACAACACGCACGAAGGCGACTGGGAGATGGTCCAAGTCGTCTTCGACGTCGACACGGTGGAGGAGGCGCTGCGCACCGAGCCGGTGGCCGTGGGATACGCCCAGCACGGGGGCGGCGAGAAAGCCAGTTGGGACGATCCCAAGCTCGAGCGGGACGGCACGCACCCGATCGTCTACGCCTCGCGGGGTTCCCATGCGAGCCACTACGACCAGGCGGTCCACCTGGGTTGGGGCGAGAATGGCACCGGCTTCGGCTGTGATATCACGCTCGGTCCGTCGGTAAGCGTCCCACTGAAGGCGCGGCTGGTGGCGGATAGCTCGAGCGATCCGGTTTGGGCCGAGGAGTGGCTCGATTTCGAGGGGCGCTGGGGCCAACGCCTTTTCTGGGAGTTCAATGGGCCGCGAGATCCGAGCGTCCACTATAAGTGGCACAATCCGATCTCTTGGCAGGAAAACCTGCGGGACGCGAGCCTGGCGGTGCCGCTGTCCGGTGCGCTCGGCCCCACACCCACGGACGTCTTCTGCCGCGTGACCTCGACGAGCGCCGTCTTCTTCCGCTTTGGCTCCGAGCATCCGTGGCTGGCCGGCCTCATCGTGGTTACTGCCCTCGGCGTCGTCGCTACCGTGTTCGGGATGTCGAGGCGGCAAATCGTGGCGTCGTTCCGGCTCTACATCCGTCACTTCCCCGCCTTCTTGCCGGCTGCTGGCGCCGTGGTCGCCGTGGGACTCGTCACCGGCCTTGTGCGCCACGCGGGCACCGCTATAGCGAGAACCGGGTTGTTTTCCGACGTCCCGGCCTTGTGGAGCACGCTCGGCTTCGCGCTCGGCATCACACAGCAGCTTTCGGGCTTGCTCTTCGTCGCGCCGGCGGCCATCTACGCGACTGCCGCCGCTCGCGCTGGACGGACGCCGAGCCCGGAAGCCGTGCTGCAGAAGGAGCGGCAAGAGCTCCGCGCGATCGCGCGGGCAGCGGTTGGCCCGCTGGTAATTCTGGGGATTCTCCAGTTTCTGCCTCTTGGTTACCTCTTGGCTGTCGTTCTCGGAGTCCGCTGGCTCTTCGTCCCACAAGCGACGCTCTTGGATAACGCCACCCCAGCCCGAGCGCGCGCCCTCAGCGCGTCGGTGGTGCGGGGCATCGCGCCGCGGACGGTGGCGCTGATCGTGACGCTGGTCGCGCTCGTCCTCGCCCTAGGCCCGGTGGTCGGCCTCTTCCTGCTGATCTACGCCGGCAAGTCGGTTACGATCATCAACCTCGTCAGCAGCGTGGTCTATGCGCTGGTCTATCCGCTGTTGTACGTTGCGACGACGCTGGTGTACCTCGATCGGCGCGAATCTCTGGGGAAGGCCGCGCCTGAGCCGGAGCCTCCAGCTGGGGCCGCCACTGCCTAGGGCGAGGGCCTGATCGGCCGGGAACGATGACGCGCGGACGGCTGCGGAACGGGGCCGTCCGCGCTCTCAGGTGTATGAGAAGCTTTGCGCAACTCGCCCCGATGTGACGGGCCGGCGGCTCTGGCACAATACTGCCGACCTTCGACGGAGCATGCTGCCGGAACGCTGAGGCCCGGCGAGGTCCTGGCGCGGGAGGCAGAGCCGCGCCGCCACGGGAGGAGATGGCATGACGATGAGCGCACCATCCGCGCGACCTCTGAGCGGGATTCGCGTCCTGGCGTTGGAGCAAGCGGTTGCCGGGCCACTCTGCACGCGGCACCTTGCCGACCTGGGCGCGGATGTCATCAAGATCGAGCGCCCCGATGGCGGCGACTTCGCGCGGAGGTACGACACGGCCGTCAAGGGGCTCTCCTCCTACTTCGTCTGGCTAAATCGCGGCAAGCGCTCGCTGACCCTCAACCTGAAGCATCCTGCTGGGCGGGAGATCCTGACCAAGCTGGTCGAGCGCGCCGACGTGCTCGTGCAGAACTATGGGCCGGGAGCGATCGAGCGGCTTGGACTGGCTCCCCGGACGCTGCGGGAGAACTATCCGGCGCTGATCGTCTGCTCGATCTCCGGGTACGGCAATGGCGGCCCATACGAGCGACGCAAGGCGTTTGATCTCCTCCTCCAAGGCGAGACGGGAGTCATCGCGACGACCGGCACGGGAGACCAGTACGCCAAGGTCGGTATCTCGGTGGGAGACATTGGCGCGGGGGTCTACGGCGCGATGGCGGTCCTTGCCGCGCTCTACGACCGGCAGCGGACGGGCCAAGGGCAGATCGTCGAGACCTCCCTCTTCGATGCGCTAGCCGAATGGATGGGCTATCCCGCGTACTACACCCTCTACGGCGGGACGCCCCCTGCTCGGGCCGGCGTGCGGCATGCGACCGTCGTGCCGTACGGGTCGTACCGGTGTGGGGATGGACAGGCGGTACTTCTGGCTGTCCAGACGGAAGCGCAGTGGGCGGCGTTTTGCCGGATTGTCTGCGAGCATCCGGAGTGGGAGTGTGACCCGCGCTTTGCCGATTCTCCCAGCCGGCGCGAGAACCGGGCAATCCTCGAGGCGATGATCGAGGAGGCATTCTCGGCGCACCCGCGTGAGGAGATCACCCGTCGTCTGGAGGCCGCCGACATTCCGTATGCCGACCTGAACGAAGTCAATCAGTTCTTGGAGCATCCGCAGCTGACCGCGCGCGATCGTTGGCGGGAGGTGCAATCGCCGGTCGGACCGCTGCGGGCGATTCTGCCGCCGATGCAGTTCGAGCACTTCGAGCCGGCGATGGGCGCGATCCCGGAGGTCGGTCAGCACAGCGCCGAGATTCTGCAAGAGCTCGGCTACGACGATGATCGCATTGCCGAGCTGCGGTCCATGGGCGTGACGTAGATCACGTTGCGCCCCGCCCTTGGCCCCAGTAGTTAGCGGCTGTCATCCCCTACAGCCGCATTTTGTGTTGGCAAGCCACTTGCGGCGCCTCGCTCATGGCGCTGCTGAAGCCCCATTTCTGCCGCCAAATACAAGATGGGCAGAGCTACGTCGTGTCGCCCTGCCCATCCGCATTGGTCATCACTTGCTCGGCGCGGAGCGCTCTACATTGGGTTACCCTGGTTACCCCCGCCCGTCTAATCCTGAATGAAACCTGCTGTCTACCGGACGGAGGCGGCGGAACTCACCTCCCCTTCTCAGAAGGGGGTAATTCTGCCTATTGCGCATTTCTGCCTGTGGCGATCTCCGATCAGGCCGGCACCGGATTGCGGCGCGGTCGGCCACGGCGGCGGCGCTGCGGCTGAGCGCCCTGCTCGTCCACCATGCCGTTCGGCGAGGCGCCGTTCGCGCTCGGCCGCTCCTCGGCGATCTCGGGCAGGACCCACTCGGTGATCGGCTTGAGGATCCTTGGCATGATGAAGGTTTCCGTAGAACGGACGCCCGGAATCGCCGCGAGCCGCTGTGCAAAATCCACGAGTGCGTCTTGCGAGCGGACGATGATTTGCAGAACGATGTCGTAGCTGCCGGTCAGCAAACCGGCGAAGGCAACCTCCGGCATGCCTCGCAGCGCCTCGGTGATCTGATCGAGCTGCGAGAGGTCGACCCGGAGGCCAACGAAAGCGCGCAGATCGTAGCCGAGCTTGCTGGGCTCAGCGAGCATCGCAAACTCGATGATGCCTCGCTGATGAAGCCGCTCCATGCGGCGCCGCACTGTCGATTCGGGAATGCCGGTGGCTCGGCTGAGCTCTGCGTAAGAGATGCGAGCATTCCGTTGCAATAACCGAATGATCGTGCGGTCTGTGGCAGTAACTGCGCGTGCCATAGCTGTAATCTTCCCCCTTCGCTACCAGGCGTTCCTACCCGAAGCGCGGACGAGCGCTCTGGCCAGACAGCGTCATACCAAAAAGTGGCGGAACTCGCCATAGGCAAGAATAGCAAATTCCGTGGGTTGCGCGAAAGCCCGTACGACCGTCCCTAGTGCTACATCTGGCGTAGGAAATGTGGCAGAAATGCCACGTGCTCGCTTCCTAGTGCCGAGAAGCGCCGATTGCTTCTGTGGGCACGAAAATGGCACAAAGCAAAATGGCTCCGGCCCGAAGCGGCAGGAATCTGGCTCGGGCCTGAGGGCCCGGCCAATGAATGCGAAAGCGGGGATCTGTGCGTCCGTTCGCGGTAGGGGAGGTGCCAGTCCGGACAAAATGTGGTAACGTGCACCTATGCCCGTTGCCTGCGGGTCACGGATCCTACGGTTTCGGAACCCGAGGATCTAGGCGGCGCTCTACGGGGATCCCGGCTCGGAGGCTGACCATGAGAATGCGCCAGACTGGTGTGCGGCCAGCGGTGGCATTCTTGGGCGCGGGACCGGGGAAGTCGGGAGGAAAAGGGGACATGTGTCGAGTGCGAGCCGTATCGCTGGTGTCCGCGCTGGTCGTGGCGCTGATTGGCGGTGCGCTGGTACCAACGCGGGGCGCGGCGGCGGAGACGCGCGCGATTCATGCGTGGATCGAATTGAGCGGAACGCGCCCCGCCGTTGGGTGCGTGATCAATGCCAGTGTCGAGATTCGGGAGAAGGGCAACCCGGTCGTTGGCACTGAGGTTCTGCTCGCCATCCACCTCGATGACGAAGTGATGAGCGCCGATCGCGCAGTCACCAACAGCGACGGTGTCGCGTACGTAACGCTCGACACAAGCGCGATGTGGGATGGGGCCAACGGTTGGCTCGACATCAATATCGCGGACAAGTACGTGACTGGGCAGTCCATCATCCCGAACAACAGCAACGATTGCTCGGCCGGCGCGAAGCTGATCGAAGTGGAAGACGAGGTGCCGGCGGTCACGGTCGCGGCAGACGGGGGGAGCTCGAGCGGCCCGATGGTGTCGTTCTGGGTTCCGGCCTACTTGCAGCAGCGCAACTTGAGCTGCGAGTACGCGGCGCTCTACATCGCCACGGCGCGGTGGGGCAATGGCATCTCCGAATATGCGTTCGATGAGGTCGTCGGCTGGTCGGAGAACCCGCACTGGGGTTACCGCGGCAACATCCACGGCTGGTGGGGGAACACCGACGACTACGGCGTGTATGCCGCGCCACTTGCTCGGGCGCTCTCGCAGTTCGGCTTCGTCGGTGACGCTTTCTACGCGGTCGGGGACCGGAGCGAGCTGACGTGGCGGCTCGATGCCGGCATTCCGGTGGTGGTCTGGCTGAGCATGTGGCAGGATCCCGGCTACTACGCCTGGACGGCGGACGGCGTTCGCTACAAGCTGGTCCCCGGGATGCACGTCATGGTCGCGTACGGCTATGACAACGAGAGCGTCTACCTGGCCGATCCCGGGACCGGCGGCTACCGCAGCTATCCGTGGGATCAGTTCATGGCGATGTGGAACATCCTGGATGGCATGGGGCTCGGGGTTACGCCGGCCTAGTACCTGACCACACTTACGAAGTATCGAATCGGGGCCGCTGGTCGATCAGCTAGCGGCTCCGTCGTTTTTCTGTTTCCTCAGCCGCGTCGATCACCTTGGCGAAGGGGCGTTGGGCAGAGGGGGCGGGACGGGCGTACGTGCCAGGGGACGGTGTCTTTCGCCCTTCGGGCGATGGGCGGAACCTGTGTCCGCCCCTACGAGGGCTTGGTGGCGGCGAGCGTCAGTTCAACAATCGGGCAAACACAGAGCGTTCACGAGTCTTGATCCAGCGAAACGGGGCGAGAGCACCCCACCGTGTGTCCACGACGCGGCGCGGCCACTGTGGTTGGGAACCGCGCCGCGTCGTGTTTCGCCGACCTTAGGGGCGAGCCTCTTCGGGTAGCGGCGCGTCACCGTACTTGGCGACGGCGTCCGGATTGATCGTGATGCCGAGTCCAGGACCGGACGGGATGGTGAGCATCCCATCGTCGTCCAATTGCCAGCCGCCGACGACTAGCTCATCCACGTAGGGCGAGCCGTGGATGTACTCGACGAGGTCGGTGTCCGGGAAGGCGGAGGCCAGATGCAGATCGGCGGCCAAGCCGATGGCGGTGTTCCAGCCGTGCGGAATGAAGCGGATGCCGCGTTCTTGTGCCATCCAGCCGATGCGGCGCTCTTCGCTGATGCCGCCGACCTTGGTGACGTCTGGCTGGATGATGTCCACCGCACCGGCGTCGAGCCAGGGGCGGAACGACTGGCGGCGTGTCAGCACCTCGCCGCCGGAGATCGGCACGGGGGAGGCGCGGCGCAGCGCGACGTAGTCTTCGAGCGCGTCCGGCGCGAGCGGCTCCTCGAACCACGTCACGTTGTACTGGGCGAGCATGTGCGCGGTGCGCAGTGCCCACTTGTAGCCGTTGGACCAGAATGCGTCGCTGCCGCCGGCATCGACCATCAGCAGCGAGTCGGCGCCGACGGTGCTGCGGGCAGTCTTGACGATCGACTCATCGAGCTCGGCGCTGGACCGGCCGAACGGCCCCCAGCCGATCTTGAACGCGCGGAATCCCATGTCCTTCGCGCGCAGGAGTCGCTCGGCCATCGGCCAAGGATCGTCCATGAGGAGCGAGGCGTAGGGGCGGACGCGCTCTCGGTAGCGCCCTCCCAGCAACCGGCCGACCGGCTGGCCCGTGACTTTGCCGAGAATGTCCCAGAGGGCGATATCAACGCCGCTGATCGCGTGGGTCAGCGAGCCGCCGCGACCGAGCCAGAAGGTGTTCTGGTGCAGCTTCTCGGAGACGCGTTCGGGTTCCAGCGCGTTCTCGCCCTTCCAGAGCGGCTCCATGACGCGGAGCGCGGCGCGGACGAGATCGGCATTCGTGAAGACGCTGCCGAATCCGGTCACGCCCTCGTCGGTGAGGACGACGACGAGGGTGTGGACGCTGTCCTCCGGCTGCAGCTCGTTCGACCAGCCTCCTTCTGGCGTCGCGCCGGAGAGACCGATTGCCTGGATATCGCGGATCTTCACGCCTGATTCTCCTCCTCGTTTCCGGAAGTCGCGCACCTGGACGCGGTCCGGCGGTATCAAATCACTGGTTGGGGCATTATCGCTGTATATGGATGGCTACGGGGATGCAGGGGGTGGAATTCCGATCCCATCCGATTCAGGAGGTAGAGTGGCGCGTTTGAAACAGCGGTGCTGCTATTCTCCGATACAGCGGTATTCAGGTGAACTGGACGATCGCAGACAGACCGTTGGCGGAGGAATTGTCACCTTCAGCGCAAGAATTGGGGGAGTATCAAGCAAGAATGGTACAAGGAAATATTGAACCTCTTACGTCCTTACATCATCGAAGGTGCGGCGGTTGGTTGGTGAGGTTAGTGTTGATTTCGTGACTTGGTATCTTGTGTAGCAAGGCCACATTCTGGTTAGAGACGCCTTTGCGCCTCGGCGTGAAGAAGTGCTCAAACGTAAATCCACGAGAGGAAGAATGGCCTTGTCCTGATGTCGAGCTTCGCGGCTGATGGTGATCGCCGACACAAGAAAAAAGAGGAGGGGCAAGACAGTGCTCGCCCTTCCTCTTTCTTGTTGGGCGTGCGCGTTGTTGTGCTGACGCCGCGCGCCTATCGGGTTAACCGGTCGGCGTTGCGATGTCAGGCGCGGCGAAGATGGCGATGATGCCGTCGAGCAGCCAGCGGCCCTCATGCTCCTCGAAGAGGAAGAAGACAGATCCGCCTGGCGCGTCGAGGATGGCGCCGACTCGGCCATCAGGCAGCATGCGCGCATCGCGCATTCGCCCGATCTCGATGCGCTGCTCGTCCGGCACCGGCACCGGCGATGCCTCGAGGAAATCCCGCGTCTGCTCCAGCGTCGTACCCATCTCCGGGCCGAACTGGAGCAAGTAGTCATCGGTGAAGAGCGCGAAGGCGCGCCCGTAGTCCCCATCGTCGAAGCAGGCGAAGATCTCTTGCAACGTCGCGTTGATGGCGTCCTCAATCTCCGGATCGACTGGATCACCTTGCGGCAATTCCGCTTCAGACGTGACCGGGGGCTCGGGCTCTGGAGTTGCGACCGGTGTCCCTTCTGGGCTGAACCACGTGCCAAGCATCTCATCAATGGGTCGGGGTTCAACGGTGCATGCTACCGTGCCGGTCGTGGAGTCAGGTGTGGCCTCTTGTGCCGCGGCTCGACCGACTCCTATGGCAAGGAGTGAGCATGCAAACAAGAGGATCCCAATTCTGCGCATCGTACCCTCCCTCATGGTGCGCAACGGGTCCAACGGAACGATTACTTCTGCGCCGCCATCGACGCAGATGGCCAATGGCCGAGTAAGGCGTTGCAAGACCATTGCCACGGAAGCAGGGGTTGGGGGAGTTAGGGGTAGGGGGCAGGGGTGATCAGGGAGCGCCGGGTGACGTTGCGCGTATATCGGCCAGGGCGCGGGTGATGGCTTCATCGAGCGTCATCGCCTGACCTTCCTGCCAGGCGGCCGCGAAATCCGACGCTGGAAGCATGGAGCGCGCGGTGGCGAGGGTGCGCTCGTAGGGGGCCTGGTTGATGATCGGGCGAGGCATGCCGAGCGTTTCGCGCAGCGCCGTGGCGGCGCCGAAGAGTCGCGCCGCGTCCGTGGGGCGATGCCGGGCGGCGGCGATCGCCGCCGCGCCCTCCAAGCAGCCGACCATCCCCCATTGCTCTTGCATCGCGCGGAAGAGCGGCAACGCGCGAGCGAGCAGGTCTGCCTCGCGCTCGACCTCTCCGCTGTCCTGGGCAACCTCGGCCAAGGCGAGTAGCGTGACCGCGATGGCGAGGGGATTGCCTATGGCGCGGGCTCTCGCGAGGGTTGGCTCCAGCATCTCCCTGGCGCGCTGGAGATCGTCGTGGAAACGGGCAATGCGTGCGAGGCCCCAGACCGAGGCCCCGGCTCCCCACTCATCGCCCGCGGCGAGCGCGGCCTGCAGCCCCTCCTGGAACACGGCCTCAGCGCGATCGGAAGCGCGGCTGAGCAGGGTGAATCCGAGAGCCCAAAGCGCGCGACCGAGCCCTTTCTGGTCGCCGATCTCGCGCCATGCGGCCACCGCTGACTCGTGCGTCTCGACCGCTCGGTCATAGTGCCCCTGCTTGTGGAGGAGCGCCCCAAGTCCGGTCATCGCGCCCGCCCAGGCAACCGGATGCGCGCGGGCATCGGTCGAGTTGAGCAAGGGTTCCAGGTGAGATCGTCCCTCCGAGTAATGGCCGTGCAGCCACCAGAATCGGGACATCGCCGCGGCGAGGGGCAGCGCCTCGGCGTACGCGCCGCGCTCGCGCAGCCAACCGAGCGCGATGCGGACGTTGGCGTGCTCGCGCTCGATCCGGTTCAGCCACCAGATCTGGTCTGGGCCGTCGAGCTCCGCGTCTGCTTGGAGCAAGAGTGACAGGCACCAGGCAGCATGTCGCTGGCGCGCGTCCTCCGCTTCGCCGGCGAGCTGAAGTTGCTCCATGCCGTAGTCGCGGATCGTTTCGAGCATCCGGAACCGCGGCGTCGCGTCCTCGTCGTCATCGCGTTGAATCAGGCTGTTGGCGACGAGCGCGGATAGGCCGTCGAGGACGGAGGGGGAGCGGCCTTCAGCTCCCTTCTCTTCCGGCTGCCCGGCCACGGCCTCAGCGGCTTCTAAGGTGAATCCGCCGGCGAAGACGGACAAGCGGCGGAAGAGGGCCTGCTCCTCGGGAGTCAGGAGATCGTAGCTCCAGGCGATCGTCAGCCGGATCATCCGCAGGCGGTCTGGCTGGTCGCGCGCGCCGCCGGTCAGGAGCGTCAGGCGGTCGCTGAGTCGGGCCAGGAGCGCTTGGGGAGAGAGGACGCCGATTCGAGCCGCCGCCAATTCAAGGGCCAGCGGGAGACCGTCGAGCTTGGCGCAGATCTGAGCGATCACCGGCGCGTTTGCCTCGGTCAGTGGCAGACCGGGATCAACGGCACGGGCTCGGGCGAGGAAGAGCTGGACGGCGGGAGAGGCGGCCACCTGATCCGGTCGCCGCGCGTGCCGCGGGTCAGGGACGCCGAGGGGGGCGATCCGGAGGAGGTGCTCACCGGTGACGCCGAGCCGCGCCCGGCTCGTCACCAGCGCCTTCACGCGCGGGCTGGCGGCCAGGAGCTCGACGACGACCGGCGCTGCCGGCAGGAGATGCTCGAAGTTATCGAGCACGAGGAGCAGCTCCCGGTCGCGCAGGTGGAGCTTCAGAAGCTCGACCATCAAGAGTCCGCCGCCTTCTTGCAGGCCGAGTGCGTGGCCGATGACCGAGGCGACAAGGCGCCAATCGCGCAGGGCGTCGAGAGGGATCCAAAGGAAACCGTCCGCGAATGCGGTCTCGGCGCGGGTGGCGATCTCGAGGGCGAGACGGGTCTTGCCGACGCCACCAGGGCCGGTCAGCGTCAGGAGTCGAACGGCTTCATCGAACAGCAGGCGCTCAGCCTGACCGATATCCGCATCCCTGCCGATCAGGGGCGTCAGCGGGACCGGCGCTTGGCCGGTGACAGGCGTCGCGGGAGGGTACGCGACCGAGAGGGTGCTGCGGCGCGCGGCGGCCAGCAGCGCGATTCGCTCGCTCTCCGTCGCATTCAGCGCGTCGGCGAGCGCTCGCACGGTGTGCGGGTACGGCCGGCGGCGAACCCCGCGCTCGAGGGCGCTGATGCCGTGCGCGGTGAGCCCGGCGCGCTCGGCCAGCTCCTCCTGGGTCAGGCCCGCGCGCTCGCGGAGGCGGCGCAGCAGGTCGCCAAATGTCGACTCCCGCTGCTCCAACGCGACAGCGGGAGCGGCGTTGCGGACCATGATGTTGCCTCCAGTGTTCCGTCGCGCTCGGCGAGCGGAACAGGATGAAGCGGCGCAGGGATTCTACTCCAGGCGACGTCGGATCGCTCCCCGCGCAACTGTCCGAGTCACTGTGCGGGGAGTGTCTGTGGTGTTGGCGGGCCCGACTCGCCACACTCGATGGTAGCCGAGCACCAGGCCGGCGAGCGGCGATGCCGGAGCAGCGCGACATAACGACCGCCTATTGCGCTGCTGGGGGAACCGATCGGGGCGCCCGTGACGTAAACGAAACCATCGGACGTACCGAGTAGGTTCAGCAGTCGTTCGAGTGCGCGGGTGGCCGCTGTGTTGCGCTCGGCTGGCCGACTGGACGTTTCGATGGAGACGGAGGGGATCATGACCGCCGTGCAAGCCGAACGCGTTGCCAGTGGCTACGAGGGCGCATACATCGCCCACCTCTGGGAGCATCCCAACCTCTGCGTCGCGATCTTCGGGGTGCAGTACCTGACGCCGAAGGGGCAGCAGCTTTTTGCCGAGTCGGGGATTCCGGAGGAGATGTTCCCCGCGCTGGAAGCGGCCAAGGCCGAAGGGCACCTACTCACGAGGCGAGTCTTGGAAGAAGGGGGCGCACTGCTCCTCCAGTATTGGCGTTCCTATGAGGACATGGATCGCTGGGCGCGCAAGGTGCCGCACATGAAATGGTGGCGCTGGCTGCTCCAGCACGCTGGCCCGGACCTTTCCTTCTACCACGAGATCTATCAGGTAAAGACGGCGGAGGCGATCTACGAGAAAGGTTGCATACCGGTCGGTCCGGCTGCCTTTTCGACGACTTCGCCGGTGGCGCCGGGCGAGGGACAGTCCAAGGAGCGGCAGCAGCGATTCGCGGATGTCGCAGCGCAGACTTCCCGATCCGGGTAAGCCACGGGTCAGGCTCGGCGGGACACGCGATGCTCGCGTGTTCCCGGCGCTGCTGCCCGTTCGTTAGGGAGCGGTCGGTGTCGGCGAGCTGGCAGGCCGAGGTGATTCGATCTCCGCCGCCACGTCGTCGAGCGTCGTTCCGGACCAGAGCGGCGAGATGCCGGTCGTCGCGACGAAGTGGATCTCGCCCGCCTTGGTCACCTCGGCGAGCGTCCGCTCCGGGCAGGCGATGCGGGGAACATCGCCGTAGGCGAAGATCACGTAGGTGTTGCTGATCTCGAGTATCGGCTCCTGCCGACCGTCCTAGAGCAGGAGGTATTCCGTGTACTCGAAGCGCGGCCGGATGATGCGAGACACGGCCAACTCCTGCCAGACGTAGCCGTGCGGATCGCCCTGCTGGCGTGCCACGGTACCGATGAAGATCGCCTGGCTCCCGATCACGACGTCGTAGAGCGACCCGCACAAGGGCGGTGGCGGCTGGGCGGGACCGGGCTCGACGGCGACGCCGAAGCTGAGCGCGCTATCGCCAGCGCGGGCGTCGATCTGCCAGCAGCCGTCGGTCGGGAACGAGAGCGCGCTGACCTGCAGGTTCCAGGGATAGCCTTCGGGGATGTCGACGCCCAGTGGTGGCGCGTCGGCGTCCAGCCGCCGCCCGCTTACCTCTAGCTGAAGTCCGGGCGGCCGGTACCAGATGACCTTGTTGCTGCCGGTTTGCCACCCGGTATTGGCGCTGACCAAGAGTTGCCCATCGGCGCTCATGTACCACTCGTCGGTCGCTCCCGGAGTGTAGGCGTCTGAGGCGCTAGGCGTGGGGACGGGGGCAACAGTCGGCTCGGTTACCGAGCACTCCTCTCCGGCACCGCTGGGTGTGGCCGCCTGAGCCAAGACACTTGTTGGTAGGAGAACGATAGTGCTCAGGAGCACGAACGCGTGCTTCACGGCGGACGACGTATTCATGGCGCCCTCCTTATTGATGTCATCGCCGCCCTCGGCTCTTCATATTTACTACCGATAGAAGGCCGCGACTCCTGGCGTTGACGGAGCTGGCCGCGGGGTGACTCGCGCTACCCGGGCCAGCGGGCAGAGACGTCGAATTCGAGCAGCGCCTGCTTCGAGTTGCGCTTGCGGATGGGGCGGTAGCTGACGTCGGTGAAGCCGAGGGCGGCGAGCATCTCCGCGTAGAGCCGCTCGGTGGGCAAGAGAACGCCGTAGAAGGTCGAGTTGCCGATGATGTAGTGGACCGTCGCGCCGGGCGCGAGGAGAGCGGGCAGGGCCCGGAAGTGCTGCCACATGTCGTCGGCATACCGGCCGACGTAGGCGGCGAGGAGGTGACTGCTCTTGTGCCCACGGGTGGCGATTTGGTCGAGGACGTCATCGAGCCAGGCGGGGCGGAAGCTCTCGGCGGGGCGTTGCCACTGGCCGAGGCGACTGGTAGCGATTCCCCACGTGCCGCCAATCGCGGCCCAATCGAGCTCTCCGGCGTCGCGGCCAGTTTTCAGGAAGCCGAGCCAATACATGTAGGGCCGCAACTCGCGGATGTAAGACATGCGGTTCGCGTAAGGCGGGGAGGTGATGACCCGGTCGAACAGGCCGGTGACAGAGGCGGCCGGATGCCGCGCATCGCCGAGGAGCACGGCCGCGCGACCGGGCGGGTTTTCGGCCGCGCCATCGAGGACGAAGCGGAGGTCGGCGGCGAAGATCGCGCCGAAGTCGGGGTCGGGCGGCGGCGACCCCGCGTCTTTGAACGACAGCGATTGATGGTTGAAGGCCGCGCTGGAGAGCGCGATCAGCGTGCGGCAGAAGGCGACGAGCAGGAGATCGCGCTCAGGGGATCTGGGCGGCGTGACCGTGTCGATCGCCGCGCGGAGTCGGCAAAGGAAGGCGAGCGCGGGCGGCGTCCACCAGCGGCCGACATTGTGCAGCGGCGGAGCGGGAGCTGGCGCGACCGCCTCACGTTCCGCGAGCGCGCGGGCTTGCCGGCCAGCATCCTTCGCCGCCGCGAGTGTTTCGACGGAGTAATGAGCCGTCTTGGCTCGACCGAGCCAAACAAGGAACGGGTTGATATCGAGCGTGACCGCCTCGTGACCGTGCGCGGCGGCGCTGAGCGCGGTCGTGGCGGTGCCGCAGAAAGGATCGAAGACGCGCAGCGGACGGTCCTCGCGGGCGATGAGATCAGTGACGATCTTGACCGAGTAGGCGGGTGTCAGCCGCAGCCAGCCGTGGCGACCGGCGCGAAGGTTGGGCTTGTGGGTCAAGTCTGCGCGCTGGCTGAGCGCCGCGCGCACCGCGGCGCTCACGCTGATCCCAGGCGCGTGACGCAACCCTGCGACATGGCCAAGGATCGTCTCTCCCTGCTCCGATTGCGGAGGCATCCGTGTCGCTCCCGCGCCGTCTACGACAACTCGAGTGTTGGCCGTACCCCTACGCGGTCACATTGCGCCGGAAGATGAGCGGTTCCGGCGTGAAGGTCGTGTCCGGCTCCATCGGATACATCGGGCGGCGGCAACGAGTATGACCCAGTGTCGGGAGGTTGGCGCTGGTGGAGCCGGGCGCGTCGACGCCGATCAGCTTGGCAGCCCAAGCCGCGAAGAACTCGTACCGGCAGTGCGGCGACTTCTGGACAACGAGATCGAAGCGCCGCGGATCCTGACCATGCGCGAAGAAGAGGGAGCGGTCGTAGAGGCTGACCGCTCGGCTGGTCGCGACGACGGTATGCCGACCGACCTCGAGAACGGCGGTATCGCCCGCGTACCACTCGGTGCCGTGCGACTCGTTGATGAAGCGGCCGTCGGACAGCATCCGCACCTTCGCCTCGACGCCGAGTGGCATGAATCGGCCGGGATCGATCGTGCCGCCGAGGGTGGTCCGGATCGTCTTGCCGACGCCAGCTTCGAAGGCAGCGCGCACCGCCGGCGCATCGACGATCGGGATCAGGGCGCGGCCGGGATAGTCATGGTCGAGCAGCGCCCGCAGGATGACATTGCTGTCGCCCGAGGCGCCGGAGCTGGGAGCGTCCGCGGCATCAACGAGGACGACGGTGCCCTCTCGGATCGCCGCTGCCTGGCGGACCGCCTCATCGACGCTGACGAGCTGCGCTTGCATGCGGGCGCGGTCTGCCCAGAAGCGCTCGGCCAAGGCGATAGCCTCTCGCCGCGCCCACTCCTCATCGTCATCCGTGACGACGAGGCTGTTGGAGCAGAGGTCCGGCACGTCAGTGAAGGGGTTGCCCCAGAACATGTTGGCGGACAGCCCGCCGGGTTGCGCCTCGATCGCCTGGCACTCGCGGATGCGATTGCCGATCAGTCCTGTCTCGGTGATCAGCTCATCTCCGCGGACGAGCGCCGGGATGCGGACCATCGCGGTGACGGGCCGGACTTCGCGACGAGCGAGGCGGAGGAGGAGGCGCGCGCCGCGGACGCCGGTCTCGAAAAAGTCGTTGTGCGGATAGGTGTGATAGGCGGCAACGGCGTCGGTGTGGCGGAGCATGCGGTCGGTCACGACGCCGTGGAGGTCGAGGGTGGTGACGATCGGGATTTGCTCGCCGAGGATGGCGCGCGCCTCTTGGAGCAGATAGCCCTCGGGATCGATCTCGTTCTCGGCGCACATCGCGCCGTGCATGGAGAAGAAGACGGCGTCGAACGGCCCGGACTCGCTAAGCGCCTGCCGGATCGCGGCGAGGAATTCCCCGGAGATGCGGTTCCACGCGTCGGCAGCGAGTGTCCCAGCCGAGGTGATCGCGCGGGCGCTGTAGGCGCCGACCGTCTCGACCCCGGCCTCGCGGAAGACCGTCAGCGCTCCACCGACCTCGCTCCTGATCCCATCGTGGTACGCCAACACCTCAGCGCCGTGGGAGATGGTGAAATCGTCGTATCCGCTAGGCTGCGGGTTGAAGGTTGAGACCTCTTGCTTGCACTCGGCGATTAGGACGCGCATCGGACCTCCCTGAGCTCGATAGCTTCGTGCCCCGCTCCCGCTTAGAATCGGCGAGCGCTGGCGCTCGGCCCCTGGTCACACACCGGCCCGCGAGCGTTCGACGGGCGGTTGTCCACGCTGGCATCGCCCGTGCAAGGGCAGACCGCGGACGCGGCACCCTCCGGGCCTGTCATTTTGCGAGGGTGACGGTCGCCTTGCTACGCTGTATTCAATAGCATGTGAGAGCATCTCGCCACAGCACATTTGCGCCAGCGCCGTTCGTGGGACGGCAGCGAAGGGGAGAAGGCAAGCGTGGCAAAGCAGGATAGGACGTCGGACGACCGGCACACGGCTGCCCTGGTCAGCGGCTTTGTGCTGGGGGGGCTGGCCGGCGCCGCGATCGCGCTCTGGAAGGCTCCGCGGTCCGGCGCGCAGCTGCGAGCCAAAATCGTCGAGCAAGTAGAGGACGTGCTGTTCAAGGTGACCGGGATGGATGAGTGGCAGCCGCGGGAGCCGATCTCGGTCGGCCCGACTCGCTCAACCGCGGCTGACGCGGCGACGGAGCCGGTTCCCACCATGTCCTCTGCTGGGTCGACCGCATCATCATCGGGCGATTCTGGAGAGGCTGCAACGCTCCCGCCTACGTTTCGCGGTGAGCCACTGGTGGAAGGGGCCAAGGGGCAAGAGTCAAGAGGAGGAGACGAGACGTGATCGAACGCACGCGGACGGCGCTGAAATTCTTCACCTATGGCCTGATCGTCGGGCTCCTCTTCGCGCCGCGGAGCGGCAAGGAGACGCGGGCGCGGATGATGACGTGGGCGGGGGACACCATCAAGGCGATCTTCGGCGGCTAACTTCCCATTGGCAGTCCGGAGCGGGGGGTGGGGGAGGTGAGGCGTGTTTCCAATCGGCGATGAAAATCGGGGACAGCGGCTGACGCCGTTCGTCAACTACTCGCTGATTGCGATCAACGTCCTCGTCTTCCTCTACGAGCTCGCGCTCTCCGACCGCGAGCTCTTCAACTTCATTATGCGCTGGGGCGCGATCCCCATTGAGATCTCGAACGGGCAGGATTACCTCACGGTCCTCACCTCGATGTTTCTCCACGCCGGTTGGCTGCACATCGGCGGGAATATGCTCTTCTTATGGGTATTTGGCGATAATGTCGAAGACACAATGGGCCATTTGGGATATCTCCTCTTCTATCTCATTTGCGGCGTCGCCGCGGCGTTGGCCCAGGTCTACATCGATCCGGACAGCAGGGTACCGATGGTCGGGGCGAGCGGCGCGATCTCGGGCGTGCTGGCCGCCTACCTCGCGCTCTTCCCGAACGGGCTGATCCGGACCCTCGTGCTCTTTGGCTGGATACCGATCATTTTTCTCGTGCCGGCCTGGATCATGATCGGCTATTGGGCGTTCCTTCAGTTCATCAACGGGCTGCTCTCCCTCGGGCCAGAGACGATCGAGGGAGAAGGGGTCGCCTACTTCGCCCACATCGGCGGCTTCGTGGCCGGGCTGGTGCTGGTCTGGCTGTTCAAGGACGACGACGCGCACCAGCGACAGCTGGCCGCTCGCCGGGGGCACCGCGCCTTCCAGCGGTTGAGCTCATCGGGCCGCTTCTGAGCCGAATATCCCCGGCGGGCGAGGTCAGCGAGCCTCGCCGCCAGTCTGCTCGTAGAACTCGATAAGGGCTTGCCCGACGGCGTCGGCGATGGCCGTGAGATAGGCTTGGCCGCGCGCGCGGTCGGCGAGATCCGGAGAATCGGTGAAGCCTTCGATGTTCTGCCAGGCGCCGTACCGCTCCAGGCGGTAGGTGGTGGCCGGGGCCAGCGTCACGCTGGAGTCGTCCCGGTGTGGGAGCGGATTGCTCGCTAGCTCGGGGCGCAAGGCGAGGACCAGTGAGGTCTCGAAGGCGCCCGCGTGGCCTGGGAATCGGCCGTAAAGGTGCGCATCGAGCCGAGTGAGAGCCTCAGAGGCAATCCGCCAGTAGGATGCCGCGGCGAGAGAGACCGGGCGCTCGAGCGCGAGGTCACGAGCGACGAGCTGGATCAGCTCATCGTTGCCGCCGTGGCCATTGATGATGAAGATGCGCCGGAAGCCGCTCTGGATCAGCGACTCGGCGAGATCGCGGATGACGCGGTAGTACGTTTCCGTGCTGAACGACATGGTGCCGCCGAACGGCAGGTGATGGTGAGAGGAGCCGAAGGGGAGCGTCGGCGTGACGACGACGGGGATGCGCTCCCCGGCGCGACGTGCCGCTTCCCGCGCGATGCATTCGACGGCAAACGTATCGGTGCCGACCGGGAGATGGGGCCCGTGCTGCTCGGTGGCGCCGGTAGGCAGAAGAGCGACAGCGTCGGCGGCAAGCTCGCGCGCCGCGGTCCGGGTGATCTCGTGCAGCAGATAAAAGGGCATCGGATTCGACCCTACGTTTCGTGAATTCTGTGCTCGCCGTTAGCCAAGGGGAGGCCGCAACCTTCCCGCTGCATTGTAGAGGAGAGCGACGGTCACGGGGCCAGGAAGCGGGACAAGACGTTCGCGGTGATGCGGGAGACGTGCTGGTCCGGGAAGAGGCATGAGACCCAGGTGATCGAGCCGACCGAGAAGACGGCGCCGCCGCTTTCCGTCTCGTAGATGACCATCTCCGCGCCGCCATCGTCGGGGTTCATCCCCTTCGCGAGGAGGAGCGTGCCCGGCGGGGAGGATGGGCTCATCTTGTCCGTCTCGTGCCCGGATGCGCCGCCGGGGACGCGCTCGTGCAGGCTCTCCGTGCCGAAGATGTCACCTCCCTTCAGCCCGGTGCCGGCGAAGACCCAGTGCTCGGGCCGGATGACGCGGTAGGGAGCTGCGGTCATGATGCCGCGCTCGTCGTAGACGACGCCCAGGAGATGGGCTTCGCTTTCGTGGGTGAAGTCGAACCGGGACTCATAGGGGCGGCCGGTCGCGGGGTTGATGAGACCTGGCCGCATCGCCGGATCGTGCGTCTTGAAGCGCAGCGTCGCCTCGTCGAGGAATTCGACCTCGCAATTGATGCCGTTCCCGCCGAGGTACATCAGACGGCCGCCGCGCTCGAAGACCCACTCCTTTAGCCGCTCATACATGCGGCGCGACCAGTATTCCGGGTGAACGCTGAGGATGACGACGCGATAGGCGTCGAGATCGAGCGTGCCGTCGTGCAACTGCGCCTCGGCGTAATAGTCGTACTCGAAGCCCTCGCGCTCGAGCCAACCGAGCAGGCGCCATTCGCCGGGGGCCTGACCGCAGGTCAGGCGACCTTCGATCGGATCGGTGATTTCGGCGTGCTCCGGGACGACGTTGCCAAGCTCGGGGCGCTCGAAGGAGAGCGGCGGATAGGCATCGTTCGGCGGTCCCCAGACCTGGTGCACGTTGGCGTGCGCGTAGCGCGGGAGATCGAGCCGGGCGTTGACGGTGGGAGTCGGCGGGAGCCCATCTGGATTGATGTAATTCGACCGCCCGCCGAAGTTGTTGTAGGCGCACCAGGTGTTGGTCGAGGCGAGGACCGCGATCTGGGCGGTCGGCTGCGCCGGCGCGACGACCCAGGGGAAGGAGAAGAAGCGGCTGCCGGATTCGGTCTTCGCGTGCAGGTAGTAGAGACCGGAGCGCTCCGGCGCGGTGACGAACTGGGTGTGCTGAGGGCTCCCGTAGCCGTGCTTGTTCCAGTTGACGCCGGTCTGGGTGTAGTCGCCGTCCGGGGTGATTTGCATCGTTGCGAGCGGTCCATGCTCGTCAAACCAGCCGAGGAGCCGGACGAATTCCTTTTTCAGCCCATAGCGCCACAGCGATAGGCGGTACGGCTCGACGGAGTGAACGCGAAACTCCGAGCGCTCGCCGGAGCGAACCCATTTCGGCCAAACGTAGCCAAGGAGACCGTTGGAGAGCAGCCGAAACTGGTAGGGATTGGCCGGATCGGCGTTAATCTCGACACTCTTCGAGCCGAAGCCATCTTTGACGAGGGTAACGCGGTACGGACCGGGGGAGATATCGGCGTAGATCGCGCCGCGTGGCGTGGATCGGACAACGGCGCAACTTTGGCCATCGCGCTCGAATTCGACGAGGACATCGGCCAGCGCGATGTATCGCTCGTCGCTGACGTACCCGACCAGCATCGATCCCCCTTGCCGACGATCATCCCCCGGTCCATCCCCCGACCTGAGAAAGGAGGCGAGCGTAGCTGAGTGGCGCGGCCATGTAAGGACGCTCAGCCCGCCGGCAACTTTTTTCCGCTAGCGAGGGAGCCCGGGGTGAGGGCCGCCACCACTTTTTGTTCGCATTCCGGACACTTGCGGCTCTGGTGTTCCTCCAGGGAACACGATAGAATGGCCCCACTAGCACGTCAAGAGATCTCCGGATCGAGCAGGGCCATAGGCGCGGCTGATCTGGCATCTCCGACGCTGCTGACCGATGGAGATCGGCGGACGCGCTCGGGGAATGCCACAAGCGAAGGAGGCAGAAGCGATGGCAACGATGGCTCAGCATGACACCTCCGTCTCTTTGCTCAACGACGTGCTGCGGGGACGAGTCACGCGCCGCGGCCTGCTGGCTCGAGCGACGGCGCTGGGATTGGGCACGGCAGCGATCGGAACGCTGGTTCGGCTACACGATACGGCCGCCCGCGCTCAGAGCGGGGGTACGCCGACTGGGTCCGTGACGTGGGCTTTGCCATCGGACCCGGCCAACCTGATCCCGTTCGGGGGCGTCTCGACCTCGAATATGTGGGGCAAGGAGTTCATGTATGACTCGCTCCTTGCCTGGGACCGGGATCTGAACATCGTTCCCGCGCTGGCCGAGTCCTGGGAAGCCGCCCCGGACGCGACGAGCTACACGTTCAAGCTTCGCCAGGGCGTCACCTTCCACAACGGGAAGACGCTCACGGCGGCAGACGTCAAGTACTCCTTCGAGACGGCGCTCAATCCGCCGGAGCCGGGGATCAAGGTCGCCTTCCTCGAGAATGTCGCGAGCATCGAGGTGGTGGACGACCTAACCGTCACCATCAACATGTCGAAGCCCGATCCGACACTGCCAGGGGTGATTGCTTGGCAGCGCTACACGCCGATCGTGCCGGAAGGGAGCGGCGACGAGATCAACTGGCTCAGCGAGGGAATCGGGACCGGGCCGTTCCGCCTGGTCGAGTACATCTCCAATGACCGGGTCGTCTACACCGCGTTCGAGGAGTATTGGGACCCGGCCTCCGCGCCCTGTATCCAAGAGCTGACGCTGAAGATCCTGAACGACGAGCAGGCGACCGTGGCGGCGCTGCGGGCCGGGGAGATTGATGGCGGCACGTTCTCGGCTGACGTGGCGCGCACGCTGGAGAACAATGACGAGATCGAAGTGCTGCGCGGTCTGTTCGCCGCGCCGCGCGTCATCCACTTCAACACCGTCAACGATGTTCCGTGGCGCGACGTCCGGGTGCGGCAGGCGATCAACAAGGTGGTCGACCGCCAGGAGATCATCGACAAGGTCTATGGCGGGGAAGCCGAGCTGACCGGCGCCATTCCGCCAGGTTACGGCGATTGGCCACTGAGCGCCGATGAGCTGGCCCAGCTCTACGCGACGGATGTCGAAGCCGCGCAGGCGCTTATGGCCGAGGCGGGGTATGCCGATGGCTTCAGCGTGACGCTGCAGGCGATCGCCGCTCCCCGTGAATACACCCAGATTGCCGAGGTCGTTCGGGAGCAGCTCAAGCAGATCAACATTGATGTGACGGTCGAGCCGCTGGAGATCGGAACCTTCGCCAAGAACATTGGCGAGGGCTCCTTCGAGTGGGCTTCGACGGGGCGCGGCATGCGCGGCGATCCGAGCGGTTTCGTCGTCGACTTCCGCTCCGGCACCACGCTCCACGTGGCGTGGTTCGGAGACGGCTGGAAGAATGACGAAATCGACGCCGCCTATGACGAGGCGCTGGCGACGACCGACGTGGCGCGCCGGCACGAGCTCTACCGCCGGATTCAGCAGATCATCGCTGAGGACGCCGTCAACCTCTACACGGTTCAGCCCTACAAGTTCCAAGCAGTCCGCCGCCGGCTATCGGGGATGTACGTCGCATACACCGATTTCAACCCCGGGCTGCGCACGGCGTGCGTCACGGAGGAGTGATCTGTCCCGGCGCCCGCGAGGATGACCGCTCTTGGACAGAAGGGACGAGTAGCCGCCGGCTCGATCGAGCGTGGCGGTCAGCACGGGGAGGAGCGTGGTGATGGAGCAGGGTGACGGGCTGCAATTCTTGAAAGATCTCGCCCGCGGGCGCCTCTCGCGGCGCGAGTTGCTCGCGAGAGCCGGGGCGCTCGGGGTGGGCGCGACCGCGCTGAGCGGGGTTGTTCGCCTGCCAGGCGCCGTCCTTGCGCAGGACGGGGGGCAGGCCGTTGGTGAGGTGACGTGGGCTCTGGAGTCGGCGGTGCCGAACGTCATCCCCTTCGGCGCGATCGCGCTGGCGCAGTGGTGGGGCAAGGAGTTCATGTACGACTCCTTGATGGAGTTCGATCAGGACATGAACATCCAGCCGGCGCTGGCCGAATCGTTCGAAACGCCTGACGAGCTGACGTATATCTTCCATCTCCGCCAGGGCGTGAAGTTCCACGACGGCACGGAGATGACCGCGAAGGACGTCAAGTACTCGCTCGACAATGCGATTTCGCCGCCGGAGCCGGGAGCGCCAGTTCCCTATTTCGGCAATATCGCGTCGGTGGACATCGTTGACGACTACACGGTCAAAATCACGATGAAGACGGTGGATCCGACGCTCCCTGGCGTCTTCGCCTGGGCCGGCTATTCCCCGATCGTTCCAGAGGGGATCTACGACCGGATCAACGTGCTGAGCGAAGGCATCGGTACCGGCCCGTTCCGCCTGGTCGAGTACGTCCAGGATGACCGCATCGTCTATGAAGCGTTCCCGGATTACTGGAAGCCCGGCGTGCCGTGCATCCAGAAGCTGACGCTGAAGGCGCTGACAGACGAGCAGGCACGAGTCGCGGCGTTGCGAGCCGGGGAGATTGATGGCGGCACCTTCTCCGCGGATGTCATTCGCACGCTGGAGCGCGATGAGGAGATCGAGATCCAGCGGGGCCTGACATCGGCGCCGCGCGTCATCCACTTCAACACGGTCAACGATGTTCCGTGGCGCGACGTCCGGGTGCGGCAGGCGATTAACCTTGTCGTGAATCGGCAGGAGATCATCGACAAGGTCTACGGTGGCGAGGCGGTCATGACCGGGCCGATTCCGCCGGGCTATGGCGATTGGTTCATCCCGGAGGAAGAGCTGGCCTCGACCTTCTACGCGCAAGATGTCGAGCGGGCCAAGCAACTGATGGCCGAGGCGGGGTATGCCGATGGCTTCAGCGTGACGCTGCAGGCGATCGCCGCGCCGCGTGACCACACGCAGATCGCGGAGATCGTCCAGCAGGCGGTCAAGCAGCTGAACATTGAGGTGACGGTCGAGCCGCTGGAGATCGGCACCTTCGCCAAGAACATCGGCGAGGGCGCGTTCGAGTGGGCCGCGACCGCGCGCGGGATGCGCGGTGACCCGAGCGGCTACGTCGTGGACTTCCGCTCTGGCACCGCGCTCCATCAGGTTTGGTTCGGAGATGGCTGGAAGAACGACGAGCTCGACGCGCTGTACGACGAGGCGCTGGCGACGCTCGACGTGGCGCGCCGGCACGAGCTCTACCGCCGGATCCAGGAGATCGTGCTGACCGAAGTCGCCAACCTGTACACGGTCCAGCCGTACAAGTTCCAGGCGGCCCGGAAGCGCGTGACGGGGTGGTTCGTCTGGTACGCCGGGACGAACACCTCGCTGCGCGAGGCGTGCGTCGCGGCAGAGTAGGCCAGGAGCTACGGCAGGAGTCCGGAGTCGGGAGTCGAGCGATGGGGGGCAGGAGTCGGGACGCGATGCAGCGAGTCTCGGCTCCTGACCTCGACTCCGACTCCTAACCCGCTGGAGAGGTAACGAGTGGGGCTGTTCATCCTGCGCCGGCTGCTGATGCTCATTCCGACGCTGCTCGGGATGAGTGTCCTCATCTTCCTCATGTTGCGGCTGCTCCCCGGCGATATCGTCGACATCATCGTCGGGGCCGATCCGCAGGCAGATTCGGCCGCGCGGCAGCGCCTGCGGGAGGCGATGGGGCTCGATGACCCGATCCCGGTCCAGTACGTCCGCTGGCTCGGCGACCTGCTGAGGGGCGATCCGGGGGTGTCGCTGCGGTCCGGCAAGCCGGTCGGCCAGATCCTCTGGCAGAGCCTGCCGATCACGGTCGAGCTGGCGGTGCTGGCGGTGCTGATGGCGACCGTGGTGGCGATCCCGCTCGGCGTGATCTCGGCGGTCAAGCGCGACACTGGGATGGACTTCGGGGCGCGTGTCGCGGGGCTGATCGGACTCTCGTTGCCGAACTTCTGGATCGCGACGCTGCTGCTCCTCTTCACCTCGACACAATTCGGCTGGGTGCCGAAGACGCGGTACATCTCGCTCTTCGATGACCCACTGGGGAACCTCAAGCAGATGTGGCTGCCCGCCGCCGCGATCGCTGTCCAGCTGATGGCGATCGAGATGCGGATGACGCGGACCACGATGCTCGAGGTGCTCAACCAGGACTACATCCGGACAGCGCGGGCGAAAGGGTTGCGGGACCAGGTGGTCGTCTACCGCCACGCGCTGCGGAACGCGCTGATCCCGGTGATCACGGTGATCGGCTTCCAGCTCGGCGCGCTGATGGGGTCATCGGCGATCATCGAGGTCATTTTCGGCTTGAATGGCGTTGGGTATACACTCCTGCAAGCGATCTTCAACCGTGACTATCCCCTGGTTCAGGCGGCTGTCCTGTATCTTGCCATCGTGTTCGTGTTGATCAATTTGGTCGTAGACGTGCTCTACGCGGTGCTCGACCCGCGGATCAAACAGGCATAGGCGCATGAGTCAGGTTACGGAAGCAATGACGCTGGGCCGGGTTGGGCGGCAGGTCCGGCCCTGGTGGGCGTTGCCGAAACGCTGGCGCAACCCGATCGGGATCGTCGGGGCCATCATCGTGCTACTGACGGTCGTGACAGCGGTCTTCGCGCCAGTGATCGCGCCGTATGACCCGGATGCGCAGGACCATGACCGGCTGCTGCCGCCGAGTTGGTCGAACCTGATGGGGACCGACGAGCTGGGGCGCGACACCTTCTCCCGCATCGTCTTCGGAGCGCGTGTATCGCTGCAAGTTGGGGTGATCGCGGTCGTGATCGCGCTGGTCGTCGGCGCGGCGCTCGGTGTCGCCGCCGGATTCTTCGGCGGGCGGCTCGATGCCTGGCTGATGCGCGTCGTGGACATCTTGTTCGCGTTCCCCGGTCTGGTGCTGGCAATCGTGATCGCCGGGTTGCTGGGAGCCAGCCGGACGAATGCGATGATCGCGATCGGCGTCGTCTACGCGCCGGCGTTCGCCCGGGTGGTCCGTGGGTCGGTGCTCTCGGTGATGAGCGAGCCGTACGTCGAGGCGGGACGCGTCGTCGGGGCGAGCAACGCCAGGCTGATTGCGCAGCATGTCTTGCCAAACATCGTTGCCCCGCTGATCGTGATGACGACGGTCTATCTCTCTAGCGCGATCTTGGCCGAGGCCGGCCTGAGCTTCCTGGGGCTCGGCACGCAGCCGCCGGAGCCGAGCTGGGGCGGAATGCTGAACCTGGCGCGGACCTACATGGAGATCTCGCCGTGGATGGCGATCTTCCCCGGCCTGGCAATCATGATCGTCGTGCTCGGCTTCAACTTCCTGGGCGATGGACTTCGGGATGTGCTCGATCCGCGACTGAAGATGAACTAGTGTCGCTACCCGGCCCTCTCACCTCAGAAGCTTCAAGCGTGAAAGGGTGAGGATGAAGATCACGGATATCGAGGCGCTGCCGATCTCGGTTGGGCCAGGCTATCCCTATGCCGTCATCGTCGTGCTGGTGCGGACCGATGAGGGGCTGACCGGGATTGGCGAGGCGAGCCTGGCCGGGCGCGGGCGCGGAGTGCTCGGGGTGCTCGACCATTTCCGGGAGCTGTTGATCGGCAAGGACGCCGGGCAGATCGAGCACCTCTGGGGCGAAATGGTTCACGGCACGTTCTGGTCCACCGGGCAAGTGGTGATGAGCGCGGTGGCCGGGATCGACCTGGCGCTGTGGGATTTGAAGGGAAAGCGGCTCGGCGTGCCGGTGTACGAGCTGCTGGGCGGGCCAACCCGCGAGCGCGTGCGCGTCTATCGCCACCTGCGCGGAGAGACGATTGACGAGCTGATTGCCGATGCGCGGCGGTGGATATCGCTCGGGTTTACGGCGTTGCGGTTTGCGCCGCTGAAGGCATTCGATGAGCGCTCGATGCGCGAGTGGGATCCGTCGCGGTCCATCAACGCGACGATCGAGGCGACGGCGGCGCTCCGCGAGGCGCTGGGCGACGACGTGGACCTGCTCATCGACGCGCACACCATGTACAGCCCGGCCGAGACGATCACGCTGGCGCGAGCGCTGGAGCCGTATCGCCTCTTCTTCTACGAGGATCCGGTGCGGCCGTTCAACGCGCAGGCGCTGCGGCTGGTGCGGCAGAAGACAGGGCTGCCGCTGGCGACCGGCGAGCAGTTCGCGCACAAGTGGGAATTCCAGACGCTGATTGAAGAAGAGCTTGTGGATTACCTGCGAATCGACGTGGTGCACGCGGGCGGGATCACCGAGGCAAAGAAGATTCTCGCTGCCGCGGAGATCCATGGGCAGCGGTCGGCGCTGCATCACGCTAGCTCACCGATCAACGGCGCGACCTGCCTGCACCTCGCCTGCGCGATTCCCAACTTCGGCATTCAAGAGTGGATGGAGTTCGAGGCCCTGGACGAGGTCTTCCCGGACGCGCCGCGGGCACGAGACGGCTACGTCGAGCCGCCGCGTGGGCCGGGGCTGGGGCTGACGTTCAATGAGGACGCCGCGCGGGAGCGGCTCTCGCGGGACGCGGAGCTGCCGCATCGCTACTGGCCGGATGGCGCGGTCGCGGATTTCTGATCCGGTTGCGCAGGGGGCGCGTTGAAGGCGCGCCGAGGGAAGGAGCGGGAGCGAATGGCTGCAACGGTCTTCCGAGCGGGCGTGGGACGAGTGGATATCACTCCTCCGTTGACGGCGCCGCATGCCAATTGGGGCGCGCAGGTGCACGTCCTGCCGGACGGCGTCGAAGCCGAGCTGTGGGCCACCGCGCTGGCGGTGGACGATGGGACGACGCTGGCCGTTTGGGTCGACCTCGATCTCGTGATCATCACCCGAGAAGAGAGCGACGCTATCCGCGCCCGCGTCGCCGAGTCGCTTGGCATCAGCCGGGAGCAGGTGCGCGTGACGGTCACGCACAACCATGCCGGTCCGCCGCCGAGCGGGTGGAACTGGGCGAGGCTGGGGCAAGCCGCGCTGGATGGCTACTACGCGATGCTGCCGGAGTACGCGGCGAGCGCGGCGCGGCTGGCGGTGGCCGATCTGCGGCCGGCTCGCGTTGGTGTTGGCGCGGGCGAGAGCCGCGTCGCGGTCAACCGGCGGGAGACGGCGCCAGACGGCCGCCCCGCGACGGGGGTGAATCCGGACGGGACGATCGATCCCCAGGTGTTGGTGCTGCGCATTGACGACACCGAGGGGTATCCGCTGGCAGCAGTAGTCGGCTACACGATGCATCCGACGACGCTCGGGCCGACGAACCGGCTGATCAGCCCGGATTGGCCCGGGCACCTCAAGCGGACGGTCGAGGATCTGACGGGCGCGACCTGTCTCTTCGTGCAGGGCGCGACGGGGAACGTCGGGCCGGGGCCGGAAGGGTTCACCGACGACGTCAGCGTGGTGCGCAAGCTCGGAGCGATGGTCGGGTGTGAGGCGGCACGGGTGTACTTCGGCATGCACGTGCCACCGGTCGAGTTCCGGCACGAGCGCATCTGGGAATCCGGGGCACCGTTGGGGAAATGGGTGGCCGTGCCGGTGCCCGAGCCTGAGCCGGTGGTGCGCCTGAAGGAGCGCTTCGTGGAGCTGCCGCTGCGCGAGCAGCCGCCGGTGGCAGAGGCGGAAGCGCGGGTGGCTGAGGCGCAGCAGCGGTTGGACGACCTGAAGGCAGCGGGAGCGCCGGCGGCAGAGATCGAAGCGGCGACGTTCGTGGTGAAGCGCGCGAATATGGCGCTGAGGCGGGCGCGCGTCTACGGCGGCAAGACATCGTTCCCGGTCGTTGTGCAGGCGCTGCAGATCGGACCAGCGGTCTTCGTCGGCACCGAGGGAGAGCCGTTCGCCGAGATCGGGCTGGCGATCAAGGAGCGGTCGCCATTCCCCTGGACCTGGTTCGGCGGCTACACCTTTGGCTGGGCTGGCTACATCCCGACCGCGGATGCGTTTCCGCAGCGCGGTTACGAGGTCGATACGAGCCCGTTCGCTCCGGAAGCGGCGCAGACCCTCGTAGATGGGACCGTCGAGCTGCTGAAGGAGCTAGCGGCGGAATCCTGAGCGGGCTTCAGCGCTGAAATGGGAGGAGGCGAGGCACCGATCCGGCGCTTCGCCTCCATGCGTTGTCGCTACTTCATCGCGGGCTCGATGTTCTGGTTCATGCGGAAGAGGTTGGTCGGGTCGTACTTGGCCTTCAGCTGGGCCAGGCGCTCGTAGTTGGAGCCGTAGGCCGCGCGGACCATCGCAGCCCTTTCCTCACCAAAGCCAGGGAAGTTGAGATACGAGCCGCCCTGGGAGAAGGGACGGAAGGCTTCGACCGTGTCTCGAGACCAGGCGATGTTAGCGTCGTTCTTCGCTGGGTCGGTCCAAGTCGCCTCGGCTGAGACGGCGAAGGGCGCGGCGCGGCGGCCGAACGCGGTCGCGTTCTCCGGCACCCGGGCGATCGCCCCGCCGAGATGCCAGATCGTGACGGCGGACATCGAGGATGGGCGCTTGGCCGCGCGGTCGATGGCGATGGCGATCGCCTCATCGCTGAAGTTGTCGACGTAGATGCTCTTCCAGTAGGCGAGGCGGCCGGCAGGGAAGAACGGATCGAAGGCGGCCTGCAGCACGGTCCACGGAATCGGGCCGCTAAGGTCGAGCAGCGGCGTGCCGAGCTCCTGCAGCGGCTGTGTCATCCGGGCGCCTTCCTCGAGGTCGCCCGCGTAAACGACGGTCGGGATCACGACCGGTTGCGCCCGCAGCTCTGGAGGGAACTCCTCGGCGTCAGGCACGCTCCACGCGAGGCCGATGCCGTGGATTTCGTCCGGCGCGTTTGCCACAAAATCGCGCCAGGCCTTGAGCACTCTCTCACCTTCGGCCAAGGGATAGAACGGCGCGCAGAGGTGGACCATCGGTCCGACGGGATGGGCGCGGAAGACGAATTGGGTGACGACGCCGAAGTTGCTCCCCGCCCCGCGAACGGCCCAGAAGAGGTCCGGGTTCTCGACGTCGTTGGCGATGCGGACCTGCCCGTCGGCGGTCACGATCTCGACCTCCAAGAGGTTGTCGATGCTCAAGCCGTACTTGCGACACACGTGCCCCAAGCCGCCGTGCAGCGTCAGACCGGCGATGCCAGTCGTCGAGACGACGCCGCCCGGCACGACGAGCCCGAAGAGCTGCGATTCCCGGTCGACATCGCCCCAGGTTGCTCCGCCTTTTGCCCGGACGGTCTTCGTCCTTGGATCGACATAGACACCGCGCATTCTCGAGAGGTCGATCACCAGGCCGCCGTCGTTGACGGCATTGCCGGCGACGTTGTGGCCGCCGCCCTTGATCGACAAGACGAGATTCTGCTCGCGGGCGAAGTTGACGGCCTCGACGACATCCGCAGTGCCGGTGGGCTGCACGATGAGCGCCGGTCGCCGGTCGATCAAGCCGTTCCAAAGGCTGCGCGCTTCGTCATACGCCGGGGTTCCCGAACGGAGGACCGGGCCGCGGAGTTTCCCCGCGAGGTCATTGATGAGCGAGTCGTCCAGCATGCGCTGGTCGGCATGAATGGTATCCCGTGTAGCCATGATGATGCTCCTCTTGTGGGCGAATCAGTGACGACCTCTTCGGTTCGAGGGGCGATTGGGCTTCTTCCGTTGAGCCGGTTCAGCGGGTCAGGCTTCGGGGGGGCTTCGCCTTCCAAGGGATGGAACTCGAAGAAGACCATCGTCACCGCCGGGTCCCCCGCCTGGGCTTCGGTGACATTGCCCGCCGGAACGATCATCACGTCACCAGGGCCAAGGGTGTTTTCCTGGCCCGGTCCGGTCATTTCCGGCGTGGCGGCCATGCTGGAGCCGGCGCGCGCGATCACCACTTCCGGTCCTTCGACGACTCGGATCGGCACCATACGCGACTCCACGATGGCGAGCTCCAAGGCGCTGCGGCGGGATTTGGGCGCCGGGCTCGAGGGTGAGGCGGACCGCCGCCAGCGCTGCCTGCGGCGGTAGGGCAACCGGGGCAAGCTCAGCCAGGACAGCAAGTGTGGCGCCCTCGGGCGGCTCCATCTCCTCCTCACCGGCGGATGGGCTGGCTTCCTGCGCCCGGACGGCGCTCACAAGCGGTGGGAGGGACACGACGATAAGCGTGGCAAGCAGAGACCCCAGCGGGTGGCGCTTGGTGAGATGCTTACCTGAGCGATGGGGTCGAAGGTGATGACCTGCGAACATGGTACGGTGCTTCTTCTCCGTCGTCATTGGTTTCCCTGGTCGCCACGTAGCGTCGCGGTTTGGCGCATCACCTCCTTTCCAGGCTGGAGGCGTGGGCTGCCTCAGGCCCGCGCCTCAAAGACCAGGTTGAACGGCGTCTCGGCGATCCGGCGGAAATGGCGGAAGCCAGCCATGGTGACGAGGTCTCGCAGCCTCGATTCGCCGGCTTGCGCTCCGAGCGGATCGCGATTGCCTTCGCGCAGCGCCGCGGGGACGCAAACCATCGTGGAAATCGCGTAGTAGAACCGGTTGATTGGCGAGACGTTCTCCTCGAGCCGGTCGTGAGCGAACGGCTCGACGATGAGCCAGGCTCCGTCGTCGGCGAGCGCCGAGCGGATGCGAGCGGCGACGCGGAGCGGATCGACCGCGTCGTGCAAGCTGTTGATCGAGGTCACGAGGTCGTAATCGGTTCCAGGAAAGGCGTCCGGCTCAGCGACTTCGAGGGTGACGATGTCAGCGACGCCAGATTCCCGGGCAGCCTTGCGCGCCCAGGCGACCGATGCCGGATGGCCGTCGAACGCGCGGAACGTCGAGCGCGGGAAGGCCTGCGCCATCAGGATGGTCGCGCCGCCGTGGCCGCACTCGATCTCCGCGATTTTGGCGCCCTTTTCCAGGCGCTCGCGCATCCCATCGAGTGCGGGAATCCATTCCTGCACCAGATGGGCCGCGCACATCGTCCGGCCGAACCGCGCGAGTCCTTGGTGGAGACAATCGCTGTGCTCGTGCCAGCCGATGCCTCGTCCCGTCTGAAAAGCCTCGGCGATCACACCCTCGTCCTTGAAGAGTGAGGCGAGAATCGGGAAGGCTCCGGCGGCGAAGGCGGGGTTGTCCTCGTCGGCTAGGATCATCGCTTGTTCTGGCGTCAGCACGAAGCGGCGGGTAACAGGGTCGTAGTCGACGTACCCGGCAGCGGCCTGCGCCGCGAGCCATTCGCGGACGTAGCGTTCGGCCGTTTGCGTGCGCCGAGCGAGATCGGTGGCGGTCAGCGGACCGGCGCCGACCATCGCCCGGTAGAGGCCGAGGCGGTCGCCAACCACCACGAGCGCGGCGGTGGCGGCGGCCCCGATGTCGTTGATGATCTTGTCCTGGAGGCGCTCGAGGAGGGGCTCATCAATGGGCATGGCCGCCTCCCGCATGTCTCAATCAGCCGACCGGCGCTGAAGAGCGATCGGCTACGGTGAGACTCGCGGAGTGGGCGATGCGCCAGCTACTCGCGCACGTGCCATTCCATCTCAACGTCTTCCCACTTGGGTTCGCCTTCGCAGTGCTCCAACATTCGGCGGAACCAGGCATCTTGCTTCGGATCGGCGGCCAGCGCGCGATAGGTTGGCTCGTCCTGCGCGAGCGCGATGAACACAATCTCTCCGGGCCGATCCATGGGCGCGCCGGACAGGCTAATGAATTCTCCGGGAATCGTTGGGCGGACGGTGCGCTTCCACTCCTCTTCCAAGTCGAAAATGGCAGACTCATGGCCCGGCTTGACTCGTACGTGCCCAATGGTGCCGAACATCTCAGCCTCCTCAAGAAAGGTTGGGGCCGGAGCAGCACGGAGATAAGCTGTCAGCCTCGCGAAACGCTCCACCATGATGCAGGGGGTTGGGGCGGTTGACATCGTGCAAATTACGGAGGGAGCACTACGGATATGGACGATCGCGGCTCAAGGTGATCTTGGACACAATCGAGCCATGGGGCGAGGAAGCGCCGACTTCGGCGGTTGAGGGGGGATTAGACCAGGCGTTTTCGGACGGCGACCGTCGCAGCCTCGGTCCGGCTGTTGACACCGAGCTTGGAGAAGATGTTGGCGACGTGCGTCTGCACGGTGCGGGGGCTGATATAGAGCGCTTGCGCGATCTCCCGGTCGGTGCGGCCACGAACGAGAAGACGCAGCACGTCGTGCTCGCGCGGAGTGAGGCGATTCGCCATGTGCTGGGAATCCGTGGCTGCCGCGACTTCGGTCAGCAGCGCTTGGGCTTCGGCAATCGCCTGATCGACCGGCAGCGCTTGACCCGCTGCCCAAGCGGCGTCGAACGCGGATGGGTCGAGACGAGAGCGAGCGGTGGCGAGGATGTGCTCGGCGTGCAGGTGATGCGCGAGGAATTGGACGCCGATCGCCTCGGCGAGTCCCCAGGCTGCTCCGAGTAGGCGCGCGGCGACCTCGTCCTGATCCACGGCGAGGGCGATGCTGGCCGCGCCGGCGAGCGTGCCGGAGATGCCGCGGCCATCGCTGCAGGCAAGCCATGTCGAGAGGGCTTCGGCGTACAAGCGGGCGCTTTGCGCGGTATCGCCCCGCGAGTAGGTCGCCGCGGCGAGGGTGCCGAGTCCCTGCGCGATGCCCCAGAGGTAGCCGGCCGATCGCCATTGCTGCAGGGCTGCTTCGGTCAGCTGAACGGCGCGAGTGGCATCCCCTTGCAGTAGGGCGAGCTCGCCGAGGTTCGCGAGGGGCAGCACGCGCCAGTGCTCCATCTCGCCTAACGTCTCGATGCGCTCCATGACCTGTCGCGCTCCCTCGTAGAGCGCGGCAGCCTGGTCGAGATCGCCCTGCCATTCGGCGGTGATGCCGAGCCCGAAGAGCGCCCGCGCTTCGCCGAACTCGTATCCGTGTGCCCGCGCGATCGCCAACCCTTTCTCGTTGAATGCCGCGGCTCGTGGGAAGTCTCTGAGCAGCTGAGCGAGTGCAGAGGCGGTAAAGAGGGCATCGACCTGATGCTTCGGAGAGGTCGAGCCGCGCTTACTGAGCGCTGCCTCCAGCCAGCGCAAACCCTCAGCGGGATCGCCCCGGGCATAGGCCATGGTCAGCAGCGTGCCCGCTAGCTGGAGCACCGCTTCCGCCTGATCCATCTCCAACGCCCAGGCGACGGCGGCTCGTAGATTCGGCAGCTCGGCGGCGAGGCGATCCACCCATGTGGCGGAGCCGGCGACGATCAGCCGAAGCTCCGCTTGTTCCGCGAGATTGAGGTAGTAGCGCGCGTGCGCGGTTCGCACCGCTTCCTCTTCCCCACACGCGACTAGGCGCTCCAACCCGTACTCCCGGATCGTTTCGAGCAGCGTGTACCGCGGCTCCTCCGCGTCTGTTTCCGGGACGCGGACGAGACTCTTCTCGACCAGCGCGGCGATCCCGTCGAGGATCGGAGAGATGAGGAGTTGAGGGGTGGCGGACTGCGCGCCCTGTCCGACGATGGCTTCCGCCGCGTCCAGGGTAAACCCGCCTTCGAAGACGGCCAGGCGACGGAAGAGGGCTTGCTCGTCGGGCGTCAGCAGGTCGTACGACCAGGCGATTGCGTCGCGCATGGTTTGCAGGCGGGCTGGCGCGTCGCGCGGGCCGCCCGTCAGGAGCGGCAGCCGGCGGGCGAGGCGTGGCAGGAGGGCGGTGACGGGAAAGAGGGACGCGCGAGCGGCGGCAAGCTCGATTGCCAGTGGGAGACCATCCAGGCGCCGGCAGATGGCGGCGACGGCGCGGGCGTTGGCGGCGGTGAGCGTGAAATCGGCTCTGACCGCCTGGGCGCGCTCGACGAAGAGCTGGATGGCGCCGTACTCCGCGATGGTCTCCAAGGGCGGAAGGTGGTCCGGATCGGGGACGGGCAGCGGCGGCACGGCGAGGTCGCGCCCGTTCGAGACGTGCAGGACAGCGCGGCTGGTGACGAGCATCTTGAGCCGCGGGCAGGCGGAGATCAGGCGAGCGACGTCGAGGGCCGCGGGTAGCAGGTGCTCGAAGTTGTCGAGAACCAAGAGGAACGACTTTGATGACAGGTGCGCGGTGAGCTTGCCGAGCAAGCGGCGCCGGCTTACTTCCCGGACACCGAGCGTCCGCGCGATCGTTGGCAGCACCAGGTCGGGATCACGGATCTGCGCGAGGGGAACGAAGGCGATGCCGTCCGGAAAGTATGGGTCGGCGTTCCAGGCGACCTCGATGGCCAACCGGGTCTTGCCGACACCTCCTGGGCCGGTCAGCGTGACGATGCCGGTGTCATCGCGGAGCAGGAGCTGCTGGGCGATGGTCAACTCTGGCTCGCGTCCGATGAGCGCGGTCCGCGGCCGTGGCAGCGAGGCATGGTGAGGCGGAGGCGACCCGGCAGACATGTCGTCTACTCCGCACAGTGGCTGATGAACGCTACCGGAATACGGTACATCGGCGAGCGATCGAACACAAGGGGGCGTCGTCGCCTCATGCGCTTTCGTTTCATTGCTTGAATTGTCGAGATGGGGCGAAAAGGCGATGACAACCCCATTTACCGGCCTCTGCTCGTGGCCGGCGGGCTTGCCGTACTTGAAGACACGCCGAACGCGGCCTTCCCTTCTCTCTCACAGAGGAAAGAAAGGCCGCGCGGCTAGGAGATAAGAACAAATCAGGCCGTGACGGCGACAGGCGTGCCGTTCTCCGGCGTTTCCGTTGGCTCCTGGGTTGGCTCTTCAGTCGGCTCCTCGGTGGGTTCCTCGGTCGGCACTTCGGTGGGCACTTCTGGCTCCGGAGCTGGCGTGCCGATCTCATCCGGCGCTGGCTCAGGAGTCGCGTCGCCGATCGGGACGATGCCGAAGAGTCCCTGAGCGACAAAGATGAGGACGTCGGTCTGCGCGGGATTGTCAGCGTTGGGGCTGAGATAGGCGATGCCGACGTACCCGGAAGCATTCAGCTCCCGCAGGCCGATTACGAGATTCCCGTTCTCCGTGAGGACGCCGCCGATTTCGCCACAGGCGATGTAGGTGTCGATTTCCGATTCAGAGAGGTGCACGTTGATCGCATACTCCCCGCCGATCAACTCTTCGAGAGAGATGTCGACGACGGTGAACGAGTCGGCGACGCGCGTTGCGAGATCGGCTTGGCCGACGGGATCGCCCTCTGGGTAGATCACGTTGTTGAAGGGCGCGACGATCTCGCCGAGGTTGTCGCATTGGCCGTTATGGATGTGAGCTGGGAAACCGGCCGCTTCTTCCACGGTTTCCTGCACCGTCACGACAGGAAGGAATTCGAGGGTGTCATCGGCGGCGGCGCCGATCAGGAACAGATCGACAATCGTTCCGGCTTCGAACAGGAGATCGGTCTGGCTGTAGATCGCAGCATCGCCGCCAAGGAGAACCGTCGCCTCGTGGGCGCCGGCCGCGATGGTCTCGTATGGCGAGGCGTCCGGATAGGCGAGATCGGTCCAAACCGGCTCGTCGTCGAGCGCGACGGAGGCCGCGCCGACATCCGGCGCGCCATGGATGACGCGACCGAGCGCGCTGTCCTCTGGGATCTCTTCCCCGACCGGGACCGGATAGAGCTGGACCGTGAGGTCTTCACCGAAGCCGAGCACGGCTAAGAGGTTGTTCGAGCCTGCCTCGACTTCGACATCATCGCCAATGATCGCATCTGCCGCGGGATCGCCTCCCGCGGCCACGATCTGCGCATCATACGCCCCAGGTCCCAGGGTAATCGGATCGGAGACGGTGGCCGGATCCACTTCCTCGGCGACGAGATCACCGTCGAGGTAGAGATCAACGGGGCCGGCCTCTGGCGCGCCATGTACGAGGCGGATCGTGGCCCCGACGTCTTCTGTCTCTTGAGCGGCCGTGACGCGGGGCATCGCGGCGACTAGAGCGAAGACGAGCAAGGGAGCCAGGAGCGCGGCCGCTCGTGGCCGCCAATATCGTCCGAAGCCGATGGGCATGATCGTTCCTCCTCTGCTGAATCCAGCCAAGCCGCGCCGGTCTACCGGGCGGCGCCGTCGTTTCGAGGCAGCAGGAATCGTGCCCAGAGGCAGAACGTGACAGTCGTCTCAACGACCGATTGCTGATGAGACGGGGAGATCAGGGAAGCGGCTCAGCCGAGTGGGCTGCCGGCGATCGTCTCGGGAGGCAGCCCGTGTTCGGCCGCGGCGCACTCCCGCCAAGCGCCGATGCGGCGGAACTTGGCGTAGCGGAGGTCGAGCAGGTGATCGATGCCGTGAGTGGCGACGAGTGCCGAGAGCTCATTCAAGTGGCGGGTGAGCGCGTCGCCGACGGCGTGGATCACCTCGCGTGGGCGCTCGTGCGCGGGGACGTGCTCCGGGATGATCTCGTCGATGATGCCGAAGCGGTGAAGGTCGGCCGCGGTGATCCGCATCGTCTCGGCGGCCTGCTCCGCTTTGCCAGCATCCTTCCAGAGGATGGCGGCGCAGGCCTCGGGAGAAGCCACGGCGTAGATCGCGTTCTCCAGCATCAGGATGCGGTCGGCGACGCCGATGGCGAGCGCGCCGCCGCTGCCGCCCTCGCCGATCACGACCGCGATGATGGGAACGCGCAACCCGGCCATGGTTAGCAGGCTCTCCGCGATCGCGGTCGCTTGGCCGCGCTCCTCGGAGCCGATGCCGGGCTCGGCGCCGGGGGTATCAATGAACGTGATGACCGGGATGCCGAACTTCTCCGCGTGGCGGAGCAGGCGCTCGGCTTTGCGGTATCCCTCCGGGCGAGGCATGCCGAAGTTGCGGCGCAGGTTTTCCCGCGTGTCTGAGCCTTTTTGGTGACCGAGGGCCATGACTGTGCGCCCGGCGAAGCCAGCCAAGCCGCCGACGAGCGCGCGGTCGTCGCCGAAGGCGCGGTCGCCGTGAAGCTCGACGACGTCGGTCATCAGCTCGGAGAGGTAATCGAGGGTGTGCGGCCGCTCCGGATGACGGGCGAGCTTGACCCGCTCCCACGCGGAGCGCACTGCCACCGGATGCGCGTCAGTCATCGCCGGTCTCGCTCCCATTGAGGAAGACGCGGTGTGCCGTCAGGAGCGGCGCCGAGACGGGCAGCGCCTCGGGCGACGCCTGAGCCGAAGCGTCTCTGAAGTCGGCGTGAGCGGCGCGAGCGCGCTGGTAGTGATCGAGGAGGCGTCGGAGCGTGGGCCGGAGGGCTGGCCGCTCGACGATGAGATCGATCATCCCATGCTCGAGGAGGAACTCCGCGGTCTGGAATCCTTCCGGCAGCTTTTGCTTCGTGATCTGCTCGATGACGCGCGGGCCGGCGAAGCCGATGAGGGCGCCGGGCTCGGCAAGGATGACATCGGCGACGGTCGCGTAGCTGGCGGTGACGCCGCCATAGCAAGGATCGGTCAGGAGCGCGATGTGCGGCAGGCGCGCGCGGCCCAACCGGGCGAGCGCGGAGACGGTCTTCGCCATCTGCATCAGGGAGAAGAGACCCTCGTGCATGCGAGCGCCGCCGGAAGCGTTGACGGTAAGGAGCGGAAGGCCGCTCTGGCAGCACCGCTCGATGGCGCGGACCATCTTCTCGCCGAACACGGAGCCCATGCTGGCGCCGAGAAACTCGAAGTCGCAGACGGCGACGGCGAGAGGCCGTCCGTCGAGGGTGGCGCGGCCGGTGATGAGCGCCTCGGTCTCGCCGCTCTTCTGCTGCGTCGCGCGAAGCTTCTCTTCGTAGGGGCCGCTGCCATCGGCAAAGTCGAGCGGATCCTCAGGCTGGAGCGTGGCATCCCACTCGTGGAAGGAGCCGGGGTCGACGAGCTGGGCGATGCGCTCCCGAGCGCGCAGGCGGAAGTGATAGCCGCATTTCGGGCAAACGCGCTGGTTGTGCTCGAGCTCCTTGACGTAGAGCAAGTCTTTGCACTTCGCGCATTTGACCCAGAGGTCATCGGGAATGTGCTGATCCGGTCGCTCACCGTTGGGAGTGAGTGGTCGGAACTTGCCGCCCCGGTGAAAGAAACCGCGCATCGGCGCCCCTAGTCTATTGCGGTGAGGAGATCATGAGCGCGTAAGTATCTAGCTCAATCGAAAAAGGATGCACAAATAGGACAGGCGCCCCTCCCGCTCGCGCCTGGCGAACGCGTGGTGAGGATACGCGAGGAAATACGTCCGTTCAAGGGTGAGGGGCGCCAGACACCCGGCGCCCACCTGTCACATGAGCCGATGCGCTGCCTCGCCGGCGTTGACCCGCGCCTCTCAGTCGGTCGCCGGCGTGCCGAGATCGGAAGCGGCCGGTGTCGCAACCGGAATCGCCATGTCGTCGTCTGAAGGCGCGGCGCTGAGATCGGCGACGGTAATGAGGCGATCCGACGACGGCGCGTAGACGACCGCGATCGGCGTGGTGCCACTGAGGATTTCGAAGCCGATCGTGCCACTCGCCTCGTCACCTTGCGGCAATTCGCTGTTGTACTCCATCTCCGGGAACTGATCGAAGTCGCGCGGGATGTGGATGGGCTCGATCAAGAAACCGTCGGAGTCCAGGATGTAGAAGTTGCGGGGATTGGACTCGAACGGGCGCGGGCCGGTATTCGAGACGGAGACCGTAAGCAGGGCGTAATGCGAGCCGCGCCGCGGCGGGGAATTCGGGTCGTACTCCTCAAAGGGATCGGCCATGTCGCTGACGGTCACCTGAGCGGCCTCGTAGCCGTCATGGCCGACGATGGTCACGGACTCGCCGAGCGCGGGTCCCTGTCCGGCGAAGGTTGCCAGGGAGATCAACCGGTTCGATTCCGGCCGATAGACAATGGCCGCCATTGCCGCGTCGTTGAGAACCTCGAAAGCGATGGCGCCGGTAGCTTCCTCACCGGGAGCAACCTCTTGATATTCGAGCAGCGTGACGTTGGCCTCGGCGAGCAATGTGACGTTCGCGTGCGGATAGACGAAGCCATCCGCGTCAACGACCACGAAGTCGTTGGGATCGACTTCCAACGGCCGCGAACCGGTGTTGTCGACCGACACCGTCAACAAGACGTAGTGATAGCCGCGCACGGGCGGATCGTACTGGTCGTACTCGAGGAAGGGATCGACGAGATCTTGGAGCGTGACCTGCGCGATCTCGCCACCCTCGGCGCCAATGATCGTGACTGGCGAGCCGAGGTCGGGGGTGCCGGTTGGCCGATCCTGCTGAGCGGCGACGGGTGTCGCGGCGAGCAGGAGCAGCAGGCTGGCAACGAGCGCCTTGAGCGACAAACGCATCGAGTTTTCTCCTCCAACGGTTCTCGTTCTAACTCGTCGCGGCGGGGCAGCGGTGCGCGCCCACCGGCGAACGGCCGGCGCCTACCGTACACCGACCGCTCTCGTTGTCTCAAGGAAGCGCGAGAGGGAGGCTCCGCGGAGCAGTGCGCTGGAGTCGAGCTTGTAAGACCGGCCTGGCGAGATTTGCACACGTTTGTCCCGTTTGGGGCGCTCGAATCCCTCCCTAGATAGTGCGGGCACGCGAGTGGCCGCTTGGGGCGATGCCGGGAGGAGGATGTGCAACGATGGAGCGACCGAACGGGAGCTAAGGGCGGATGGACCGGAAGCGGTGCGCGGCGCCGGGGTGTGGCCGGTTCGTCCGGCGCGGCGCGGAGTGGTGCCGGGCGCACGGGGCCGCGGATGAGGAGGCGACCGACGAGCGGCAGCACGCGCGAGAGGAGTTCCGCCGGCGGCTGGCGCAGGGCGATTATCGGCAATTGTTCGACGCCGATGTGCAGGCGGTGATGGCGCAGGCGGCGGCCGAGCCTGGATTGGCCGATGAGATCGGGGCGCTGCGGATCGTGCTGGCGCGGCTGCTGCTCGAGGAAGCGGATCTCGGGAAGCTGGTAGCCGGTGTGGCGCGCTTGGTGAGCGCGACGACACAGGCGGCCCGAGCACAGCGGGCGATCGCGGGCGAGACGGGACAAGGGCTGACGGAAGCGATCAATCGGTTCCTGGCGGAATTGGAGACCTAAGCGCGGGAGCGCGGCCTGTCGGGCCGGCGGTACGACGAATGACCCGCGAAGTGCGGCGCGGCATTGCTAGCGGATGCCGCGCGATGGGATGACGCGTCTTTCGATCTTCCCGGAGGTGTGATGTGGCGGAGGCAGAGCTGCGGGAGCGGCTCAGGCGGATTCGCGCTGAGCCGGTGGTGGATCTGAAGCCGCCGTCGGCATACGAGGCGGTGACGCGGCAGATGGTGGAGTCGCTGGAGGAAGAACTGCGAGAGATCAAGGGGCGGCTGAACGGGCTGTTGTGGATGGTGGCGAGCGCGATCGTGCTCGATATCGCGATTCGATTGGCAGGAGCGGGGTCGTAAGGGCAGGTTGGACAGGAGATGACGCACGGGGGGAGCGTCCGGCGGCGGGGGGATTACGCGGCCCGGAACGACGTGCCGGTCGATCTCGGGCGTGAGCTGGCCGACATCGGCGGGTTCTCCCGGCTCGTGCTGGAGCGGTATCCCCTGCGGGACTATCAGCTCGAGCCGGCGCGAGCGATCGTTGACAGTGTGGTGCGGGGGTTGGGGCGGCAGTTCGTCGTGGTGTTCAGCCGGCAGGCGGGGAAGGACGAGCTGCTGGCGCAGGTGCTGGCGTACCTGCTGCACCGGTACCGGGAAAAGGGAGGCAACGCGGTGCTGGCGGCGCCGACGTTCCGGCCGCAGGCGACACTGAGCCGCGACCGGTTGCTGGATCGGCTGGCGAACCCGATCTCCGGGCGGTGGGTGCATGTCCGCGATGGCTACGCCGTCTACGTCGGGAAAGCCTCGGCCCGGTTCCTCTCGGCGCAAGCGACGGCGAACGCGCGGGGACAGACGGCGGACCTGCTACTCGTGGCAAACGAGGCGCAGGACATCAAGCCGGAGGTGTGGGACGCCGTCTTCGATCCGATGGCGGCAAGCACGAACGCGACAACGGTTTTCCTCGGCACGGTCTGGAGTCGGGACACGCTGCTCGCGCGGCAGATGCGGCACTTGGAGGACCTGGAGCGGCAGGACGGCATCCAGCGGGTCTGGCGGGTGCCGTGGGATCGGGTTGAGCAGGTGCTGCCGAAGTACGGCGAGCGGGTGCGGGCGCGGATGGCACAGCTCGGGCCGACGCATCCGTTCATCCGCACGGAGTATTGCCTGGAGGAGCTGGATGCGGACGGCGGGCTCTTCCCGCCGCAACGATTGGCGCAGATGCAGGGCGATCATCCGCGACGGCACCGGGCCGAGCCGGGCAAGCGGTATGCGCTCCTGATTGACGTCGCGGGCGAAGAGGAAGCCGGGACGGGGCCGCTGGCGTTTGCGAGTGAGTCGCGGCGGGACAGCACGGCGCTGACGGTTGTGGAAATCGCCTGGCCGGGGGGGCAGCCGGATAGGCGAGCGCTGCCGATTTATCGGGTCGTCGATCGGATGGCGTGGACGGGCGCGAAGCATACGGCGCTCTACTCACAAATCGTGGATCTGGCGCGCGATGTCTGGAAGGCGAGCGCGGTGGTGGTGGACGCAACGGGGATCGGGGCAGGGCTGGCCTCGTTCTTGTCGGCGGAGCTGGGCGAGCGGCGCGCCGGTCAGCCGCCGGTGCGGGTGATTCCGTTCGTCTTCACCGCGGCGAGCAAGAGCGCGCTCGGTTGGGATTTCCTGGCGCTGATCGATTCCGGGCGATTCAAGGAATACGCGGACGATTCCGCGACCGGGACGACGGAGGGTCGGTTGACGGCGCTCTACTGGGAGCAGCTGCGCGCGACGACGTACGAGACGCGGCCAGGTCCGGGGAAGCTGCTGCGATGGGGCGTGCCTGACGGGCGCGGTCACGACGATTTGGTGATGAGCGCGGCGCTGGCGGCTGTCCTTGATAGCGTGGACTGGAGGCCGAGGAGGGCAGTGGGAGTAGGGAGATAGGGGTTGGGGGTCGGGGGTTAGGGGCTAAGGGGCGGGGGGTGAGGAGCGGCGGTGTGGTGTGTTCGTAGGGGCGGAACCCGTGTCCGCCCACGGCCCGCAGGGCCGTGGATGAATTCGGGCACGTCCGGGCGATTCGGTCAAGGAAGGGGCTAGAGGAGGGGGTTGTGGAGCGCGAGGATGTGGAGCAGCCGGGGCAGGTGGTGAATCAGGAATCGAGTGCCGGGGCTGAAGGCGAACGGGGGGAGTCGGTGAACGGAGACGAGATCGCGGCGGTGCGGGAGCTGATTTTGCGCGCGCATCAGGATGTGGTGCCTGAGCTAATTCAGGGATCGAGCGTGGCGGAGCTGATGGCAAGCGTGGAGCCGGCGCGGGCCGCGTATCAGGCGGTGGCGCAGCGGGTGCAGGAGCGGCAGGGATCTGGTGAATCGCGGGGGAGCGAGGGTGCGCCGGCCGAGCCGCCGAAGGTGCCAGCGGGCGGAGGCGTGGCGGTGGTGGATCTCGATGCGTTGCCGACCGCCGAGAAGATCAAGCGGGGGATCGCGGCGGCCCGCCGGGGCTAGGCAAGAGGATTGGGGAGCACTGAAGGGAGTGAGGCGTGGCGCTGACGAAGGTTGAGGCCGCGAAGCTGAGCAACGACATGCTGCTGCGGGGCGTGATCGAGACGATCGTCAAAGAGAGCGTTCTGTTGCAGATGCTGCCGTTCATGGAGGTGACGGGCACGGCGGTCCGCTACACGCGGGAGAACACGATGCCGGCCGCGAGCTTCTACGACGTCGGAGACACCTGGACGGAGGCGACGCCGACGTTCACCGAGGTGACGGCGACGCTGAAGATCCTGGGCGGGGATGCCGACGTCGACAATTTCCTCGCTGCCACCTACGCGGACACGCAGGATCTTGAGGCGGAGATCATCGCGCTGCGGGCGAAGGCCGTGGCGCACAAATTCTCCGATGCCTTCTTCAATGGTGATAGCTCTTCGGATCCCAAGAGCTTCGACGGGCTGACGATGATTTTGGACGGGTCCGGCCAGGAGATCACGGCGGGCGCGAATGGGGCGCAGCTGACGCTCGACATGATGGATCAGCTGATTGATCTGGTGAAGCCGGGGAAGCCGGATGCGCTGTTCATGTCGCGCCGGACGCGGCGGAAGCTGAAGAGTCTGCGCCGGAGCAGCGGCACGATCCTGGAGACGGACATCAACCAGTTCGGTCAGCGGATTGAGAGCTACGACGGGATCCCGGTGATCGTGGACGATTTCATCTCCGAGACGCAGACGCAGGGATCCGCGAATAACTGCACGAGCGTCTACGCGGTGAAGTTCGGCCAGGGCGTGGGTGTGATGGGGCTCGAGCATGGTGGGATCCAGATTGAACCTATCGGCGAGCTCGAGACGAAGGACGCGACGCGCTGGCGGATCAAGTGGTACACGGGGATGGCGGTGTTTTCGATGCTCGGCGTGGCGCGGATCAAGGGGATTTTGCCGTAGCCGTAGCCGGCCACAATGGCGCCATTTTCGAGGAGCCGCAGTCGGCCGCTCCGGAGTGGCGAATTCCGTTCCGGTCAGAGGAGGGGCGGGCAATGTCTGTCGGCCTTCGGCCGACGGGCGGAATCTGTGTCCGCCCCTACGAGAAATTGGTAGTGGCTGGCGCGGGTTCTGGGGGCGATGCGCGCGGCAGGTACCGTGGGGCCGATGAAATCGGTGGCGGCGTCGTTGATTGACGGGCATTTCTATCTGTGAAAGTACATGTATCCCGATCGCGTTGGGACTGATGGGTGATGCGCGGTACTGCGCGGCGATGGCCAATCGGGCTAGCCTGAATGGCACAGAATTTGCCGCTTGCTTCTCATCCATTGCTCCTTCTGTCACGTAGAGAGGCGGGGCGGCAATCACGCGGCGATATGGTGACGCTCATTGCCTCTTGACCGTGCTCGAGGGAGTGATGACGGCGGAAACGGGCAGGAGTGAGCGATGGGAATGGCGGGCGGGTCGGCCGCGGCCGAGCGGTGGTTTCGGATCGAATATCGAAGAGGCGAGAGCACACGAGTGCTCGGCCGGGTGCCAGGCGTGGCGACGCATCATACGGCGCTCGATCCATGGGCGAGCGAGCTCCAGCGGGCAGGCGAGGTTGGCGAGCTTGTCCTGATTGATGAGGCGACAAATCGCGTGGTCGCGCGGAGGCACCTGGAGCACCGGCCCCGCCAACGGCGGCGCCCGGAGTCGCCATGGTCGCCGCACCGGCGGTAGCTTTCTGGCTGAACGATGCCACGGTGAGACAAAGCGGGCGTCGCGCGCCTTCCTTGCAAGGTGCCGAATTCCTCCCAGAGACCGCTGGCAGTAGAGCCCGGCCCGCGTCTCTCGGGCAACGCCGGGCTAGAGAGCGCGAGGGGAGCGGGGCTCTGATTCCCTTTGGCCTGGCGTGATGGGCGCGTTGCTTTCTAGCATCACGAGGGTCGCGAGGACGCGATCCAGACAGTGGTCCAAATCCGCGAGATCCGCGGCCAACTGACCCAAATCGACCTCACCCCGGTTCATGCGCCGGCGCGTCAGCTGCAGGCGCGCTCGCGACGCCGCTAAGGTGTTGCGGACATCACGCGTCATGTTGGTGAGGTCGGGCGGGAGCGTGGACCCGTCTTGGGTCATCGCGCGTTCCTCCTGATCGCTTGCATCCACCGCAGGGGCAAGCGGCAACCGTCTCTCCGCGGAATGCCCCCCAGATTCCGCGTCGCCCCTCCTCAATGCAGAACGCGTGCCTCTGACAAGCGATAGGGCGGTGCGCGCTTACGACGACCCGGCGGCCGTGTCAGGCCTTGCCGGCAAGGCCGCGAGCGTGCCGACGAGATGGGCGCGATTGACGAAGACGGTGAGCGTTCTCGCGGGCGCGTCGGTGGAGATCGGTGTCTCGCCGGTGAGCAGCGACGCGCGGGTGACCGGGATGAATGGCTCGGGCCACGTCAGGAGATGGGCGAGCGGGTCGGCGCGGCCGGTGATGTGGACGTTGCCGATGACGAGGACGGAGCGCAGGAGCAGGACGAGGCGGACGGGGGCTTGGGAACGTAGGCGGCGAAGCGGCGCTCCGCCGGACGCTCCGGCTCGGTAATGGCCACGAGGCAGCTGAGGTCGGATTCGCGCAGGCGACCGGTCGAAAACGCGCCGATTGGCTGTCTGAGCCGGCCAGGCCGGACGAGGACCGGCGATGAGAGCGCGAGCACCGAGGTAGAGGGGTCATTGAGGAGTTTAGGAGGCGTCGCGGCGCGCTGGCGGGACCGACGCTGAGGTCACCGACGACGGTGAACCGCTCAGTGAGACAGGCAACGCGAGAGACGGCTTGATGAGCGTTCGAGCCCATCAGTGATTCAACCCACCACGAATACTGCCGGGGCGTTTCGGAAATTGGGCAAAGTTTACTGCAGTGGGATTGGGGCGTCTCCGGCGGGAAGCGCAAACGTGGATGCGCGGTGTGGCGCTGATCGGCAGAGCGTGGATGGGTCGAGTGAGGGAAGGAGATATGCAGTGTGCGGCGGTGACGGACGGCTGGCCGGCCGGATGGGTCACGGAGGCCGACCAGCGGCGCTTCGCGCGTTACGCGGAAGCGCTTGCCTTCTACGAGGGGACACAGTGGAGCGGTAAGCGGCGCCCGGGCGAGCCGCGCTTGACCTTCAACTACGCGCGGACCTTGGTCCGCAAAGTCGCGTCCTACGTATTTCCCGCGCCGGTCACCTTCTCGGTGCCGGCTCCGGCCGACGCGGGGCTGGAGGCGGCGGCGCGGCGAGCTGAGCTGGCGCTGGCCGAGGCGCTGGCCGCGAATGACGCGGCGCGGCTCGATGTGGAGCTGTGCGTGGATGCGGCGGTCCTCGGGGATGCGGCGCTGAAGGTGACGTGGGACGCGACGCGGGGTGAGCCGGTGATCGTAGGCGTCGATCCAGCGACGCTGGTCGCGCGCTGCGAGCCGGACAACCCTCGGCGCATCGAGAGCATTGTCCAGGCATACGGCATGAGTGGCTCCGCGGTGGCGCGAGCGTTCGGGCCGATCATGGCGAGCAGCGCGCTGGCGGGGCTGGCGCCAGAGCGCGTCTATCGCGTGGTCGAGACGTGGACGCCATCGCGTTGGACGGTCGAGATCGCGGGGCAGCTGGTGCGGGAGGGACCGAACCCGTACGGCTGGATTCCCTACGTGGTCATTCCGAACAACCCGCGATCGCACGCTTTCTGGGGTGAGTCCGACCTGGCCGATCTCTACGACGTCTGCCGGGAGCTGAACGCGCGGATGTCGGTCGTCTCGCGGGTGCTGGAGCTCTCCGGGGCGCCGATCGCGGTGCTGGAGAACGTGGACGGCTCCGAGGGAATCACGGTCGGGCCGGGCGCGAAGTGGGAGCTGCCGGAGGGAGCGAAAGCGTACCTGCTGGACCTGCTCTCCGGCGGCGGTGTGCAGCTGCACATCGACTACATCAACGTGCTCTACCGGGCGCTGCACGATCTGAGCGAGACACCGAGGACGGCGTTCGGGGATTCCGGCCGGGTGCTGAGCGGGGCGGCGCTGGAGGTCGAGGTGCAGCCGCTCGTGCAGAAGGTGCAGCGCAAGCGCCGGGCGTGGGAGGCAGCCTTCCGCGAGCGCAATGCGCGGGTGCTGGATCTGCTCGAGCGGTTCGGTGGGTTGGATCTCGGAGGACTGCGGCGGACGGTGACGATCTGGCCGAATGTGCTGCCGAGCGACACGGAGAGCGCGGTGCGCAACGCGGCCCGGCTCGTTTCGGCGGGCATTCACTCGCGGAGGACGGCGGTCGCGGCGCTTGGTGGGGACGATCCGGAGGGTGAGCTGGACCGGGTGTTGGAAGAGATGCGGGCGCTGGCGGCGATCGCGGGCGATGGCCGCGCCGGGGAGGGGGCATGACGACGCGGGCCGAGCTGCGGAGCGCGGTCCGGCAGCGCTTGGAGGACACGGGTGCCACGCCGCTCTGGGACGATGCCGCGCTGAACGATTTTCTGGCGGAAGCGATGCACACCTACGGCAGCCGGTTCCCCGCCGAGCGCTCGGTGAGCGTCGCGGTGGCGAGCGGCGCGACGAGCGTTCCAGTCCAGCCGCCGCTCGATCGGAGCCAGGTTGTGCGCGTGGTGGATGGCGCGGGGCGCGTCGTGCCGCGGATGCGAAGGCGGGAAGGCAACGCGACGGGTGAGCAAGCGTGGGACTGGTGGGGATCGGAACTGGTGCTGGCGGCGCCGGCCGTGGCGGGGACCTGGCGCATTGATTACCTGGGGAGCCGGTCGCTGCCGGCGGACGACGTGACGACGGTCGAGATACGGGAAGGTGACGAGGAGATCGTCGTGGCGCTGGCGGCGGCGATCGCGCTTCGGCGGCGGGCGGTCGAGGACGGCAAGCGTGGGGTGGGGAGCGATGGGGCGATGGCGGCGCTCGCTGACCGCTTCGCGCGCGAGGCGGAGCGGCTGATCGAGGCGCGGTGGCGACGAGCGCGCGGCGGATGGATGGGGGAGTAGCAACGAGGGCAAGTCAAGCGCATGCGGGTTGGCCGGATGAGTCGTGGCGGCGGGCCGCCGCGCGGGACGAGCGCGAGCGCGGGAGTGGCCGCGGTGGGGAGCGCGCCGCTGATCGCTCTGCCGGGCGTGGACGATCCGTGGCTGGGAACCGGTTTCGTGCCGGAGCCCTCGGCGCGGAGCGAACAGACCGATGCGGTCCCGATGATCTGGACGCGGTGGCAGACGGCGGCGGACGAGCGCGTCTGCCCGGAGTGCGGACCTCTGCATGGGCTGGCGTGGCCGGAGATGGAGGGGCCGCGACCGCCGCTGCACGTCAACTGCCGTTGCGCGCGGGTGTTCGCGTTCGTGGAGTGGCGCGCGGCGCGGGGTTAGCCGCTGGCCGCTCCCGGCGGGGAGCAAGGGGCCGAGCGGGAGGGAGGAATGGCGCAGGTCGGGGATATCGAGCTCGCCGGCGGGGTGTACATGGTGGTGCCGGGGAGCTACCGGCGGATGAACGATGGGGAGGCGGAGGCGCGACCGGGCCGCGTGGTGGTGCGGGATTTCGTCGGTGGGCAACGGCGGGCGGTGCAGTGGGAGACGGACCGGGGCTGGGACGCCGAGGGATGCGGGCCGGTGTACGACGGCCGGGGCGTGCAACCGTGGCCGTTCGTGATGGCGTACACCGACGCGACCGAGCTGACGACGGTCCGGACGAGCGACCGAGCGCCGAGCGTGATTGCCGGGGAGCCAGGGGCGGAGCGGATCTACGTTGGCAACGGCCGCTATCTGTACCGGTCGGACGTGCTCTCCGCGACCGCATGGACCGATTTCGTCCGGCGCAGCGATTACGGCTCCGGCAAGCAGATCCTCGACCTGGCGGTGCATCAGGCCGGCAAGGTGGCCGTCCTCTTCGGCTCGACGAATGACATCCAGGTCCACGACACGGCGGCGGGCACGAACGCGACGCTGCGGGCTGGGCGCAAAGGGAATTGCGGCGTCGGCTACGCGGGCTTCCTGATCTTCGGCGGGCAAGACGGCCACATGATTCGGATGGACGACGGCACGACCGAGGCGAGCCGGGTCCTGGATGGTGTGCCTCGCCGGATGGCGCTGCACGCGGGGAAGGTGGCGATCGCGACGAAGACGGGGAGCCTGTGGCTGCTCGGTGGCCGGTGGGACGCACAGGCAGGCGATTGGAATGCTGATCCTGAGCCGATCTTTACGCACGGGGTCTACACGGACGATCAGGATTATCTGTTTCTGCTGAGCTATCGCGGCCGGCTCTACACCTGGTTGACGGGCCGGGTGATGGAGTTCAACCCGAACGCGGGGAACACGCGTCAGGGGTGGACAGCGACGCCGATTGAAGGGCAGGCGTGCCACGGGGCGACGGTCGCGGGGAATTACCTGATCGTCTGCATCACGTCGATCCACGGCGCATTTCAGGTCTGGGCGTTCGACGGGACCGGCTGGTGGCTCATTCGCAACGTGACGAGCTCGGCGCGGTGCTGGCCGGCGTTCCTGGCCGGGTGTGGAACGTTCGATCTCTTGTGCTTCCGCGATGGATCGAGCTCGGTCACCTATGACCTGTACCGGCTTACGAACAAGAGCATTGACGCTCCGGATCTGCGGGAGTCCGGCGAATACCGGACATCGCTGCTCGATGCTGGCGCTCCTGACGCGTTGAAGGCGTGGCGCAACGTCGGAGCGACGTTTGCCGCACCGGAGGTGCGGGGAAACCCGGCGAGCACGGACGCGGTGACGCTGACGCTCTCCTACTCGCTCGACGGCGGGCTGACGTGGACGCAGGCGGCGCAGCAGTCGGTCAACGCGCCGCTGCTAGCGAACGTGCTGACGCTCGAGGCGGAGGTGAGCTCCGCTGTCGCCGTCTCTCGGTTCCTGCAGCTGCGGGTGCAGTGGTCGAGCGTGACTGATTGGGCGCCGGTCCTTACCGCGCTCTGGGCGGAGTACGAGCTGCTGAGCGTGCCGGCGCGGCGCCGGCGCTGGCATCTCTCGGTGCGAGCGCGAGACCGGGCGGTGCGGCGGGATGGGACGGTCGATCCTCGGACGGGGCAAGAGCAGATCGCGGATGTGTGGAGTGCATGGGAAGCGGCGGCGACGGTGGATTTCAAGGATGTGGATTACGACGCGGCGCCGGTAACGCGACGAGTGCGGATCATTGGGATCCGTGAGGAAGTGCCGAAACCGAGCGACGCGGGGCGATGGGGAGACTCGGTGCTCACGTTGTCGCTCGTCGAAGTCTAGTCGCCCGACCGAAGGATGCGAGGCGATTCGCTCGCCGTTGGTCGCGTGGTTCCGTGAGGGAGTGACGCAGCGTGACAGTGGTGTTCGGCAATGTGAAGCATCCGCCGTTCATAGATCGGCTCATTCCCGACGCGCAGACGAGCGCGTGGGACGACTTGGGGCCACGGCGGCCGGTCGGGGTGTGCCAGCACTCGATGGCGGGCACGCTCTGGGGAACGGATAGCTGGTTCCGCCGTGGCCGGGCGAGCACGGGCCTGACCGACTATGGCGTTGGTGGCGCGACCGACGGCGAGCGCTGGGATGGGGTGATCTTGCGGTGGAACGATCCGCTCGGCCGGGCGACGACGGTCGAGGTTGACGGGAAGCGGCTGCCTGTCAGCGCCAATCGCTCGGGATGGGCCAACGGCGGCAGCGATGGCTTGGAGGGAGATGGCCCGCTCTTCGTCCGCACGCTCGGGGTCGCGGCGATCAACCGGGATCTGGTCAGCATCGAGCGCAGCGACGGCGGCAACGTCAACACGCCGATGAGCCCGAAGCAGTTCGAGAGCATCTGCGCGCTGACCGCGTACTGGTTCGATTACGCGCGCGTCCCGTACGACGCATTCCCGCTCAATCCGCGGTACGGCATCGTCACGCACCTGCTGCACTTGGAATTCTCGACGAAGAGCTGTCCGTTTCCGCCAGTGACGAGCCGGATTGACGAGATCCAGGCTCGCGTGCGCCAGATTCTCAAGGCCGCGCAGACGCTCCAGCCCGCGCCGGAACCGCTTCCGCCAGTGCGGCCTGTCCGACCGGACCATGCCTGGTGGCCGCAGGGCTACGACGTGGAGACCTTGAAGGAGCGATTCGGGCGCTTGCCCCGGCACAACGCCGATGGCACGACGCGGACATACGGCTTCGACCCGAAGGGATTGATCAGCAACGCCTGGGTGGCGCGTGGTGTCGCCGAGCAGCGGCCGCCGCAGCGCCTCCCTCGCGCCTTGGGGTGGTGGGTCCTTCGCGCTGACGAGGATCAGACCCACGAGATCGTTGTCTTCGACGATCGCTGGGTGCTCTTCCGGCCGGACCCGAATGTGACGTGGACGTGGATCGAGTAGTGAGCATCGAGAGGAAGGAGCGCGCGATGGAAGGGTGGTCTGATGCCGCTGTCGTGGCCATCGTGCCGGGACTCGTTGAAGTGGCGAAGCGCGTTGGGTTGCCAGCGACGTGGGCGGGCGTTGCGGCGATCGTTGCGGCAACTATCCTCGTCGGCCTGCGCGATTTGGCGCTGGGGGCTGGCGCAACTGGCTCGATTGCGCGCTGGTTGCTGACCGGCGTCACGTTGGGGCTGGCGGCGGCCGGGTTGTACTCACAAGTCCGGAGAATCGCGATCGTTCCCGCCGAGCAGGCGTCCGGACAGGATTGACAGGCGGGCAAAAACGTGTAGCGTGAAGAAAGAATCACCGGGAACTCGCTGAAGATCTCCAGCACGGCACGTTATGTGATCGGGCCGCGTGGAGAGGAGCCCGCCATGCCGCATTATCTTGTCCAGCTTTCCTATACGCCGGAGGCATGGGCTGCCCAGCTGAATCATCCTGAAGAGCGAGCTGAGCAGGTCTGGTCAGCGCTGGAGAAGATCGGCGGACGGATCGAGAGCCTCTATTACGCGTTCGGGCAGTACGATGTGATTGCCATTCTGGAAGCGCCAGACAATACGGCGGCGGCCGCGTTTGGGCTTGCCATCACCGCGAGCGGCGCGGTTCGGTCGTACGTCACAACGCCCTTGCTGTCGCCCGAAGAAGGGCTCGCGGCAATGCGTGAGGGGCGAGAGATCGCCACGGTCTATCGGTCACCGCTGACGCAGACTGCCGAATTGGATGGCAGCTAAGCGATCCGCGGCGCTCTTCTCCTTGCTATCCCGCGCGAGTATCCACCCCTCTGAAACCGTTCCTTCTCGCGGCGTGGCCCGCGACGTGTCTCGCCGGACGGCTCCCGCGTAGAGCCGATGGCACACTTCCTCGCGATCCGGTACGGTGATGCCCGAGGAGCGCCGAGGATCGGCGGTAGGAGTGTGCATGGGCGTGACGTACATCGTCGTTGATGTCGAGGCGGACGGGCCGATTCCCGGCAAGTACTCGATGGTCGCGCTAGGCGCGGTGGTTCTCGACGATCCCCGCGATTCGGCCAATCAGTTCTACGCCACGCTCCGGCCGATGACCGAGCACTGGCAAGCGGAGGCGCTGGCCATCGCCGGGTTCACGCGCGAGCAGACACTCGGGTTCCGCGAGCCCGCGGACGCGATCCGCGACTTCGCCGGCTGGCTGGCGAGCCGGAGCAGGGGGAAGAGGCTCCAGTTCATCAGCGACAACGCCGGATTCGATTGGCAGTTCGTCAATTTCTACTGCCACGTGTTCCTCGGCCATAACCCTTTCGGTCATTCGCCGGCGAGCTTGACCTGGCTGTACAAGGGGTTCAGGAAGGACGCGCGCGCTAGCATCCGGCCGCTGCGGAAAACGGAGCACTCACACAACGCGCTCGAGGACGCGATCGGCAACGCCGAGGCGCTGCTCGCGATCCGCAATCTCGGAATGCGGTTGTGAGCGGGGTATGGGCGGCCTCGGCGTCGCCACGCGTGGCAACTGGGCCCAATTTCCTGGCCTCTGTCACCCATCTTCTGGCTCCGACTGATGTACCATGCTTTCGACATGATGCATGCTCTCCCCCACCCGTTGCCCGTCGCTCCGGGTTGGGTAGGGAATGACGCCACGATGACGCACGACCACCACGTATTTGGCTCCATCCCGGCTCCGCCGATCACTGGTGAGATCGCGGAGCCGTGGGTCATCGTGACGCCCGTCCGCTTCCGCGACTTGGGCAAGGTCGCGCGTTTGCAGCGGCGAGCCTTCCGGCCACCGCTCGCTTACGGATTGACCACGCTGTTCGTGCTCTGGCTGCTGCCCCACGTCCGATTCCTCGTCGCCCGCGACGGTGAGCGGATCGTTGGCTGCGCGATTGGCGACCGGCAGGGCGGGCAATCCCGTGTGATCAATCTCTGCGTGGACCCGACCGCGCGCCGGCAGGGCATCGGCACGCGGCTGCTGCGATCGCTGGAAGCCGCGCTGCCGCATGGCGACGTGGTGCTGATGGTCGAAGAGGGCAACGTCGCCGCGCAGTCGCTGTACCGCAAAGAGGGGTATCGGCCGGTCGGGACGAGTCGCGACTACTACGGCCGGGGCAACGACGGCATTTGGATGCAGAAGTCGCGGACGCCCAACAGCGCGCCGACGATTCGGATTTGAGGCCCAGATCGGCTAGGAGCGCAAGCGCCAGATCAGCGCCACGGCGCTCACGATCGCCAGTGCCAAATTGATTCCCGCCAAGAGGAGGAGCCGGCCGCGCAAATCGGGGCGAATCCGTCGCGCGCCATCAAACGTCAGATAGGCCGTCGCCGCGAGCGCTCCGGTGAGGACGACGAGCGCTGGTGTCAGTCCATAGAGGAGGGCGACGAGCGGCGCGGCGACCATCGCGCCGGCGAACGCGCAGCCGACGATCCGGCGCCGCGTGACCGGATCGTCCAACTTGATTCCGTCCCTCCGCACCTGCTCCATCCCCTCGCGCCATATGAGCCGAGTCGCGATGAAAAGTCGCGCTCTGTCGCGTGGTAGCATACGAACCCGATTCCCGCGCGTGCGAGGCTAGGCGAGAATTGCGCGGCCGCGCTACCCGTTGCGCGGTGAATCTGGGCGTAGGGATCGCTCGCTACCGCATCGTCTGCTGGTGGAAGGGCATGACTCGCCAAACCAACGCTGACTGGAACGCCGCGGTCTATCATCGAGTGTCGCAGCCCCAGGTCAATTGGGGGCGGCGGGTGCTCGCGCGGCTCGAGGTGCGCGGGGATGAGACGGTGCTTGACGCGGGCTGCGGGACGGGACGTCTCACGGCAGAGCTGCTGGAGCGGCTGCCGAACGGCCGGGTGATCGCGCTCGACCGATCGGCGTCCATGATTGAGGCGGCGCGTGCCTGGCTCGCGCCGCGCTTCGGCGACCGCGTCTCCTTCCTGCAGGCGGATGTCGAGACGATCGATCTAGAAACGCTCGGCACGCCGGTCGATCTCATCTTCAGCACGGCGACGTTCCACTGGGTGCTGGACCATCCTCGCCTGTTCGCCTCGCTCTACGGCGTGCTGCGTCCCGGAGGCTGGCTGGTGGCGCAGTGTGGCGGTGGCCCGAACTTGGCAAGGCTGCGCGAACGAGCTGATGCGGTGCTGGCATCGCCACCCTTTGTGCCCTACTTCGCGGGCTGGTCCGGACCGTGGGAGTTCGCCGACGCGGAGGTGACCGCCGCTCGGCTGCGCGCGGCCGGGTTCAGTGATGTCGAAACTGATGTGGAGCCGGCGCCCACCACCTTTCCCGATCGCGAATCGTTCGCGGAGTTCCTGACGAACGTCGTCTTCGGCGCCCACCTGGCCCGCATGCCAGACGAGGAGATGCGGCGCGCGTTCATCGAGACGCTGACGGAGCAGGCGGCCGAGGATGATCCCCCGTTCCTGCTCGACTATTGGCGGCTCAACCTGCGAGGACGACGGCCCGAGTAAGGTTACGACGCGATAGTGTCCGTTGCCGGGAGCGACTCGATGACCGCGTCGATCTGCCAGCGGTCGTCGATCTTGGCGAAGATGAGGACTTTGCGCAACGTGCCGGCGGCCGGGTAGTGGCTGACCAGGATGGCACTGACGCGCTCATCGGGCAGCACGCGCACATCGCGCAGCGTCACGATCGTCTCCTGCTCCTCGGGAGGCAGGGGTACCGCGGGCATCCGCAGGGCGGCAATCTCCTCGTCGGTCAATGGTCCTTGCCGCCGGAAGTGATCGTCCGTGAAGTGGGCAAGGGCGCGGAGCGGTAGGCCGGCGTTGAAGGCGGCGATGACTTCGCGCGCGACCAGGGTAATCGCGGCAAGCGTTTGCGCGCTGGTTGCCGTGCCGCGCCGGATTTCTTCGAGCGTGGGGATCGGCCGGGTTGGCGCGCCGGCGGCTCCTTGCCTGCCGAGCTCCAGCAATTCCTCAATGGTTCGCTCGGGCACGCGCATCCCAGACTCCGGATACGATGCGTCCTCACCCTCGCTCGCTGGACTCTGTACGGCGAGATGGCCACGCTCCCGCAGGCCGACGACCGCGCGCCAGAGGGTGGCTTCATCCGCGCCGGTGCGTTGCTGAAGCTCCTCCAGGGTGGCTGGCGCCTCCTGGATGGCGGTGATGACCGCGACTTCGATCCGAGAGAGGCCTTGTTGAGATGTCGGGGCGACCTCACCGATGACGAAGCGGCTTCCCGGAGGGGGCAGCAGGGAGCGCAGCGTGACCATCTCATCCGCCCGGCGGGTTGCCTCGAGCACGATCCCATCCGTGTTGAGTGCAACGAGTCCGCCGGCGGGAGGGAGGTCTGCCTCTCGGCTGAAGAGGAACGTACCTTGGCGGGCCATGATGACGCGCGCGAGCGCCTCGATGCATTGCTCCTCACCTGCCCGCGCCAGATGCTCGCGAGTCACCCAGCCGCGATCGAGAAGAATCTGCCCGAGCGGCTGCGTGTGGCCGGTCAGCTCCTGCTCGCGCATGGCCGCCTCGAGCTGGTCCGGCCGGAGGACACCGAGGCGCACCAGCGTGCGGCCAAGCCGAAGCTCGAGATTCGACGAGGAGACGGAGATCAGCCGGCCCTGGTCGAGCGAGAGGTGGACGTCGTCGCCGTCAGCCGTGATCGTGAGACGACCGGTGTGACGTCGCCGGGCCAGGACGGACAACAAGTCCGCCACGTTGACATCGATCGTCTCTCCCATCAGCGCCACGACAGGTGACTCCTCGGAATTGGCGCATCCTCCCCACGCGTCGAGTAGTGCGCGGACTAGCGTACCGCGGACGCTCCCACTCCTGACATGGCCCAGGGGTCCCAACCCGGCCGGTCGCGGTGTGCCGGATGGCGTCTCTGGCATAATGGAGCCGTCTGTTCGGCACGATTACGTTCCCCGAGGAGTGTCTGCATGACGATCACGATCACTCCGGCTCGACCCCGCATTTCCAACCCGATCAATCCCTATCGCGAAGGCGTTCAAGGGAAAGCGAACGAACCGATTACCGTCGCCGGATTGCTCGACCGCGCCTATCGGGAGGTGGGCGACGAGGCGCTGCCGGATTGGTCGCTCGAGGCGATCGTCGAGCGGCTGGAGGAGAACGCGCCACGGATCGCGATCATCGCTGGCTCTAGCGATCATCCCGCGCACGTCATGGACCCGGGGACGATTGCGCGGGCCGCGCTGCGGATCTGGCGCAACGGCGGCGTGCCTTTCTGCTTCGCCATCCCGGTCCTCTGCGACGGCACGGCCCAGAGCAACATGGGCATGAGCTACTCGCTGCAGAGCCGCAACGCGATCGCGGAGATGGTCGTCAATCAGATGGAGGCGCACTCGTATCACGGCGCCTTCGTCATCCAGTCGTGCGACAAGATGCCGCTCGGTGTCGTCTCGGCGCTGGCGCACCTCGACACTCTGCGCCGGTTCCGCGGTGAGGCGCCAGTTTTCGCCGCGTTCGCCCCGGCGCACGTCCTGAAAGGCGGGACGATTCCCGAGGACATCCGGCGTGAGCTGGAGTTGCTCGCCGCCGACTGCCGCGCGGCCGGTCAGCCGGAGATCGCGGAGGATCTGGAGGAGGCGATGCGCTACATCCTCCAGTGCTCCTCCAACACAGCCTTCCAGGGCGTGTTCATCCGCGCGCTGGAGTGTGGCGTGCTCACCCCAGAGCGGCACAAGGCGCTCGAGAAGGGGCTGGCGGTCAACACCTGTGATTCGAAGGGCGGCATCTGCGCCTTCAACGGCACCGGCAACTCGTCGCGCCACCTCGTCGCGGCGCTCGGGCTCGTCCATCCCGCCGTCGAGCTGCTGACCGATCCGCCGACGACGGAGCAGGTCAATGCGGTCGTGGACGATCTCTTCACCCTCGTCGAGCGGCCGGAGTGCAGCGTCGCTGAGCTGATCCGCCAGAACATGGGGAATGCCATCCGCATCCACAGCGCGTCTGGCGGCTCGACCAACCTGCTGATGCACCTGGTCGGGGCGGCGATCTACGCGGGCATGCGCTTCTCGGTTTGGGACCTGGACCGGATTCACCACGCGCATCCGGTGCCGGATCTCTTCAACTACTCTCTCACCGAGGGGCGGGACATCTTCGTGCTCGCGAAGCAGTGCTGCTCGGGCGATATCCGGGGCATGGAGACGCTCTTCTACGAGCTGGTCCGCAACGGCGTGCCGATGGACCTCGACGCGATGACCGTGACCGGCACGACCTGGCGCGAGCGCCTGTCGAATCCGGAGCGGCTCAGCGCGGATGGCGTGCGGGACAACCCAATCATCTTGTCGAAGCCGCGACGCGCCGTCTCCGGCGTGGACGTGCTCCGGAGCAACTGGTTCGAGAGCGCGGTCGTGAAGATCAGCGGGATGCCGGAGCGGCAGGTGAACCACTTCGATGAGCAGGCGGCATTCGTTATCTTCTTCGAGAGTGAGGAAGCGGCGAACGATGCGCTGCTCGATATCCACCTGCTCGATCGCTTGCGGGACGAGCGGGCATTCCCCGAGGCGGATCTGCGCGCGATGTGGCGGCACAACGCGGCTGGCCTCGGGCTGGACGTGGCGTCCGGCGAGGCGCTTGCGTACGACGCGCTCTTCGATGAGATGGTGCGATCCGGCACCTTGAAGCTGGCCGTCGTGATCGCGGCGCAAGGGCCGGAAGCCTTCGGCATGCCTGAGATGTTCACGCCGATGCAGCACATCAACGCGAATCGCGCGCTGCGCAAGCTGGTGACGCTGATCAGCGATGGCCGCTACTCGGGCGTCAGCTACGGCGCGGCGATCGGCCATGTCACGCCGGAAGCGGCGCGTGGCGGCGACATCATCCGGCTGATGACGGGCGATCTGCTCCACCTGCGCTTCCGGGCCCGGCGGATTGACTTGCTCGATCCGGTCGCGTTCCGCGATGGGAAGGTTGAGCTGGCCGAGCCGGCGTTGCTGGAAGCGCGAGAGGAGCTTGCAACCGAGCGGCTGGCACGGCTGTGTGCGCGGCAGCGGCGGGTGGCGGCGACGAACCGGATGGTCCACTGCACGGATGCGGCGCACGGCGTGGTGCCGCAGGTCGTCTGGGACGAGGCGACCGTTGACTTCTGGGATGTGGCGAAGGTCGCCGGCGTGAACTGAGCGCGGCGAGTTCTTCCGCCTGCCGTAAGTCTCTCAAGCCCCTTCTGAGCACGAGTGCATGACGCTGAGGTGGGCGTCATGTCTCATGCTGGCATGCGCCTCGCGTCATACGGATAGGACGGCGGCTATCACATCGGGCTGCCACGAGCTTCGCGCGTGCAGAAGGAGGCTGTGAGATGGTGGCAGATGCGCCAGGACAGGTAAGCCGTGACGCGATCCAGGCGCTGCTGACCCGCATCGGAGCGGCCTGGACGGAGCTCACTGGCGTGCTCGATGCGATCCCGGAAGAGCGGCAGAGCGAATCCGGCGTCACCGGGGATTGGTCCGTCAAGGATCTTGTCGGGCATGTCGCATTCTGGCTCGGGCACCACAACAGCAACGCCAAACGACTCTTGCGCGGCGAGCCCGCCGCCAGGATCGATTGGAAAGACGTGAATCAACTAGAGATAGACAAGCGCGCCAGCCTGACGCCGAGTGAGGCGCGAACGGAGCTGGAGCGCGAGCATGCCCGAGTCGTCCAAATCCTCAGCGATCTGCAGCCCGACAACCCGGTCGCGGCGAAGGTCCTGGAAGAGGTCGAGGAGGATGCCACCGACCATATCCATGAGCACCTGGCTGAGATCCGGGCCTGGTGGGAGCGAGCCGGCTCCTAGCTGTCTGGCGTGATTGGCTGAGCCGTATCGCCGGGCGCTTAGGGCGTTCCGGTGATCTGCCGCACCCGGCTCTCTGGCGGCGGGTCCGGGCAAGGCTCGACGTGCCAGATCGTCTCCGCGCCGCCCGCGAGGGCGATCTCCAAGAGGAAGTCGGCTAGCCGCTCGCGCGGCACGTAGTAGCTGTTCTCGTGGGGGGCGTGGAGATCAGGCGTGTCCAGCCGCGTCACCACGCGGTAGAAGGGCGGCAGCATTGCGAGCGCCTCATCGTGCGGCTCGGCGTGCCGGTAGTAGTAGCGGCTGCCGCGGACGGCGCTGACCCAATCAACCTCGGCCCAGCCACTCCCGTCCGGATTGTCCGGTATCCACCGTTCGTCCATCTGTTCCGTCTGGGATGCTCCAATCTGCCGCGACGCGGTCGAGCGCGACGCCATCAGGCACCCTCCAACCGGCGGTAGGCGCCCTCGTAGGTCAGCAAGGGATCGTCGGTGTCCGGCCCGAGGCTGACCGCGACAACCTCACCAACGACGATGATGTGATCTCCCCCGTCGTGGATCGCGCTGACGCGGCAATCGAAGGTGGCCAAAGAGCCGCGCAGGAGCGGGCAGCCGGTCGCGCCGAGGTCGTGTGGTAGAGAGGCGAACTTCGCGTCCGGCAGTGGCGCGAGGCCGGCGAAGCGATCCGCCTGAAACTCCTGGGCACGGTCGAGGATGGAGACGGCGAAGATGCCAGCGGCCGCCACGGTGCGGGCGATCGTCGCTTCCCGCTCCAGGCAGATGAGGACGAGCGGTGGCTCGAGGGAGACGACCGTGAACGCGCTGACCGTCGCGCCGCGATATCGGACGGAGTCGTTGTCCTGCTCGATTGTCGTCACGACCGTCACGCCGGAGGGCCAGCGCCGGCGGGCGGCTCGCATCGCCTCCGGTGTCGGCGTATGGTCGCTCGGGACCGGGCGCCCTCGGGAACGGGCGGAGGCGCCGGTTGTGATCCTGCCGTAGCTGCCGCTGCGTGGCGCGGAGGGAGGAACTCGGTCTGACGGGAGCCGGCCGTCACTCACGGCGATCCTCCAAACCATCAACCACGGCGTGCGCGTAGCCGACGATGAGATCGACCGCGCGCTCGAGGGCACGGTCGATTTCGAAGCCGCCCCGTTCCCGGACGTGAAGCTCGATGTCCGGGTGAAGCTGGATCCGCCGCCAGCGATCTTCGGTCGGCCGAGACTGGATGTTGAGCATCGTCTCGATGTCCTCATCCGTCAGATCGCCGAGGCGCCGCTTGATCTCCTCGAGCGGAAGATGCTCGGCCTTGAGCCGCTGGATCATCTTCAACCGGAGGAGATGACCAAGATCGTAAGTCGCGCCTGGACCGCGGCCATGGGCGGGAGGCAACAATCCCTGGCTGATGTAGTATCGAATGGTGCGTGCCGGTAGACCCGTCTCACGCTCGAGATCGGCGATCGCGTAGCGATGCGGGTCTGGGACCGGGGGCAGGGTGACGGGTCGCCCCTTAGGTGGGGGGGTGCCCCGTGTTCCGGGTGGACGTTCTCGCCCGTTCCAATCGCTCATCGTCGGCGCCCTCGGCGACGTCGCCGGCGAATCGGCTGCCGGCATGCGTACTGCTACAGCGTACTGTGCGCTACGGCAGCGTCAAGCGCCAGCGTATCGGGGGCCTGTCAGCGCGCTATGTCTGCCGGGCGCGCTGACGATGGTGCCACGAAAGGAGCAAGCATCATGTCAACGGCTGCGCCATCCGGTGCTGGCAATGAATCCGGACAAAACCCAGAGGCTATCATCGCCCGCATCCACGACACGCTCGCGGAAGCAGGCATTCACGTCGCGGTCGAGGTACAGGACGGCACGATCTATCTCTCGGGTGAAGTTGATTCGGACGAGAACCGGCAAGCGGTGCTCGATGTCGCGCACGCGGTGGCCGGGCCGCACGGCTTGCGGGTTGACGATGCAATCGAGGTGATCCCGAGCGCTCCGGAGCGAGCCTATCCCAGCGTGGACCAGGGAGACCGCGGCGCGTTCGGCTATCTCAATGTGGATCGTGACAACGATGGCGTCCTCGACAGCGGCTTCGAGGACGAGCCAGATTTCGCGGGTGATATCGGCACGACCGATTCAATGGAGGCAGCTGAGGAGGCGATTCCCTATTTCCCGCCGACCGATCCAGTCGTTCGGCCGTCGACGGATGAAGAGCAGCTCGACATCATCGGGTTTGGCGGCACCGCGATGGACGACGAGGTGGGCGGCGCGAGCTACGACGACCGCCCGGATGACGATATCACGCAACATGTGCTGCGCGAGCTGCGCGAGGACGCGTTGACGACCGATCTCTCGGTTGAGGTCGTGACCCGCAACGGCGTCGTCCATCTCCGCGGCACGGTGCGTACGCTCGAGGATGCGGAGAACGCGGAGGCAGTGGCGGCGCGCGTGCCGGGTGTGAAAGAGGTGCGCGAGGAGCTGGTGATCGAGCAGCTCGGCCGGACTCGCGAGCGGTAAGAGAAGCGGCAGAGCGCCGGTCGCGCGGGGGCGCGGAGAGGGGAGGCCTCGGCTCCCGAAAATCAGGTCATTTGGGCAGAGGAGAGGCGTGAACGCGCAGACGTTGTTGTGGTTCGGCATTGCCGGCGGGGCCGCTGTCTTTGCCGCCTCGCTGCTGCACGCGCGCTATGTCGCAAAGAATCCGCGCGCGGTGCAATCTCGCGGAAGCTATACCCTCTTCGCGATCTTCATGATCTTGTTCGCTCTGGGCGCGGCCGTGGCCGGCATCGCCTCGATCACCTAGCTGGTGCTGGCAATGGCGAGACTCCCGCGCGTCGTCGGCGTCGTTCACCTGCCGCCGCTGCCGGGCTCCGCTCGCGGCGGTCCGGCGGCGTCCATGCGCGATGTGCTGGCGGCCGCGCGCCGCGACGCGGCCGCCTATGCCGAGGGTGGCGCGGACGCGCTGATCGTCGAGAACTTCGGCGATGTGCCGTTCGTCAAAGAGCGGGTGGGCGCGCATGTCGTCGCCGCGATGACGCTGGCGGTGGCGGCGGTGCGGGAGGAGACTGGCCTCCCAGTCGGCGTCAATGTCCTACGCAACGACGTGCTGAGCGCGGTTTCGATCGCGGCGATGGCGGGCGGGAGCTTCGTCCGCGCCAACGTGTACGTCGGCGCGACGGTCACCGACCAAGGGCTAATCGAGGGGCGTGCCGAGGAGGTGCAGGCGCTGATCCGGCGTCTTGGCGCGGATGTTGCCGTCTGGGCCGATGTGGATGTGAAGCATGCGGCGCCGCTCGCTCCCCGTCCGTTGGGTGAGCTAGCCGAGGATGCCGTCGAGCGCGGATTGGCCGGCGCCGTCATCGTTACCGGGCGTGCCACCGGGCAGCCAGCAGCGGATGCGGATCTGCGCGCGGTGCGAGCCGCCGTCCCGCACACGCCGCTCTACGTCGGCAGCGGCGTGACGGCAGAGACCGTGAGCGCGCTGCTGCGGATCGCGGACGGCGTCATTGTCGGCACGGCGTCGAAGATGGACGGGATCGTCACGAATCCCGTCTCCGTCGAGCGCGTTCGGGAGATCGTGGCGGCCGCGCGCGCTGGCGCGGAATAGGCGCTTACTCTCGGATCTTGGCTTCTCGCCCGTAAATGAGCAGCATGATGAGAACGATTAGGCCGAAGAGGATCTGCTGATCCGCTTGGCTTCGGTTCTCGATCGAAAGCACGTTCTGCAGCAGCGTGATGATGATCGCGCCGGCGATCGTGCCCGCGTAGCCGCCGGAGCCGCCGAGGATCGAGGTCCCGCCGACGACGACCGCGGCGATGGACGGCAGCACGTAGGCATCGCCCATCCGGATGTAGCTCTGGTTCGAGTACCCGGTCAGCAGTAGGCCGGTCAACCCGGCGAAGAAGCCGGCCGCCGTGTACGAGACGATCAGCACGCGCCGAACCGGCACCCCCGAGAGATACGCCGCGCGCACGTTGTTCCCGATCGCGTAGAGCCGTCTCCCGAAGACAGTCCGCCTGAGTACGAAGATGAGCACGGCGCTGACCACGATCCAGAGGAGTACCGCCCAGGGGATACCGGCGACGCGCCCAGTCGCCAGGCGCAAGATGACGTCCGGCGCGGTGCCCTGCGGCGTGCCTTTCGTGTAGTAGAGCGTCAGGCCAAGCAGCACCGCGTTCATGCCGAGTGTCATGACCAGCGGTGGGATGCGCAAATAGGCGATACCGAGCCCATTGAGACAACCGAAGACGCATCCGCTGAAGAGCGCGAGGAAGATGGCCCAGGTGACTCGCCCGGCGCTCATATCCGACTTCGTCAGCTGCGTCATCAGGATCGCGGAGAAGTTCAGGTTCCATGCCAGCGAGAGATCGATACCGCCCGTCAGGATCAGAATCGTCTGCCCGGCGGCCGCGATCCCGAGGAACGAGGCCAGGACGAGCTGATTGCGCAGATTGTCGAAGCTGACGAAACCGGGATGGCGCAGGCCCGTGACAATGAGGATGACGAGGATCAGGCCATAGGCGACAACGAGTGGCCGGTAGCGTTCGGATGTCAGGGCGCGCAGGCGAGCGACGCCAGGCGCGGGCAACTGCTCATCGCCGAGCCTCGCTTCCCCACTCTCGCCAATCGAAGCCATTGCAGATCCCTCGTTGCGTCCCTACAGCCGGTCGAGCCTGTTCCGCATCCGGAGCACGCCGAGCGCCCCCAACGCGACCGCTGCCAGGAGGATGGAGCCCTTGTACAGGTCTTGCGACAGAGGGCGCGAGCGGTAGAAGTCGAAGAAATAGAGCACGCTCGGGATGATCGAGAGAACGTACGCGCCAGCGATCGTTCCGATGAACGAGCCCGCGCCGCCGGCCAGGCTTGCTCCTCCGAGCACGACGGCGGCAATGGAGTTCAAGGTGTAGACGAGACCCGCGTTCGCGTCGCCGGAGGCGGTCTGGGCGGTTAGGAAGAGACCGGCGACCGCGCTGGCGATCCCGGCCAGGGTATAGGCCCAGATCTTGGTCCGGACCACGTCGACGCCGGACATGTACGCGGCACCCTGGCTGCTGCCGATCGAGATGATCCGGTTGCTCAAGCGTGTTCGCTTGAAGAGCTCCCAGAGCGCGACCAAGATCAAAAGGAGGATGAGCGCGGCCGGCACCTTGCCCCAGACCAGCCCGGTCACCATGTCCGCGCGGTCGAAGGGTACGTAGCCTCCCGGCCGTGGCCGCACGTGGAGCGCGATCCCGGCGTAGATGTAGCCGGTGGCGAGCGTGACGATGATCGGCTGTAGCCGGCCATAGGCGATGATCAGCCCGTTAATGAGTCCGCCGGCCGCTCCGGCTAGCAAGGCCACGACGATGCCGAGCGCCAATCGCTGGTCCGGCGACTCCTGACTTCCCATCGTTGCGACGATGCTGTTCGAGAGGCTGACCATCGGCCCGACCGAGAGATCGATGCCGCCCGTCAGGACGACGATCGTCTGGCCGAGGCTGGCGATCGTCAGCGTCATGCCCTGGTTCGCGAGCGATTGCCACTCCCGCTCGGTGAAGCGGGGCGCCTTCTGCTGATAGACGACGAGGAGCGCTAACAGGATAAGGTAGGCAAGGAGCATCCGAGCGCCGCGAGCCAGCAGCGGCCGGCGCGGCGTCGGGCTGTGCAGCGTGGTCGGGGCAGCACTTACGGCCATCGCCGCGCTCCCAAGTTGGCAAAACTCATGCGACCGACTCCATCTGCGCGCGCACGGCGTCGCTCATCCCCAGCGAGGCGGCGATGAGCGCCTCCTTGGTCAATTCGTCGCCGGCTAGCTCCCGCACAACCGCGCCTTCGTACATCACGAGCGCGCGATCGCAGAGCCCGATGATCTCCGCCAGATCGGTCGAGAAGAAGAGAATGGCCCGGCCCTCGTCGGCCAGCGACCGCATCAGCCGGTAAATCTCCTGCTTGGTCCCGACATCGATGCCGCGAGTCGGGTCGTACATCAGGTAGATCTGCGCCTGGGTCGTCAGCCATTTGGCGATCGCCACCTTTTGCTGGTTGCCGCCGCTCAGGAACCGGACCGGCGTGTCGGAGCTTGCCGTCTTGATCGACAGGCGGCCGATCATCTCGTGCGTCGTTCGCCGCTCCAGTTCAGGGGCAATCACGCCGCCATGCGACAGCTTCGGCAAGACTGGCAGGGAGATGTTCTCGCGAACGGAGAGCGGCAGGATCAGCCCTTGGGTCTTGCGATCTTCCGGAACGAGCGCCAAGCCGGCTGCCATTGCCGCGGCCGGGCTTCCGAGATGGAGCGGGCGCCCATCCACCTGCACGGAGCCGGTCGCGCCCGCGTAGACGCCGAACAGCGCCAGCAGGAGATCGCCTTGGCCCTGACCCTCCAAGCCGGCCAATCCCAGGATCTCGCCCCGGTGCAGCGTCAGGGAGATTCCGCGCAGGGCGGGCTCCCAGCGCAGATTCTCGACGCGCAGGATTGGGGCGTCCTCGTGAGCCGGCGGCTTCGGCGGGAAGACCTCCTCTAATTGGCGGCCGATCATCAAGCGGACGATCTCTTCCGGGTCGGTGTCGGCGACGTTCACCGTGGCGACGTCCTGCCCGTCCCGGAAAATCGTCGCCCGGTCGCAGAGGGCTCGGACCTCCTCCATCCGGTGCGAGATGAAGACGATCGCCATCCCCTGCTCGCGCAGCGTTCGCAGCGTCGCAAAAACGCGCTCGACCTCCTGTGCGCCCAGGGCCGAGGTCGCTTCATCCAGGATGAGGACATCTGGCCGCCGACCGATCGCCTTCGCGATCTCGACGAGCTGCCGCTCGGCCAGCGGTAGGTCGCGGACCGTGGCTGCCGGATCGATCGGCGGGAAGCGCAGACTCTCTAGAAGCTCCGCCGCCGCCCGCCGCATTGCCCGCCGGTCCATCAGGCCGAAGCGGCGCGGCTCGCGCCCCATGAACAGGTTCTCCGCGACGGTCAGGTCGGGGATGAGCGATAGCTCCTGGAAGACGGGCACGATGCCAGCGGCGGAGGCAGCGGCCGGGTCCGAGAAGTCGACCGGCTGCCCCTTCAGCGTGATCGTGCCGGCGTCGGCTGGCTGCACGCCGGTGAGGATCTTGACGAGCGTGCTCTTCCCCGCTCCGTTGCCGCCGAGCAGGGCGTGGATTTCGCCCGCTTCGCAGGCGAACGAGGCGCCATTGAGCGCGACGACGCCACCGAAGCGCTTCGTGATTCCGTTCGCCGCCAGTACCGGCATGGCTCGAATCCTACGTGCTGCTGTTGCGTTTCCGTCGGTCGCCGCTCGAACCGCTCATGCAAGGCGTGGCGCGCAGGGACCAAGCCCGCGCGCCTCCGCCCCAACCGTTGCGCTGAACGGCGCAAGCATACTCCGTGCTAGCTCTCCGGAGCGATCTCCTCGTAGGTGAACTGAACGCCGCACTGCTCGATGTTGATCGGCGTGAAGAAGTTGTCCGGCGCGTCCGGGAAGACATTGACGCCCGGCTCCAGATCGTCGGTCGTCGCCTCGGGGAGCGGCACCGAGATGGCCGAGGGCACTTCCTTCCCTTGCAGCAGGTCGAGCGCGACGCGAATCGAGACGCAGACCAGGCCCGGCGACTGCCCGATCGAGTAGCCCTTGAACTGGTCCTTGTACTCCAGCATCTGCTTGCGGAAGCCGTTCTCCGCCTCGCCCGCGATCGGCACCAGCGGCCGTCCAGCGGCCTGGAACGCGCGGACCACGCCGTCCGTCCCGCCCTGGCACCAGACGCCGACGATGTCGTTGTGCGCGGCCAGGGCGTTCGCCGTCACCGTCTGCGCGGTGCCCGGGTCCCACTTCCCGATGACCTTGACCGTGGTGATGTCCGGGTACTGGCTGAAGACATCGTCACCGCCCCGCGTGCGGTCGGTGTCGACGCTGGTGCCCTGGACGCCGAGGACCATCAGGACCTTGCCCTTGCCGCCGATCTGCTCGACCAGCCACTCGGCCCAGCGCTTGCCCATCTCGTACTGGTCTTCGTTGACGAAGACGATCTGATCGGAGTTGACGATGTTATCGAAGGCGACGACGACGACGCCCTGCTGGCGCGCCTTGTTGACCGTCGGGACCAGAGCATCCGGGTTGATCGCGTTGATGATGACCGCCTGCGCGCCGGCCGCGATTTGGTTCTCCGTCTGGGCGATCTGAGCGGCGACATCCTCACCAGAGGAGGCGACCTGCCAGTCCTTGATCAGCGGCGCGATGTCCGGCCGCTGCACGAAGGCGTTCGCCATGTTGATCATCTGCGTCCGCCAGACGTTACCGATGTAGGAGTTGGAAAGCGCCAAGCTGTACGGGGGATCGGCGATCTTCTCGTACTTGACCGGCTGCGCGTCCGGGAACGGCTGATAGCACGCGGCGGGGTCGAACGCCGCTGGGGTGGCCTCTTGCGCGCTCGCCCGATTGACGAGATACCGCCCACCGCCGACGGCGGTCACGGTGAGGGCGCCTGCTCCGAGGACTGAAATCCGCATTGCCTCGCGACGGGATACCTTGCGTCGAATGAGATCGTCCATCGGTTTCCCCTCTCGTTACTGGCGGAAAGTCGCCGACCCGGCCGCTCGTGTGAAGCCACAACGAGTGGTGGACTCAGCGTCTCGGCCGCCACTCCAAATAAACTACGGGCGCGTGGATGCTAGCAGGAAGCACATAGCTTCGTCAAATGGTTCGTGTCAGACGCATGGGTGAGGGCCCTGGCTCGTCCAGTTACGGATGTCCCGTGTTCGTGGCGCGTTCCGCCTCGCCTGCAGTAGCCTGTTCTGCTGAAGACGCGGGGTGAGTAAGGGGGAACGATATGGATCAAAGCGAGCGTGAGGGGCTCATCGCTCAATACGCGGCGGGATTCCGCGAAGTGAGCGATGCGCTCGCGGGCATCACGACATCCGAGCTCGATGCGCGGCTGACGCCCGATGACTGGACGCCCCGCGAGATCGTGCACCACTTGGCCGACAGCGAAATGGAAGGCGCGATGCGGCTGCGCCGCCTGCTCGCGGAAGAGCGGCCGACGCTCGTCGGCTACGACCAAGAGGCGTTCGCGCGCCGGCTCGCCTATGACCGTCCCATCGCCGCCGCGCTGATCGCGCTCCAGGGCGCGCGCGAGTCGACGACCGAGCTGCTGCGACGGCTGACCCCTGAAGACTGGCAGCGCGAGGGCGAGCACACCGAGTACGGGCGCTACACACTCGACGATTGGCTACGAATCTACGCGGCGCACGCTCACGAGCACGCGGAGCAAATTCGTCGGATTAGAGAGGCACTTCAGCAAGCTTGACGCTCTCCACGCGGCACACGATGATGCAGCGGTTGGATCGCTTTACTCCCTGGTGCAGCGATGGCTCTCCAATCGTCCCCGGATTCCTCATCGCGCCACCCGCTGCCGCTCGCGCTGACGCCAATACTCGGACGTGAGCGAGAGATTGCGGCGCTGACCGCGCTCCTGACTGTTGACCGCGCGCGACTCGTGACGGTCACCGGTCCGGGAGGAGTCGGCAAGACGCGGTTAGCGCTGCGTGTCGCCCCTGAGGTCGAAGGCGCGTTCGCCGATGGCGTCGTCTTCGTCGATCTCGCCCCGATTCGCGATCCAGCCCTCGTCCTGCCGACGATCGCGCGGGTGCTCGGCGCACGGCAGAGCGGGAGACAGACCGCGCTCCGCCAGCTCACCGATTTCCTCGAAGGGCGCGAGCTGTTGCTGATCCTCGACAACGTCGAGCAAGTCATTGATGCGGCGCCGGACCTGGCGGCGTTGCTCAAAGCCGCGCCGGGCCTCTCCATCCTCGTAACGAGTCGAGAGGTACTTCGGCTCAGCGCCGAGCACGAATTTCGGCTTTCGCCGCTGCCGCTTCCTCCCGCGAGGCGCCGCCCCACCTTAGCTGAGGTCGAGCGCAACGAGGCGGTCGCGTTGTTCGCGGCTAGGGCAAGGGCGGCGAACCCGCGATTCGCCCTGACCGAGGAGACCGTTGCCATCGTCGCCGAGATCGTGCGGCGCCTCGATGGTCTCCCTCTGGCGATCGAGCTTGCCGCCGCCCGCAGCAAAGTCCTCTCGCCGGCCGCGCTCCTGGCCCGCCTCGACCACCGGTTCCAGGTCCTGACCGACGGCGCGCGCGACCAGCCCACGCGGCTGCAGACGATGCGGTCTGCCATTGCCTGGAGCTACGACCTCCTCACGCCGGAGGACCAGGCGCTCTTCCGCTGTCTCGGTGTCTTCGCCGGCGGCTTCACGCTGGAGGCGGCCGAAACGGTCTGCGGACCAAACGGGGAAGCGGGGGCGGACGGGCATACTCCGGCCTTCCCCTCCACGGTCCTCGACGGGGTTGGCTCGCTCGTTGACAAGAGCTTGGTGCGGCGGCTGGAGGAGCGGGACGACGGCGATGGCCGGCTGGGCATGTTGGAGACGGTCCTCGCTTATTCGCGGGAGCGTCTGGCCGAGAGCGGCGAGGAGACGACGATCCGGCGGCGACACGCCGAATGGGCGTGTGCGCTGGCCGAAACCGCGGAGCCACAGCTCATCGGACCGGAGCAGGACCGCTGGCTGGATCGACTCGAGGCCGAGCGGGACAATCTGCGCGCCGCGCTCGACTGGGCCTGCCAATCCGGCGAGGCGGAGCTTGCGCAGCGTCTCGCCGGGGCGCTCTGGCGCTTCTGGGGCATCCGTGGCTATCTGACGGAAGGCTCCACGTGGACCGGGCGGGCGCTGGCGCTCCCCGGCGCGACGCCGCCGCAGGTGCGTGCCAAAGCCCTCCACCACCTCGGCAATCTCGCCCTCGACCTCGGAGAGTACGACCGAGCCGAGGCGGCCTATCAAGCGGGCCTCGCCATCCGCCGGGAGCTAGGGACACCGACCGAGGTGGCGACATCCCTGAACGGGCTCGGTCTCGTCGCTTTCTACCGAGCGGACTACACCCGTGGCCGCCAGCTCCACGAGGAGGCGCTGGCTCTCCGGCGCCGCGCCGATGACCGGCAGGGCATCGGTAACTCGCTATCGAACCTGGGCAACATCGCCAGCGCCGAAGGGGATTACGAGCGAGCTTGCCAGCTTCACGAGGAGGCGCTGTCGGTTCGCCGTGCGATGGGCGACACCGGTGCGGTCGCGTACTCGCTGTTCAATCTCGGCAACATCGCTCGTCTGCAAGACGATCTGCCTGCCGCCGACCGCCTCTTCGAGGAGAGCCTCGCACTCTTCCGCGAGGTTGGCGACAAGCTCGGCGTCGGCTACGCGCTGCACGAGCTCGGGCGCGTCGCCGCCCAGCAGGGGAAGGCCGATCGCGCCGCCGTGCTGCTCGGCGAGTCGCTGGCGCTCCGGCGAGATCTTGGCGACAAGCGCGGCGTGACCGAATGTCTGGAGGCGCTCGCGCCGGTCGCGGCCGCGCTCGGACGGCCGGAGTTGGCGGCGCGGCTCTTCGGAGTCGTCGAGCGGCTGCGCCAGGAGTTGAGCGCCCCGGTGCCACCCGCGGAAAGCGGCTCGCACGCGCGGGCGGTCGGCGCGGTCCGGCGCAGGCTCGGCGCAGCGGCGTTCGACCAAGCCTGGGTCGTGGGGCGCTCGCTTTCGCTCGCGGATGCGATTGCCGCCGCCATTGCGTTGGCAGCCGAGCAGCCGGCGCAAGAGCCGGAGCCTCGCCCTGTTGCCCAAGCTTCACCCGCGTCCGCGGAGCGATTTGGCCTGACGGAGCGGGAGTTGGAGGTTCTACGACAGGTCGCCGCCGGGCGATCCGATCGCGAGATCGCGGAAGCGCTCTTCATCAGCCCGCGAACGGTCGGCGTTCACGTCTCGCGGATACTCGCCAAGCTCAACGTGCCCTCCCGAGCCGCCGCCACCGCCTTGGCGATGCGCCATCGCCTGGTCTGAGAGGTGAGCTGGGCTAGGCGCTGGCCGCTGGCTCACGGCGCTCTGCCATCAGCAGGTGATCGCAGACCATCACGGTCTCGCCGCGCTGGTTCGTGACCTCGCAGTGTTCTACGACAATCCCATAACCAGGACGTTTATGCTCGCGTTTCTCGGTGATCGTGACCGTGACGGTGATCGTATCCCCGATGAAGACCGGCTTGATGAAGCGCAGCCGGTCATACCCATAGGAGAAGGCTTTCGTGTTGACCGCGCCGGCCGTCATGCCGACCGCGACGCTGAAGATCAGCGTGCCGTGGGCGACGCGCTGGCCGAACTCCTGAGTCTTGCACCACTCCGCGTCCATGTGGTGCGGGTAGAAATCCCCCGTCTGGCCGGCGTGGATGACGATGTCCGCCTCGGTGATCGTCCGGCCGAGTGTGCGCCGCTGCGCGCCGATCTCGTAGTCCTCGAAGTACCGCTCTTCGAACATCTCTCACCCCCTCCCCGGATGACTGCTACCAGCCGCTACCGCAGAAGCCCGGCCGCGCGCGCAATGGTCTCCGCGCAGCGTCGGAGCGGCGGCAGCGTCGCTTGCACGAACGCCGCGTGATCGCGCGGCAGCGCGGAGACGGTCAGGGCGGCGTGCAGCGGCGACTCGGCAGGGCCAATGAGCACCGCCAGATCGCTCACCCCTTCGACCGTGTCGCCGCGCGCCTCTTCGTAGCCTCGCTCCTGGATCTCGCTCAGTCGAGCCTCTAATCGCTGCCACTCCTCGGCGGAAAGGCGCGCGCCCTCCGGATCCTGGTCGAGCAGATCGCGGCGCCGCGCTGGATCGCATACCGCCAGGAGGAGCCGCCCGGAGGCAGCTCGGTGGAGGGGGACCGTGCTGCCCACCTCGACCGACAGCCGCACCCGCGCCGGGCTCGGCTCCTCGTGGAGGACGAGACACCGGCCGCGGTGCGGAACGGTGATATGGCAGGACTCGCGGATCTCCGCCGTCAGCTCGCGGAGTGGGCGAGCCGCCGCGCGGAGCAGGCCCTCATACGGCGAGTGCGCGCGCGCCAGCGCAAAGAGTCGCAATGTCAGCGTGTAGGCGCCGGAAATCGGATCGCGCGCGACATACCCGCGCCGCTCCAGCGTCGTCAGCACCCGGAATAACTCGCTCGGCCCCCGCCCGAGCGCCCGCGCCAGCTGCGCCTGAGTCAGCGGCACGCCTTGCTCGGAGAGGCACTCGAGGACGTCGAGGCCCTTCTCCAGCGCCGGGACGTGGTAGACCGGCGACGCCGAAGGCTGCTTCCTGCGCTCCGCGGTGGTCCGCTGCGGTTCGCTTGACATCGTTCACCTACGAATGCATGATTCGCTGGCAAACATGCTAGCGTACTGACATCGCCGTGTGTAGCCGCTGCCAGAACGCCGCCTGGCGGGCGTCCATTCGGCAGCGGCAGCCAGGCGAAACGCCGCTGGGAGCAGGATCGCCCGATGGCAGAGCGCCCGTCCGCGAATCACGCCGGCGTAGGTGATGTCCCACCCGCGCTGCCGGACGACGAGCGGCCGCTAGCTGGCCTCCTCGTCCTCGATTTCAGTCAGTTCCTCGCCGGTCCGTCCTGCGCGATGCGGCTTGCGGATCTCGGCGCCCGCGTCATCAAGATCGAGCGGCCGGGCGTGGGGGACTTGGGGCGTCGTCTCTCCATCGCCAATCTCGAGCTCGATGGCGACAGTGCCCTCTTCCACACCATCAACCGCAACAAGCAGAGCTTCGTCGCCGATCTGAAAGATCCCGCGGATTTGGAGCGCGTCAAGCGCCTGATCGCCCGTGCCGATGTCATGATCCACAACTTCCGGCCCGGCGTGATCGAGCGGTTGGGTCTCGACTACGCCTCCGTTCGCGAGATCAATCCCCGTCTGGTCTACGCCACGGTCACCGGCTACGGCGATCGCGGTCCCTGGCGCGACAAGCCGGGCCAAGATCTGCTGGCGCAGGCTCTTTCGGGATTGACCTGGCTGAGCGGCGACGCCACGCAAGGGCCGGTGCCGATGGGACTCTCGGTCGCGGACATGCTAGCCGGCGCGCACTTGACGCAGGGTATTCTCGCGTGTCTGGTCCGGCGCGGCGTGACCGGCAAAGGCGGCCTCGTCGAGGCCAGCCTGCTCGAGTCTGTCCTCGATCTCCAGTTCGAGGTGCTGACGACGCACCTCAACGATGGCGGTCAATTGCCCCAGCGCAGCGCAATCAACAACGCCAACGCCTATCTGGCCGCGCCCTACGGCATCTACCGCACGGCGGACGGCTACATCGCGCTGGCGATGGCGCCAATCCCTCGACTCGGAGAGTTGCTCGACTGCCCACCGCTGCTTGACTACACCGATCCGCGGAGCTGGTTCGACAAGCGCGACGAGATCAAGCGCATCCTGGCCGAGCACCTGACGACCAGGCGGACGGAAGACTGGCTCGCCATCCTGGAGCCGGCTGATGTTTGGTGTGCCGATGTCTTCGATTGGCGCCGCCTGCGCGAGCATGAGGCGTTCAAAGTCCTGGCCTGGACCCAGGAGGTGCGGCGCGCCAACGGCGCCTCGCTCGTGACGACTCGTTGCCCGATCCGCATCGATGGCGCGATTCTGACGTCGTCTCGCGGAGCGCCGCGCCTCGGCGAGGATACCGAAGCGATCGCGAAAGAATTCGACCTCTGACGAAGCTGTCCGAGGACCTGCCGCTCGACACGGTGGGGAGATCGCCAGGGAGGAGCACGCTCGATGTCAACGCCACTCCGCATCGCCGTCCGCAAGTTCGGCCCGTTCGAGTCCGCGATCCGCAAACAGTACACCGACTTCTGCGCTCGCACCGGCTGTACGCTACCCCTCGAGGCGGTCCCCCTCGATCTGAATCCCCTCTATGACACGCTCTTCACGCAAGGGGGCCTCAAGGACGGGACGTGGGACATCGCCTTCATTGTCACGGATTGGCTCGCCGAAGCGGTCGAGGGTGGCGCGCTCCTCGATCTCGCGCCGCTCATGGCGGCGAATCCGGTCCTGGACTATCCCGCTGGCTGGGCGCCGTCGCTGACGCGGGTCCAGCAGTTCGGCGACGCCATCTACGGGCTGCCGTACCACGATGGCCCAGAATGTCTCATCTACCGGCGCGATCTCTTCGAGGATCCGGCGGAGCAGGCGGCCTACGCCGAGCGCTTCGACGAGCCACTCTCCGTCCCGGAAACGTGGGAGCAGTTCGAGCGCGTCGCGCGCTTCTTCACGCGGCCGGAGCGGGGACAGTACGGCACGATCTTCGCCGCCTATCCGGACGGGCACAACACCGTCTACGACTTCTGCCTCCAGCTTTGGAGCCGCGGCGGCGAGCTGACCGATGCCGCCGGCGTCCCGACGCTCGATACGCCTCAGGCGGTCGCCGCGCTCGATTTCTACCGGCGATTGGTCAACGACCGCGGCGTCACGCCGCCAGATCTGACCGAGATCGACTCGGTCAAGAGTGGTGAGCGCTTCGCCGCTGGCGACATCGCGATGATGGTCAACTGGTTCGGTTTCGCGGCTGTCTGCGAGCAGCCGGGATGCCCGGTCAAAGGGAAGGTCGGCGTGGCGCTGGTCCCGGCAGGGGAAGGCGGGCAGAGCTCCTCCCTGATTGTCTATTGGCTGCTCTGCATCGGCTCCGGCAGCCGGCACAAGGAGACAGCCTACGCGTTCCTCCGGCACTGCGCGACGGCCGCGATGGACAAGTTGACGACGCTCGAAGGGGGCATCGGCTGCCGGCTCTCGACCTGGTCCGATCCCGAGGTGAACGCGGCGATCCCGTTCTATCACCGTCTCACGGAGCTACATCGCTCCACCCGTGCCTTGCCCCGTTCTCGCGAGCTGCCGCGTCTCATCCACGTCATCGACCAAGCGGTGCAGCGCGCGATCCTGACCGACGAGCCGACCGAGCAGATCCTGCGGCAGGCGCAGCAGGCCGCCGCCGATATTCGGCTGGAAGGGGAGACCGCCTGATGAAGCTCGCTGGATACGACATCAACGACCGGATCGTCATGCCTCCGAAGCACGACTACGGCATCGGCATCGTTGGCTGCGGTGGCATCGTCAACTACGCCCACTTGCCTGCCTATCGGGCGCACGGCCTGAAGGTGGTCGCCTGCTACGATCGGCGGCAGGAAGCTGCCGAGAAAACCGCTCGCGAGCATGGCATTCCCCGTGTCGCCCGGACACTTGAGGAGTTGCTGGAGGATCCGGAGGTCGAGATCGTCGACATCGCGATTACGCCGTGGGATCAGGCGCGAGTCGCGGAGCAGGCGATTGCCGCCGGAAAGCATCTCCTCTGCCAGAAGCCGCTGGCGAGCGACTACGGCGAAGCGGTTCGCATCGTCGCCGCCGCGCGCCGCGCTGGCGTCAAGCTCGCCGTCAATCAGCAGATGCGGTGGGACGCCGGTATCCGCGTCTCGCGCCAGCTGATCGAGCAGGGCGCTCTCGGCGAGGTTGCTGATGCGCGAATTGAGGTCAGCGTCCGCACGCCGTGGCACATGTGGCCGTGGATGGCGGAGTCGCCACGGCTCGAAGTCATGTACCACTCGATCCACTACCAAGACAGCCTGCGCTACCTCTTCGGCGATCCGCTCCGTGTCACCTCGATCCACAGCCGCTTCCCCGGCCAGCCGGAGACGGGCGAGACGCGGACGATCACCGTCCTGGAGTACACGAACGACTTGCGGGTGCTGGTGGACGTCAACCACCACAATTGGAGCGATGACGCCTACGCCATCTTCCGGTTTCTCGGCACCGGCGGCATCATCAAGGGGACGCTCGGCCTGCTCTACGATTACCCGACTGGGCGCGTCGATACCCTCAGCTATCAGCCGAACGCCGAGCCGCGGACGTGGCACGAGGCGGAGTTGAGCACGTGGTGGATTCCGGACGCCTTCGCCGGACCGATTGCCTCACTGATGGAAGCGATCCAGACTGGCGGCGAGCCGCTGACGAACGGCGCTGACAATCTCAAGACGCTGCAGGTCGTCTTCGCCGCCTACCGCTCGGCCGCCGAGGGACGCGCCGTGCCGCTCGCGGAGATCGCCGCCGAGGCGCCGCTCGACGCGTCCTAGCCTAGCCTTGATCCGAGTCTCCTGTTACGGCTGATCGAGCACCGCGCCGTACCGCGCGACGAAGTTATCGATCAGACGGCGGGCGATGCTCAGTCGCTGCGGCACGCGTGGCAGCGTGTGCGCGGTGAACCAGCGGGCGTCCTCGATCTCCCGTCGATCGATCCTGATCTCCCCACCGGCGTAGCGGGCCGTGAAGCCGAGCATCAGGGAGTGGGGGAACGGCCAGGGCTGGCTGCCGAAGTACCGGAGGTCGGTCACCTCGATGCCGACCTCTTCCAAGATCTCTCGCTGCGCCGCTTCCTCCAGCGACTCCCCCGGCTCGACGAACCCGGCGAGCGCGCTGTACATGCCCGGCGCGAAGTGCGGACTACGCGCGAGCAGAACGTGATCATCACGCTCGACGAGGACGATGACCGCCGGCGAGAGGCGTGGGAAGTGTAAGTGCCCGCAGCGTGGGCAGCGCTTGGCCCGCTCTCCTGTGGCTAGCTCGGTCGGCGCACCGCACCGGCCGCAATACCGGTGCGAGCGGTCCCACTCAACGATCTGCGCCGCCCGGCCGGCGACAGCAAAGAGATCGTCGCTGACCAGGCCGAAGAGGGCGCGCAGCCCGCGGAAGGTCATCCCTGGAGGCGGCGAAACGTCGGCGGGCACCTCCGCCGCGATGCAGTGCCGACCGGCGAGCCGGCCAAGGTAGTGACAGCCGAGCGCGGGCAGCCCGAGTGGGGCCGCGGCCGAGCGGATGGGCAGCTCCGGCAGCGGGAACGGGCAGTTGTCCACGTCTTCGGCGGTTAGGATCTCGCTGCCGCGGAAGATGAACCACCAGGCGGTCTCGTTCTCCCCTTCGTCGGGAAAGGAAATGGCGGAAATGAATCGCCGATCCATCGGTTGCTCCGGACAGGCGGCGCGGCGTCGCTGGCCGCGTCTCTCGTACCCGGTAGGATTGTAGCCGCTGTGCCGTGTCCCTCGGCCCGCGTATCATGAAATCAGGGGTGGGCACGACCGGAGGAGCATCGAGAGTGGGATTGCGCATCTTAGTCGTTGGCGGTGGCGCGCGAGAGCACGCGCTGCTTTGGAAGCTGGCGCAGAGTCCGCGAACCGGCGAGCTGCTCTGTGCGCCTGGCAATGCCGGGACCGAGCAGATCGCCGAGAACTTGCCGATTCGCGCCGCCGATTGTGACGCGATCACCGAGGCCGCGGTCTCGCGCCAGGTGGATCTCGTGGTCGTCGGCCCGGAGGAGCCGCTGGCGCGCGGCCTCGCCGACCGGCTCGTCGCCGCGGGCATTCCCGTCTGCGGCCCCTCGGAGAGCGCGACGCGCATCGAGAGCAGCAAGGCCTGGGCGAAGGAGCTGATGACCGAGGCGGATGTCCCAACCGCGCGCGCGACCGTCATCCGTGATCTGGCCGCTGGACTCTCCGCTCTCGACAGCTTCGGCTTCCCGGTCGTGATCAAGGCGGACGGGCTTGCCGCCGGGAAAGGGGTCGTCATCGTCAGCAGCCGCGATGAGGCGTTCTCCGTCTTATCGGCGTTCCTTGAGGAGCGGGCGCTGGGCGATGCCGGCGCGACGGTCGTCATCGAGGAATGCCTGGTAGGTCAGGAAGTCTCGGTCTTCGCCCTGACGGATGGCGAGGTGGTGGTGCCGTTGACGCCTGCCTGCGATTACAAGCGGGTCGCCGATGGCGATCGCGGACCGAACACTGGCGGCATGGGCGCTTACTCGCCGGTCCCGGCGGTCGACGCCTCGCTGATGGCGACGATCCGCTCGACGATCCTCGAGCCGACGATTCGCGCGATGGCGGAGCGCGGCGCGGCGATGCGCGGCATCCTCTACGCTGGATTGATGCTGACGGCGGACGGGCCGAAGGTGCTCGAGTTCAACGCTCGCTTCGGCGATCCCGAGGCGCAGGTGGTGCTGCCGATCCTGGAGGCGGACCTGGTCGATCTGCTCGAAGCGGTGGCTCATGGCCGGCTGGCATCTGTGGCGCCGCCTCCGCCGCCCCGCCAAGCGGCCGTCGGCGTCGTCCTCGCCTCTGGCGGCTATCCCGGCCCGTATCGGACCGGCGTGCCGATCTCCGGTCTCGATGAATTGCCCAGCGATGTCCTGGTGTTTCACGCCGGGACGCGCCGCGATGAAGATGGTCGGGTCGTGACCGCCGGCGGCCGAGTTCTGACCGTCGTCGGGATGGGATCTGATCTCGCTGGCGCTCGCGAGCGGGCGTACGCCGGCGTCGCGAAGATCGGGTTCGATGACGCTCACTGGCGGCGCGACATCGCTCTGCGGGAGATTGCGACAGAGGCCGCCTCATCGAGCGAGCAGCGCTGACGACGCTCAGTTCTCTCCACGTCCAGGCGATGCCGACCCCCATTCGTCGTCTTCGCCATGTGGTGTTGCTCCTACTGTCGAATCCTTGGCATTCCTCGGGACATCAATCAACCCGCATGCTCCTTGCCTGGCGGGGTATGGAAGCGAGTGGGGCGGCGGTGTATGGTCGCTGAGCGCTTTCCGTTGGGAAGCGCGTCTGCGCAGCAGTGTGGCGAAACCAGGGAAAGGAGGCGCTAATGCCAACCTTCATCATGCTGACGTCGGTGACGCACGAGGCCACCGCCGTGCCTGGCGCCTTGGCCGAGCTTGGCAACAGGGTCTCCGAGCGGTTGAAAGCTGAATGTCCAGAGGCGCGATGGCTGGCAAGCTATGCCGTGCTCGGACCCTACGACTACGTGGACATCTTCGAGGCGCCGGACTCCGAGACGGCAGCGCGCGCCGCGCTGATCGTCCGCAGCGCCGGTCACGCTCAGACGCAAGTCTGGTCAGCGATTCCTTGGGAACGCTTCCGAGAAATGATCGCGACGATGGAGCGCCCACGGGAGGCGTTCGAGACAGGTCTCGCTCCAGAGACGATCGCCGAAGGCGCGACGGAGGAAGTCTTGCCGAGCAGCGAGGCGTCTCAGGAGTCGTCGTCCGCGTAGGACGCTCCGTCTGATACCACCGCTCAAGACAGCGCCTTAGTGCCAGCTACGCGCGCGGATCGCGATCATGCCCGTGAGCGAGGATCGAGCACGTCGCGCAAGCCGTCGCCGACGAGATTGAACGCGAGGACGGTGATCAGCAGCGCGAGACCGGGGCCGATGGCATAGAGCGGCGCGTCGGTGAGGTAGATGGTCCCGTCGCGGATCATCTGGCCCCAGGTCGGCGTCGGTGGCGGCACGCCTAGTCCGATGAAGCTCAGGCTGGCCTCCAGACGGATCGCGGACGCCGTCCAAAGGCTGCCGAGGACGATGAGCTCCCCGAGGACGTTCGGCAGGATGTGGACGCGGAGGATACGCCCGTTCCCCACGCCGAGCGCTCGCGCCGCCTCGACGAAGTCGCGTTTCTTGACGGAGAGGGTCGGGCCGTGCGCGAGGCGCGCGAACCGCGGAGCGATCGTCAGGCCAATCGCCAAGATGAGCTTGCCCAAGCCCGGACCGAGTACGGCCACGACGAGCAGGCCGGTGATCAGGTCCGGGAACGACAGCAGGATGTCGACCAGGCGCATCAGCATGGCCTCGATGCGGCCGCCGAAGTAACCGGCGATCACGCCGATGGCTGTGCCCACCGCTCCGCCGAGCAGCACGGACAGGATGCCGACTTGCAGCGCGACGCGGGTGCCATAGATGACGCGCGAAAGGATGTCGCGGCCGTAGTCGTCGCGGCCGAGCGGATTCGCCCAGCTTGGCGCTTGCAAGCGCATCCGGATGCTCTGGGCGGTCGGGTCGGCGGGCGCCAGGAGCGGAGCGGCGAGAGCGACGGCGACGATCAGGATGATCAGCACCAGACCGGCGACGGCCGTCCGATTCTGCCGGAAGGTGCGCCATGCCCGCTGCCGCTGTGAGATGAGGCGCGGCCCGGCGAGCGCCGAAGCGGTGGCGGCGGCTTGGGCCATCAGTCGATCCTCACTCGCGGGTCAACGAACGTGTAGATGATGTCGGTCATCAAGTTGATAACGATGATGATCAGGGAATAGACGACCATGATCGATTGCAGTGCGGTGTAGTCCCGCTGCTTCGTCGCTCCAACCATCAATCTGCCCAGGCCTGGCCGGGCGAAGACCTCCTCGACGACGACGGAGCTGCCGATCAGGCTGATCGCAAAGATGCCGGTCAGCGAGACGATCGGGATCAGACCGGCTCGCAAGGCGTGACGGATCAGTACCATCCGCTCGGTCAGGCCCTTGGCGCGAGCGGTCCGTATAAAGTCGTCGCTGAGGATGCCCATCATCACGGAGCGGGTCATCCGCGCCATATAGGCTGTCTCGATCAAACCGAGCGCCAGCGCCGGCAGGATCACATGCTGAAGGTGCTTGCCTGGATTGGAGAACGGTGCTGATCCGACCGACGGAAGCAGTCCGAGCTTCACCGCGAAGACGAACATCAGGATGATCCCGAGGTAGAAGGCCGGTAGCGACAACCCGACGAGGGAAACGATTCGCCCGATGTCGTCGATCAACGTGTTGCGCCGCAGCGCGGTGATGACGCCGATCGGCACGCCGAGGATTAGGCCCACAACAATCGCCGCGATGGCCAGCTCGACGGTGTAGGGCAGGACGAAGGAAATCTGCTCGCTGATCGGCTTGCCGGTGATGAGGGAGCGGCCGAGATCGCCGCGCGCGAGGTCAGCCAGGAATGTCAGGTACTGCTTCCACAGCGGCTCGTTGAGACCCATTCGCTCCCGCATGGCCGCGACCGCCTCGGCCGAGGCGTAATCTCCCAGCGCGGCGGTCGCGGGATCGCCGGGCGCGACGCGGACGATGAAGAAGATCACGGTCAGGACGGCGAGAAGCGTTGGTATTGCCAGCAGCAAACGTCGCAGGATGTAGCGCAGCATGCGCTGCCTCCAGGGAAATAGATCAGTTGGTGGCCCGCCGCGGCGTTAGGGGACGCGGGGCGGTGGCGCCAGCGCTCTTACTGGCGCCACCGAGAGAGTGGGCTAACGGTTGATCGTCGTCAGCTCCGTGATCTGCGGGTACAGCGCCAGGCTGGAGACCAGCTCGTGCCCGTAGTCGACGGCCGTCGAGCGCGCGTAGACCTGATTCGTGAAGAGGAGCGGGTAGGCCGCAACATCGCGCAGAACCTGCTCGTTGGCCTGCTTCCAGAGCTCTTCCTGCCGGTCCGGATCGGTCTCGTACCGAGCCTGCTCGATCAGGTCGTCAATCTTGTCGTAGTGCGAGAAGTTCGTGTCGGGCGCCTTGCCGGTCATGATGATCGAGTCAGAGTGGAAGAAGCGCGTCAGGAAGGCATCGGCATTGGGCCGCCACGCGACATAAATGACGATCGGATTGACGTCCTGGCGGATCTGCTCGTGCATCGTGGCGTGGGCGACGACGTTGAGATTGACCTGGATGCCGATCTCGGCTAGCTCGGCTTGAAGCACCTCGTAGTTCCGGCGGTAGGTGGGCATCTCCGAGGTGATCAGGTCGATCGAGAACCCGTCGGGGTAGCCCGCCTCGGCCAGGAGCTGCTTCGCCTTCTCAATATCCTGCTCGAAGAGGACACCTCGCTCTTCCGCCTCTTCCCGCGTCAGGCCTCCCGGTAGCAGCTGCGCCGGAACAACCGAGTAGACCGGCTCCGCGACCGGCTCGTTGAAGAGGGCGACGTGGTCATCGCGGCTGATCGCGTAGGCGATCGCTTGGCGGACGAGCGGGTTGTCGAATGGCGGCTTCGTGATGTTGATGTTGAGGAACGAGACCTCGCCGACGCCGAAGACATCGGCCCGGAGATTGCCGCTCGCGTTGATCCGCTCGACCCACTGCGCCTCGATCAGCCCCTCGGCGACGTCGAGATCGCCCGCCTGCAAGCCAAGCTCGCGGCTGCTGACATCTGGCATGAACCGAAGCTCAACGCCCGCCAGCTTCGGCGCGCCCCGGAAATACTGATCGAAGGCGACCAGCTTGATCGCCGTCTGCGGCGTGTACTCCTGGAACATGAACGGCCCGGTCCCGACCGGGTGCGTCTTGAATGCCTCATCGCCCATCGCCTCGACCGCCTGCGCACAGACGATGAAGCCACCGGAGTAATTGGCGACCTTCGGTAGGAAGAGCGTCGGGGAGAGCGGCCGGTCGAGCGTGATCCGCACCGTGTAGGTGTCGACCTTTTCGAAAGTCATGCCGGCGTACTCGCCCGCGTAGGCCGAGCGCTCAGTCGTCGCCGACTTCTGCAGCGAGTAGACGACGTCGTCAGCCGTCAGCTCGTACGACTCGGTCTGCGGGCCGGGATGGCACATCACCCCCTGCCGGAGCTGGAAGGTCCAGGTCTGCTTGCCGTCGGCCGTCATCTCCGGCTCCGGAATCTCGGTCGCCAAGTCTGGCTCGATGACGGCGCTGTTGCCCGGCTGGTAGCGGACCAGACCGTTGAAGACCATGTCGACAACGGTGCGGTCGTTGGTGCTGCTGGCAAAGTGCGGATCGAGGGAGCCGAGATCCGCGGCGTTCAGACCTTAGCGCAGGGTTGGTCGGTCCTCTTGGGCTGAGGCCAGACTTTGCCCCGCCACCATCGGCAGAACGAGAAGCAGAGCGATCGTGAGGGCCAGCGCAGGTCGAATTCTCATCATTCCCCTCCCTTGTGTCGCCGTCATTGGCGACCGAACTACGAGGCCTAGGGGGCTACGGCTTCATTGCCGATCGCCGCGTTCCCGCTATTGATGTTTCCCTCCCCACTGCGCTACGGGAAAGGCACGGGAGAGTATACGACCGCACTCGTGCTCGGAACAGATTTCACCGGGCGGCGCTGAAAACAGTGAGCCGCGAGGTATTTAGTGCCTCGCGCCCAATTGGCGTCGCGCGTCGGCGATCGCCCGCTTTGCGACGGTCCAGGGGTCGAATCGGCTTGCCGCGGTCGTCCCGCGATGGCGCTCGACTGTCGTCTCGACGGTTCGGCAGATGCGCGCGACGATCTCGACGGAGAGGCCGTCCGTCTCCGTCCGCACTTGGCTCTTGAGATTCTTCTCCGTACAGCCGAGCCGCTTCAGCAGGTCATAGAGCCCATCGCCGGGGTGCGTATCGGCCGCGCTGCCGCCATCGTTGAAGACGCTCTGGCCCACCATGCCGGGGACAACCGGAGGCCGCGGGAATGTCCCGAACAGCGGAGCGCGGAAGTGGGCGTGGCGGACGAGCAGCCTCCCCTTCGGCAGCCCGAGCAGCTCTGCCTTTTGCGTCTCGCTGAGCGAGCGGTACGAGGCGTTGATGATCTCCTCGTCGCCGACGCGGCCGTAGAACGATGTGCCGCAGTTGCCGAGAATCTCGCTTTCCACCTTCGAGCGGAACTGCTGCGCGCCAAAGAGGACGACGTTGAGGTGCCGGCCGCGCGCCGCGATATCGACCAGCGTGTCGCGCAGGCCGCCCTGGGCGCCGCCCGGCGCGTACTTGTTCAGCTCGTCGACGAAGACGATCACCTTGTCGACGCCGAGCGCCTTCTCCTTGCGCCCGGGGTTATCCTTCGCCTCTTTCTCGCCTTGTTCGGCGAGTTTCCAGACCTTGTCGATGATGGCGTCGACCAGCAGTTCCTGGACGTTGGTGTTGCAGTGGGCAATGTCAACGATGCGGACCTCCTGGTCCGTGAACGGTCCATCCACGCGCGGGAGCTGGCCATAATCGACCGCGCCCTCCGCCAGGAGCCCGGCGAACTTGCTGGTCAAGTTCTTGAAGCGGTTGCGGGCCTTGCGCACCGTGAACTTGTGGTGGCCGCGCCAGCTGCTGCCGGAATCCTTGTCGCCCTCCGCGTTCTCGAATGACTCCTCGATCTCCGCGAACACGGCTTCGAGATCGGTCAGCGTCTGGATGCCGAGGACATCGCGAATCTCGGCGACGAAGCCGAAGAGCTTGTCATCAAGGTCATCGCGCTCGAAGACCTTGTGCGGCCGCCAGAGGAATGGCTGCAAGTCCCAGAGGATGGGATAGACGCACTGCGACTCTCCAGGGGCATTGCGCAGCGTGTTGAGCCGGGCGCGGTCGATCGTTGGCAAGTGGACGACGGAGTCGCGCGGCACCTGGCCGGGCTTGAACGGAGCGAAGATTCGCAGGTTGTGGAACGGCTCCGGCCGCAGCCCGAGCGCGTCATAGGCCTCGCGCTCCGCGGCGCTCAACCCGTCGAACCCGGCTGACTTGTAAGCCTCCTCCTTCCCCTCCTCGGGGATCGCGGGCTTGTCGAGCCAGAGCAGGTCCGGCCCTTTGACGTTGAACATCAACGCGGCGACGGTCTTCCCCCGCGCCTTGAGCTGCTGGAAGATCGCGCTCGTCAGGAAGAGGGCGTGGCTGGTTTTCGTCGCGAGGCCCGATTGGCCGGTCCAGTTGGCATGGCCAGCTTCAGGACCGAGCAGATACTCCTCGTCAAGCCAGATCGGGGCGCGCTGAAAGACGATCCGACCCTGCTCGTCGCGCTTCTCCGTGCCGTCCGGATTGCGCTCCGCGTTACCGTTGGTGTGCAGGAGCGCCGGGATCGCCACGCCGCTGAAGGCGTTCCTGCCCAGCGCATAGGAGATGGCTTTCGGTGTGGCGAAGTAGACCGGGCCGGCGACAGGCGGACGGTGGGAGGTGACATCGTCGCGCACGTGTTTGGTCGCGAGGACGTTGACGGTGAAGACGAGGATCTCCGGCCGGCGCGTTGGCGGCTCGGATTCGAGCGAGCCGGAGATCGCCGCCTCGAGCTGCCGATCGTAATAGTCGTCGAGAAAGCTGCGGAGATCGGAATAGCGCCGAGGCTCGTCAACCACGCCGATGACGGCGGCATCCTCGGAGAAGGCGACGACGATGTGCCCGACATCCAGAGTACGCGCCTTTTCGTCAGCCCAGATGCAGAAGCGGTGCGAGCCAGCGGGCTCACGCTCGCTCCCGACGACTCGCCCGATCGCGCCGGTCGCGCTATCAACGAACTCCGCGCACGCCTCTCGTAGCTCTGCGCTGAGCCAAGCCAGTGGTTCCTGATCCACCGGCGGGGCCGCGGACCCGTTGGCGCTTCCATGCCCATTTGCCACCAGCGTATCGCGTAGATCGAGATCCATCGCAATGTCCCCTCGTGCGGAACGTGGCCAGCGGGGCTAGCGGGGGGACGGCCAGCCGCGAGTCTCTGCCTCCAACGATCGTTTGAGAATCTGCTCCAGGTAATGCACGGGATACAAGAGCGTCGCCCACCGCGCGTCCGCCGTGGCGCTGGGAATCCGCTCGGCGAGGATCCAGGACGAAAGCTCATCGATCTGCGCGGTGTCGCGAACGGAGACGTCCGTTTCGACGCGCACCAGACCGTAGCGCGGATCGCGGCCGGTCGCGTCGCGTAGGCGGAGATACCAGCAGACCACTGGCTTCCCGCGCCAGCCAGAACCGGGACTCGATTTAGTAGGACGGGAGTCATGGACCTCGAAGGCTGGCGAGCGGTGGCCAGGGGGCAGCCGCAGCAGCGCGGCGGCGGCCTCGCCAGTCAGGTACTGGCGGGTAAATGACTTGACGAGACCAACCATCCGCGGCTGGGCGTTGCGCAGCGCGCCATCGACGACGATCCAGCCGTCGCTGTCGCTCGTGGAAGTGGCCCACGCCTTGAGTAGATCCTCCTCGAGGTTTTGTCGCAACCTGCGCGCCCGATCATAGGAGAGATTGACGAGCCGACCGAAATCTCCCAGTGCGGCCTGATATTCCGGGTCGTCTAATTCCCCGTTGGGGTCAATCGGATCGATGACGAGTGGATTGCCGGACGAGCGGGGCGTGCCTGGCGCCGCGACGCCCTGACGCTCGACCGCGGCGATGAACCGGTCTACCGCCGGATCGCCCGAGCGGCGCGGCGCAATCCAAGTGTGCTTGAGCCGGAGCATGCCGCGCATGATGGCGCAGTTGCCGTCCGTGTCGCGCTCGAGGACGGCCGCCGCGGTGATGCTGGCGATGATGGGGATCGAGGAGGAGAAGAACGCGGGCAGGGTTCGCTGCGTGCCGTCGAGGAAATAGCGGAAACCAGTCGAGCGAGTGGCGGGCACCGGATGGCACAACGCGGTGCCTGGCTCCTGCCAGGTGATCTGTGGCCCTTTGGCGGGCCCGACCGGCTCGTAGTCGGGCTCCGGAAGAGCAACCAATGTCGTCTCCAGGTGCCGCTCGGCGCGCATGTCCTGGAGATCGATTCCCTGGCGCTTCAATTCCGCGTGGAGTCGCGCCACGCTCGCCGCAAAGGACACCGCCCGTCCGCCTCCCGGAAGTGTTCGTACAACTCGAACGTCCGTGCGGGTGGTACGAGTATAGCAGAGGTTTCGCGGAGCGGCGCAATCCGTCAAGTTTTCGGCATTGGGTGCCGCTACTCATTGTCCGGCGTCGGAGGATGTGGGATGCTCCGAGGCGGTGACATGGTGACGGAGCTACGGAGTCCGAGCGGAGCGGTGGGATGAGTGTAGGACAGGGGACGTTGCGTTCGTGGTGGCAGCGTGCCAGCATCGACCAGGTCCTCCCGGCCTCGCTCCTGGCCGCGCTGGCGACGACGTTGATGCTGGAGGCGACTCGGGTCTTCCTGGCCTACATGATCTTCGTCGTCGATCAGGCGGAGCGCACCCAGATTGGGGTCTACGCCGCGATCGTCTACGGCTCGCCGCTTCTCGTCATCGGGCTCGCGCGGTTGCTCGGTCCCCGGTGGACGTTGGCTGGTACCGTTGGCTTGTTGGCCGGGTCGCGGCTCATCGTCCAAGTCTGGCAGCAACCCTCGGCAAGGATGTACCTCGGCGCGGTGGCGGTCGCCGCTTGGGGTTGGCTGATTGCCGCGCTCTTCGCGCGCTGGCGGGAGGCGACCGCCTTCGGGATCGGTTTGGGGCTGGCGCTCGATCTCGCCATTCGCCTCGCCTTCTCAACAGTCGATCTCCCCTTCATGCCGAACGCCACGCGGCACCTGCTGACGGTGCTCCTCATCGCGCTCCTCGCCGCCAGCGCCGCGCCGCTCCTCGGCTACCCGGCGCGGGCTGGGTTTCGCGAGCGGTCCTGGGGGGCATGCGCTTCCTTGATCGGTCTCGGGCCGGGGTTGGCCATCTATCACTTGGTGACCGGCAATCTCGGCTTAGCGCAAGTTCGGTTCGACCAAGACCTCGGCGTTGCTGGGTTGCGGCTCTTGCTGGCGCTCGTTGTCGGCGTCGCGGCCGGGACCGGCTTGCTGCTCGGAGTCCGACGCCTGGATGAGCGGCGTAGCCAATCGCAGTGGGCGCTCCTCATCGTCATGGTCGTCTTGACGGCGCTCGGGCTTTGGCTCCTCTGGAGTGACGCCGACATCGCTCAGGCGGCGGGGATGTTCGGAGGCTTCGGGGCCGCCACGCTCTTCGTCCACGCCTTGCGTGGGCCGACGACTCCCGAGCAACGAACTGGGTTGACTGCGACAGCCGTCTGGCTGACCGTCGGACTCCTGCTCCAGGCCGCCGTCGTCTTCGTCTACTTCGCCGAGACGGGCCAGCCGCGTTTCCTCATCATCCCGGTCGCTGGGTTGATCGTCGCTGCCCTGCTCGCGGGTGCGCCTCAGCCAGTCCCGTCGGTTCTGCACATCCGGCGCTTCGCGACGTTGTCGGCAGCCGCGCTGGCGTTGGCTCTGGCTGTCTCCGTTAGCCAGCTCGTCCAAGATGACGAACCGGCCATCGCCGCTCCGCTGAGCCGCGACATCACGGTGATGACCTACAACATCCAGGCCGGCTTCTCTCGCGACAACGTCTGGAGCCTGGAGGCGATCGCGCAAACGATCGAGGCGGAGCAGCCGGATATCGTGATCCTGCAAGAGGTGAGCCGCGGCTGGCCGGTCTTGACGGGTGTGGACGAGGTGGCATGGCTGAGCGAGCGATTGGCGATGCCGTACATCTTCGGGGCGGCGTCGCGTGATGGCCTGTGGGGCAACGCCATCCTGACCCGCGCTCCCATCTCCGAAAGCCTGGTTCGGCGCTTCGACTCGACCGTAAACCTGCATCGCGGCGCGCTCGAGGCGCAGGTCGAGACCGAGGTCGGCACGCTCTGGGTCTATGCCACGCACCTTGACAATCCGGACGACGCCGGCTCCGTCCGCCTGGAGCAGGTCAAGCAGGTCGTGGCGCTCTGGGACGGCAAATCGCCGGCGGTCATCGGCGGCGACTTCAACGCTACACCCGATTCGGACGTCTTCGGGCAGCTGATCGATGCGGGGCTCATGGATGCGGGCGCCAGTCTCGGGGCCGATGCAAGCACCTCCGAGCGCGGCTCCCGGATCGACCACATTTTCGTCACACCGGAAATCGCGGTGCGCGAGGTCCGCATTCCGGATGTCTGGACCTCCGACCACAAGCCATTTGTCGCGGAGATCCTGCTTCCGCCAGACGGGACGGGCAGCTAGGTAGCTGTCCGGCGCGGGCGCCGGCCCGCGCGAGACATGTGGCGCTTCCGCGTTAGGCGGGAAGCTGCGCCGGGCTCCTGTGACCGAGGGTGGGTGGCTGGAGGACGAGCGGGGCGTCGAAGTCGTAGAAGTCGCTGACCATGTAGTGGAGTCGAGAGATCATGACCTCGCGGCGCAGCTGGCCTGTCTCCTGACCGACCCACCAGACGTACCACGCGACCGCTCGTTGTGCCGTGGTCGGCACGACGAACGTCACGATCTGGCACAGCTCGCCGTCCACCTCCTCGACGTTGCCGAGCCGGAAGCCGGTCGCTCCCTCGAACTCCTCGCTCCACCGCGATGGGGGCACCATCGGGAACGCTTCGAAGGTCGTCCACCCCTCTGTAGGACGCCAAGACCAGCCGCGCGTGCCGAGAACGACCGCCTCAGAACGACCCGGGATCAACAACCGGTAGCCGGGCGGGCTCCCATCGGCGCCGTCGTTGACCTCGTGGAGCGCCACGACTCCGAGCCCATTGCCGTCGGATGTCAGCTGGCGATAGCGCACGCGGTGGAGTGCCGCGACGGCGGCGGTGCCTCGAGCGTAAACCGCCTCTGCCTCGCTATCGGTGGGCTGATTGCGGACTGCGTCCAAGCCGTGCAGGTTCGGATCGGGCAGGAGGACGTAGTACGGCAGGACGACGTCCGGGAGGCCGAGCCAGCGCAGCGTCACCTCGATCCGCCACCAACCCTCGACGCTCAGCATCACCTTCGTCGTCACGAAGCTGCCGTCCGCGTTCGGATGAGCCTCGACGGGCTCGCTCCTGATCGGCTGCTCCAGGCTTTCGAACCGCAGTCTCACTAGCGCCGGCGGCTCGACGTTCGGGGTAGCGCCGTCCGGGCCGGTCAGTAGGACGATGGCCGTTCCCGCGCCTGGCTTGGCCGGCTCGAGCTGGAGGTGCGCCAGGATCGCTTCGGCCGGGGCGCCGACCGCGGGCTGCGCGAGGTCGAGCACTATTTGGCGCTCGGACCGGGCTTGGGGCGGCGCCAAGAGGGCGAGCGATGCGCCGGCAAGCAGGACCAGTGTCGCGAGCATCGCTTCGGCGCGGACCGTCTGGCGCAGCCGTCCGCCCAATCGCTCGGCGGCGGTCCGGAGCGCCGCGCGATGGAAGGTGGCGAGCGCAAGGACTGGCACGAGGATCGCCAGCTTGATCAGCACGACGTTGCCGTAGCGCGAGGACCAGAGCGACTGCAACGTCGGCAACACTAGGCCCGCGTTGACGATGCCCGTGCCGATCCCGACCAATGCCAAGGCGAGCGCAAACCGCGAGAAACGGCGCACCGGCAAGGCGGGCGCATCTGGCACGGAGCGCCGCGTCGGCCACCAGATTGCCAGGTGGGCGAGTCCGCCGACCCAGAGCGCGACGGCCCACTGATGCAGCACGTTCGAGCCGATGGCGACCTCACGCCAGGTGGTGCGCGCCGCCGCGTGGCTGGTGAAGCTCAGCCCGAGCACCGCGGCTAATCCCGCGCCAGCCGCTGCCCAGGAGAGCGGGGCTGGCAATTGACGCCGTGACGAAATCGCGAGGGCGAAGGCCGTCAGGGCGAGCGCCGCGACGAGGGCGACGGGCCGAATCCACCACGCTGTCGGTAAGCCGGCGATTGCGTCGGCTAAGCGGGGAGCGAGCGTTCCCGCCGGCGGCCAGAGTGTCTGCAGCGCCGGTTCCGATAGCGTCGCGATGAGCGCAATAGTCGCTCCGATGAGGCAAAGCCACAGACGGCGGCGCAACGATGCGGCGCCCGCAGTCGGGCCGAAGAGCAGCCGGTCTGCCGCGAAGCCCGCGGCGACCAATGCCGCGCCGAGGAATGTGAGCCAGCGCGTGATGACGGCCCACAGGCGAGGCGTCTCCCCTTGTGTCGTCGCGGCGCCGGGCGCGCGTCCTCCGCCGACACGGAAGGCGTACGATCCCGTCAGCGTGTGGCCGTCGGCGGCTGACCGCACGGTCCAGACGACGGTATAGGTGCCTCCGCCGACGCCGCTCAGCCGCGCGGTGATGTGGCGGGGATCGTCGCCGGCGACGCGCATATCGGAGACGGCAAGCTCGCGACCGGCCTCGTCGAGCACGCGAACGGAAGGGGAACCGCCACCGACGGCGACCGCCTCAGTCATCCAGAGTTCGAGCGTGCGCGGCGGTACGGCGAGCAGCGCATCCGGCGGCGGCTCGGCCCGGTCAAGCTCGGCATGGGCTGAAACGGTCGGTCCCGGCGCGAAGGACGGCCACCCCAGCACGATGCTGAGGAGCGCCGCGAGGCAGGCGAGGCGAAGACGCGACACGAACGATGCTCCGTCAGTGAGCGTGGGCGCACTCCCCTGGTCGCGGCGCGCAAGGTCACGCTCGCTGGCTCCAGTCGCAGCGAGAAGCACTTCGCAATGCGATTGGATGCGTGACGCGGCCGAGGAGGCGGCCCGGCCGGACGCAAGTTTATCACCGGCGCCGAGCGGCACAGACTCTCCCGCCATGCTTGTCGCATGGTGGCGGCCAATTCGGTAGTACACTCGTCTTCGTAATTGCCGAGACGATGGGCAGCATCGGCCATCACGACGAAGGAGAACACGGGACGAGCATGACCGCAGAGAGCGGAGCGGGCGAAAAGGGGAGCACAAAGGCTTGGGGCGGGCGATTTTCCACGTCGCCCGACGCGCGATCAGAGGCGTTCACCGCCTCGATCGGGTTCGATCACCGCATGATTCGGGAGGACATTCGCGGGTCGGTCGCTCACGTCCGGATGCTCGGGCGGCAGCGAATCATCGACCCTGCCGAGGCGGAAGCAATCGAGCGCGGATTGTGGCGGATCTGGGAGGAAGTCGAGGAAGGCACCTTTTCCTATTCGATTTCCGATGAGGATGTCCACACCGCGGTCGAGCGGCGGTTGCGTGATCTGATCGGCCCGGTCCAGGGCAAGCTCCACACCGCGCGCTCGCGCAACGATCAGGTCGTCACCGATCTCCGGCTCTGGACGAAGGGAGCGATTGTCTCGCTCGCTTCCGGCGTCATTGATCTGGCGCAAGCGCTCCTCGATCGCGCGGCCGAGCACCAGGACACCATCATGCCCGGCTACACCCATACTCAGCGGGCGCAGCCGGTGCTCCTCGCCCACCACTTCTTGGCCTACGTCGCGATGCTGGAGCGCGACCTCGACCGGCTCCAGGAGGCGTATCGGCGGTTAGACCGCCTGCCGCTTGGCTCTGGCGCCCTCGCTGGCGTCACCTTCCCGATCGATCGCGAATCCGTCGCCGCCGATCTCGGCTTCGCCGGGATCACCACCAATAGCCTCGATGCCGTCTCCGACCGCGACTTCGTCCTCGATGTCCTCTATGCCTGCTCGCTGATCGCGCTCCACATCTCGCGGCTCTGCGAGGAGCTGGTCTACTGGTCCACCGGCGAGTTCCGCTTCGTCGAGTTCTCCGACGCATTCGCGACCGGAAGCTCGATCATGCCGCAGAAGAAGAACCCGGACGTCGCCGAGTTGTCGCGTGGCAAGACCGGCCGCGTCTTTGGCCACCTGATGGGGACGCTGACTGTCGTCAAGGGCCTTCCCCTCGCGTACAACAGCGACCTTCAGGAGGATAAGGAGGCGCTGTTCGACACCGTGGATACGATGCTCGCCGTCCTCGGCGTCGTGCCGCCCGCGATTCGGACGCTGCACATCAACCGCGAGCGGATGAGCGAGGCCGCCATCGCTGACTTCTCGCTGGCGACCGATGCCGCGGATCTGCTGGCACGCAACGGTGTCCCCTTCCGCGAGGCGCACGAGATCGTCGGACGCCTCGTCCGCCGCTGCATCGAGCAGGGGATCACGTTTGCCGACCTGACCGACGAGGAGTGGGCGGCCGTCCATCCGGTCTTCGCGACGCAGCGGCCGCCGCTAACGGCGCGAGAGAGCGTCGAGGCGCGCGACGTGCCGGGCGGAACCGCACCGAATCGAGTGGCTGCTGCTCACGCCGCGGCGCGGGCCGCGATCGAGCGGGCACAGGCGTGGGTTGCCGAGCGTCGCGATGCGTTGGCACGCGTCATGTCTCCTCCAGCCGCAAGCGCCGGCAGCGAGCCGGCACCAGAGGCAGATACGGTGGAGACAGGAAGACCATCCCATGGCTGATCAAGCTGCCGCCTTGACGAACGAGTACGCCCCGTACGCGCTCGACTCCGAGCCACGCGAGTGGAGCGTGCGCTGGGCGAGAACGGCGGACGAGCTGGCGGCGATCTACGAGCTGCGACGGCGCGTCTTTCGAGACGAGCAACGCATCATCGACGCGCGCGTCACCGACCGCGACGACGAGCGGAGCCTGCACGCAATTGCCGTTGCGCCGGAAGGCGTGATCGGCGCCGGGCGCCTCACTCCGCCAGCGCGGGGCCGGGAGGCGCACATCGCCTGGGTGGCGACGCTGCCCGCCTACCGCAACCGTGGGGTCGGGACAGCGGTGATGCGCGCGCTGCTCGAGGCGGCTGATGCCGCGGAGTTTCCGGTCGTCGTGCTAAGCGCGCAGACGCACGCTCTCGCGTTTTACGAGCGGCTCGGCTTCGTCGCGTACGGCAACCGGTACCACATACGCGGCATCGAGCACCAGATGATGGCGCGGCGCCGGCCGGAGCGTCAGCCGCTCACGGTGCGTCCTCTCCGCTGACGGGGAAGCCGCGCTCCTGCCAGCGGCGATACTTCCAGAGCGCGATCGCTCGGCGGACCTCCCGCAGGGCGCGCGCGTCCATGTTCGACAGCAACAGCAAGGCGGCATCTGGGGTGCGATCGACGTCGGCGATCGCGTGATAGCCATGCCGCATCAGCACATGCTGGACGCGTGGTGAGATGTCGAGTTGCTCGACCGACGGCCGCAACCTGCGCCGCGCCAGCGTGAACCCGGCTTCCAGTAAGCTGATCAGCAGCACTGGGATACCGATGACCAGGCCGGTCATCGCGAGCCAGCCGACGGAGAGCATGACCGTCGTCCCGACCCCTTCGCCGAACGCCCACGGCGCCGTGACGGTTAGGCTGCAGGCGACCACGAGCGCCGTCGAGCGGCGGATCGGATTGACGGCGAAGGGATCGGCCAACTGTCCGGTGCTGGTGGCGGTCTGGTAGCCGCGCCATGCCTCGGAAGCCGGCCGCGAGCGGGACGGGGAATGACCTACAGATTTCACGGATTTCGCCTTATCTCGACAGTCCAATAATCCGCTAGAAACCCTCCGACGTGCAGCCGGTTGGGCCGTGGGCACCGACTATACCGACCCCTCCATCTGCTCGCAAGCGCTTCCATTCAGATGCGTGGCGCCCCTTGACGGTGTACGTACACCGTGGTATGCAAGAGTGTGACCCGTTGTCACCTCTCTTGAATCTGCTGTTTCGCCTCGCGCCCCGCAATCAACTGAGCCCCTACTGGGGAGCATCGGGAGGGAAGGGATGCTCCAGGTATGGCAGTCAGGCGCTCATTGCGCCCGCGATCGGCTTTTTCACGTCGGCCTCGTGCTCCTGCTGGCGGTGGCCAGCGTCGTGCCTTTTGCCCTGCAACCAGATCAGACGGGCGCGGTCGCGCTCGGCAATGGCGTGTATGAGGTGACCGCCTCCGTTTTCGGCACGGAGGGCGACGGCCTTGTCGGGGAGATGACTTCGAGCGGGCACGTGCTCCAGCGCTTCGACCGCCTCGTGGCGCTCCCGGCCTGCACCGAGTCGTCTTGCCCGTGGGTGCCGCGGGGAACCGGCGTCGAGGGCAGATGGGGGCCGCAGACTACCTGCGCCGAGGCGGACGGACTGTGCTGGGTGGAGATCGTCAGCCCAGATACCGGCCGGTGTGTCGTTGCGCCGGTCCTCGATCGCGGCCCGCTTTTCGTCCGCGACAATTGGTGGGCGCCGCGCTCTCAGCGCACCTATCCCTACGAGCGTGGCGTGCCGGCTGCCGAGATCGCGCGCGATGGAGTAGATCTCGGCTTTGGTCCCGGAATCAGCGATCGCGGGTACGACGTGGCTAATGACTTCACCTACGCGGCCGCGATCGATCTCGCCGCCGGCACCTGGGCCGACCTCGGGCTCGATTTCTCGCGCGGGATCGCCGATGTGCGCGTACGACTCCTCTGGCAAGCGGGCGTGAGCCATTATTCGGCCTGCGGCGGGACGGGGTACGGCAACGCGACGACGACTGACGACCTGAACTTGCGCGCCGGACCGAGCCTGACCGCCGACATCATCACCGTGATGCCCGCGGGCAGCCGGGTCGGGATCATCGGGCCGCGACGGGGCGAGTTCTATCCCATCACCTATCCGGGAACGCCCGGCGGGTGGGCATCGGGCGACTACCTCCGCCCGGATGGCGGGAGTGGACCGGCGGCGATCGTGTCCGAAGCCCTCAATCTCCGCACCGGCCCGAGCACGGCGGACTCGATCATCACCGTCATGCCGGCTGGATCACTGGTTACGCTGACCGGCGACGGCCGCAACGGATTCCTGAGCGTGAACTACCGGGGCCGCTCTGGCTGGGCGTACGAGCAGTACCTGGAGACCGGGAGCACCGCGCACGGCACCGCTCGCACGACAGACTGGCTCAATCTCCGCGCCAGCCCGAGCCTGGACGCCGAGATTCTGACGGTGATGCCGCCGCGAGCGCAGGTCGAATTGACCGGTTCCGAACGGAACGGCTTCTTGCGCGTCCGCTACGAGGGCAGGACCGGCTGGGCGTATGGCGAATATCTGACCCGGTCCGCAACGGTGCGGGAGGATCTCAACCTGCGTGAGGGGCCCAGCACGTCCGACGACATCATCACCGTCATGCCGGCCGGAGCGCGGGTCACGCTGACGGGTGAGCGCAGGAACGGATTCGTGCGCGTCGTCTACGACGGCAGGCGCGGCTGGGCCTACGCGGCATACCTGTCAATTTAGCGCCAGCCGCGCCTATCCGGTTGCTTTGCCTCTTGGCTGAGCCGGCGCATCACTCGCGCCGGCTACTCCCACTCGATTGTCGCCGGCGGCTTGGAGGAGATGTCGTAGACGACCCGGTTGATTCCCGGCACTTCGTTGACGATCCGATTGGAGATGCGCGCGAGCAGGTCGTAGGGGAGGCGCGCCCAATCGGCCGTCATCGCGTCCTGCGAGGAGATCGCGCGGACGGCGCAGACGCGCGCGTAGGTCCGGTAATCGCCCATGACGCCGGTGGAATGGACCGGGAGTAGGACGGCGAAGTATTGCCAGACGTTCTGTGCTTCGCCGGCGGCCTCGATCTCCTCGCGGACGATCGCGTCGGCGCGACGCACGAGATCGAGATCGGCTGGCGTGACTTCGCCGATGATCCGCACTGCCAAGCCGGGCCCTGGGAACGGCTGGCGCTGGACGATTTCCTCCGGCAGGCCGAGCGCGCGGCCGACCGCTCGCACCTCGTCCTTGAAAAGGAACTTCAGCGGCTCCAGAAGCTTGAAGCGCAGATCGGCGGGAAGGCCGCCGACATTGTGGTGCGTCTTGATCTTGGCAGCCGCCTTCGTGTCCTGCGTCGTCGATTCGATGACGTCCGGGTAGAGGGTGCCCTGAGCCAGGAAGTCGAACGGCCCGTGCTCCTCCGCCGTGGCCTCGAAGACGCGAACGAACACCTCGCCGACGATCTTGCGCTTTTCCTCCGGGTCGGTCACGCCTTTCAGCCGGCTCAAGAACCGCTCGGTTGCGTCCACATAGACCAGGCGCATGCCGAAGTGGCGGGAGAAGACCTCCTGCACCAGCTCAGGCTCGCCGAGCCGCAGCAGCCCGTTGTTGACGAAGACAGGAGTCAGCTGGTCGCCGATCGCCCGATGGATGAGCGCGGCCGCGACAGAGGAATCGACTCCGCCGGAGAGGGCGAGGAGAACGCGGCCCGAGCCGACGCGCTCCCGGATTTCGCGGACAGTGGCGTCGATGAAGCTCTCCGGCGACCAGTTCTGCGCGCAGCCGCAGACGCGGGTGAGGAAATTGGCGAGGAGTTGAGCGCCGAGCGGCGTGTGCGCGACTTCCGGGTGAAACTGAATGCCGATCAGCCCATCGCGCGCCATTGCCGCGAACGGTGAGTTCGCCGACCGCGCCAGCTGCTGGAACCCTGGCGGCAAGCTGACGACGTGATCGCCGTGGCTCATCCAGACGCTCATTTCGCGCGGGAGGCCGGCGAAGAGCGGGTGATCCGGCGCGAGGATTTCGATGGTCGCCGGGCCGTACTCGCGGCGCTCGGCTGGAGCGACTTGGCCACCGAGCGCGTGTGCCAGCAACTGCATGCCGTAGCAGATCCCGAGCACGGGCAGCCCCTGGTCCAGCACCCACGAGGGGAGCTGCGGCGCGCCTTTGTCATAGACCGACGCGGGACCGCCGGAGAGGATGACGCCTTTCGGGTGGAGCGGCGCGATATCCGCCCAGGGGGCGTCGTGTGGGACGAGCTCGCAGTAGACGCCGCACTCGCGCACCCGTCGCGTAATGAGCTGGGAGTATTGCGAGCCGAAATCGAGGACGACGACCGCATCCATCGGCGTTTGGGCGGTGTTGGCCGCGTCTTGCCCGAGGAGATGGGCGGTCTCGGCAATCGGTGGCTCAGTGGTTAGCGTGTGCCCCTCGGTCGGATCGGTCGTGGCGGGATAGGCACGAGGAGCGTCGGGAGAGGTACCCACGCGGTCTCTGTCTCCTGGGATACGGAAGTGTACGCCGGCAGTGCCACGTACCCGGAAGGCGCCGAGCGCTCCAAATACTTGGCATCTTCCATTGTACTCGCTCGCCGCTATTGACTTCCGCTCCTGAACTTAGAGCGCGGAGGTGCGCTCGGCGCGCCGATTAGGTCCCAACTCCTATCGTCAACCTCTGAATGAGTTGCGATAATAGAATCACTCCGCCGGAAACGGCATCAAACCCGATGTAAATGGTCTTGGCTCCGGTAAGGCAGGACTGATTATGTCTCACATTGATCCGGGTGCCCCTCTGACCCTGTGGGCGAAAGGGGCGCCTACGTCGAGTGCTGATCCCTATCATCCGCTGGCTTGTCACCTGCTCGATGTTGCTGCTGTCGCGTTGCAATTGTGGGAGAGCGTGCTGCCTTCCGCCGCACGGCGGTGGATGGCTGCTGGGCTTGGACTGTGCGAGGAGGAGGCCGGGCGCTGGGTGGCGCTGTGCGCGGGACTCCATGATCTGGGCAAGGCCGCGCCCGCATTCCAGCTTCAGACGGATCAAGCGCGCTTCCGAGAGCTGAACCGTACGTGGCCGCACGGCATCATCACGGCGCAGGTGCTATCTGAAATCCTCACCGAAGCGCCGTTCGGGCTCCCGCCCATCTTGGCCGACCAGATCGCGGTCGTCGTTGGCGGGCACCATGGAACCTTCCCGCGCAGTGAAGAGCGAGTTCGCTTGAGCTCCGAAGCTCTTGGTGATCGTGCGTGGAGCGAGGCACGGAAGACGCTCGCGGCATGGATTGCTGAGGCCGTGGATCTCCCGCTGGCCCGCCCAAGTAACGCGACGGTTGCTCAGCTGCTCTGGCTCGCGGGGCTGGTCTCCGTCGCCGACTGGATCGGGTCGGATAGCCGCTTCTTTCCTTATGCGTCTGAAGCCGCGGCCGCGTCGTCGCCCATAGATGCCGATTACTGGTTGCGCGCGCGGAGGGGAGCCACCGAGGCGCTGGAGAGTCTCGGCTGGCGGTCGCTGGGCGACATCCAGTCGCTGCAGTTCGAGGAGCTCTTCGGCGTTCCCGCGCCGCGTCCGGTGCAGCAGGCGGCGATCGAGCTCGCGAAACTGCTGGACGGGCCGGCGCTGATCGTCGTCGAAGCTCCGATGGGCGAAGGCAAGACGGAAGCCGCCCTTTACCTGGCCGATCGAGCCAGTGTCGACGACGGGCTTGGCGGCCACTACATCGCCCTTCCAACCCGAGCAACCAGCGACCAGATGCATGACCGGGTGCGCGCGTTTCTGGCTCGGCGGTATCCGGCGCAGGTGATCAATCTCCAACTCCTTCACGGGCAGGCGGCGTTGGCGGATGCGCCGAAGGACTTGGAGCGATTGCCACGGCCAGAGGGCATCGCTGGTCCGCCTGGCTGGGACGGAGCAGAGGCTCTCGTGCTGGCGGAGGAGTGGTTCACCCAGCGCAAGCGTGGGCTGCTGGCGCCGTTTGGTGTCGGGACCGTGGACCAAGCGCTGCTCGGGGTGCTGCAGACGCGGCACGTCTTTGTCCGGCTCTTCGGGCTCGCGCATAAGACGGTCATCGTTGACGAGGTCCATGCGTACGACACCTACATGTCGGCGTTGCTGGAGCGGCTGCTGACTTGGCTGGCCGCGCTGGGCTGCCGCGTCGTTCTTCTCTCCG
>CALGSZ010000111.1 GCA_937901745.1 uncultured Chloroflexota bacterium | reverse complement strand
ATTGCCGGGCGGTCCGGACGCTGTTAGCATGGGAACACTGGGCGGACCGCGCTTGCGGACCGTGTCCCGCTGGAGTGTGCCCGATGCTACCGACGACCGAAACGAAGCTCAGTCATCTCAAGGCCTTGCTCGAGTCGTTCGGCTCGGTCCTCGTCGCGTTTTCCGGCGGCGTCGATAGCACGCTCCTGCTCAAGGTCGCTCACGATGCCCTTGGTGACCGGGCCGTGGCGGCGACTGGCCTATCTCAGACGTACGCCGCGGAAGAGATGGCCGAGGCGCGCCAGATCGCGGAGACGATCGGCGCTCGCCACCTGATGGTCGCGACGATGGAGCTGACCGATCCTCGCTACGCGAATAACAGCCATCAGCGGTGCTTCTTCTGCAAGACAGAGCTGTACACGAAGCTGGCCCAGGTGGCGAAGGAGCAGGGGCTGGAGTACGTCGTCGATGGCACGAATGCCGATGATATTGGAGATTTCCGGCCAGGCATTCGCGCCGCGCGTCAGTTGGGCGTGCGAAGCCCGCTGATGGATGTCGGGCTGACGAAGGCGGAAATTCGTGAGATCTCGCGCGAGATGGGATTGCCGACCTGGGACAAGCCAGCGGCGGCATGTCTCTCATCGCGCTTCCAATATGGTGATCCGATCACAGTTGAAAAGCTGCGCCAGGTCGCGGCCGCCGAGTCGTTCATGCGCGGGCTTGGCTTCCGTGGCTTCCGCGTGCGGCACCATGGAACGGTGGCGCGACTCGAAGTACCCCCCGACGATCTTCCGGAGGTGCTTGCCAGGAGCGAAGAGATCGTGGCGGGGATCAAAGCAGCCGGGTACCAGTTCGTTGCGCTCGATCTCGAAGGCTATCGGCCTGGCAGCATGAATGAGGGACTGAATGCGCGTCTCCAGCCGCGCGGATTACGGCGTTCGGGCGCTCTTTGATCTCGCGCTGCGATATGGGCAAGGGCCCGTGCAGAGCCGTGACATCGCGGCTCGCCAGGGCGTGCCCGAGGCATACCTTCATCAGGTGCTCGGCGCCTTGAACCGGGCCGGGTTCGTGCGTAGCACGCGCGGACCCGCCGGTGGGCATGAGTTGATCAAGGAGCCGCGCGAGGTCACCCTGTGGGACGTGATGCACGTGCTCGACGGCATGGATCGTCACGCCCATCCCCACCCGACGCATCAGGAGAACGATCCGGTCCACGAAGCGTGGCACGAGCTACAGCAGCAGGTAATCCGCTACCTCTCGAGCATAACCCTGGAGACACTCGTCGAGCGCTATCGCAGCCGCCAACCTGTGCCGGACTGGAGCATCTGAAAACGACGCGGTTCCCCGCCCTCCCAAGCGATTCTGACCCCCTAATTGGCCGTGCGGATTTTCGGTCGCGTGGACTCACGAGGTACCAACAGCCCGAAAAGCCGTTGGCTTATTGCACTAAGGTACGTCCCTTGATTGGTTCCTCGTAACCAGACAGATATTGACGGACTTAGCACGTTCGTCTACCATCCCGACCATCCGCCAGTACTGACCCATATGGGCGGCCTCTACCTGGGTCGGAGTGTGCAGTTTGACTTACCGCGATGCGAGAAGGGAGTCAATCATGCCTAAGGGAGTCACTCGTCGCGATCTGCTCAAGACAGGGGCAGCAGCCGCGGCCGGCGCCGCTGTCGCCGCTGGAGCCGCGCTGGTGCCGAACGCGGCATCGGCCGCGCCTTCGCCACGCCGGGCGCCGTATGTGCGTCGCCAGGAAACGGTGACCCTCCGGTTCATGACGCACAACACCCTTGAGAAGCCGGCCGGCGACGTGCTCAAGGAGATGATCGCCGAGTTCGAGGCGGAGAATCCGAACATCAAGATTCAGCTGGACGAGGTTCCCAACGCCGACGTCCTGACCAAGCTCACCGCCTACGCCGAAGGCAACGACCTGCCGGACATCATTGACGGGCAGTTCGGCCTGTCGAGCTTCATCTCCCTCAACGCGGCGCTCGATATTACCGACCGCATCGACGCTGAGGGGCTCCGCGACTCGTTCATCCCGGTTGCGCTGCAGGCCGCAATGGACTCCGAAGGGCGCATTCTCGGTATGCCGCTCTACACCGGCACCGATGCGCTTTACTATCGGATCGACCACTTCGAAGAAGCCGGTCTCGACCCGAATTCGCCGCCGAGGACGTGGGACGAGCTGGTCGAAGTTGCCAAGGCACTGACCAATCCGCGCGCTGGCCGTTACGGCTTCGGGATGTACGGCAAGACGCACACCCAGCGCGTCATCCACTTTATGCAGAACAACGGTCCTGACGGCGAGATGCTCCGCCTCGACCGCGAGTCCGGAATCTGGACGATCCTCTGCAACAGCCCGGATTCGATCGGCGCCGTTCAGTACCTGGTCGATCTCGCGCTGGTGCACAAGGTTGTTCCGCCCAACGTTGTCGAGATGGACTACCCGGCCAACGTCTCGGCTTTCGCTGGTGGCAACATCTCGATGTTGACGACCGGGCCTTGGGGCGCGCAGACGTTCATCGGCACGAATCCTGAGCTCGAGGGCAAGTTCGCCGTCGCTATTCACCCGACGCCGGACGGATCCACGCCGAAGCTCCGCCAGGGCTCGCTCGTCTACGCCATTGGCCGGACGACGAAGTACCCGGATGAGGCGTTCAAGTTCCTGAAGTGGATCGCCCACGACCGCCAGTCGTACTTCGCTGCCAAGGCGGGATACGGCCCGACGACCAAGGCGGCGCTCGAGGATCCGGCGATCGCCGAGGATCCGTTCCTCTCGGTCTTCCTCGAGCAGTCGTTGACCGCGGTGGTCGAGCCGTACGAGGTCGAGTTGCCCGAGTGGAACCGGATCAAGGATCTGTTCGATCCTGAGTGGCAGGCGGCGCTGATCGGCGACAAGGACGTGACGACTGCGATGAACACCGCCGCGCAGCACTTCAAGGATGTCCTCGGCGATCGCGCTGAGCTGAAGTATCCCGTTAGCTAAACGAATGAGGTAACTTACTCGCGTAGTCTTGCGCCGGTCGGTCGCCCCTGTTCCTGCTCGTTTCTGGGAACACCTAAACTTAGGGACAGGGATGACCGACCGCGTGTGGTGCCAACGCGATAAGGAGAGCCGCGACGGGGCTGCCCGCGCGGCCCTCCCCCTCATCCGGAGGATTCTGTGTCTACCACGACGACCCAATCGGTCGCCGCGACTGCTCAAGCCCCCGCACGGCGCCGCACCAAGGCGCGAATCCACCCGTTTCTGTTCGTGCTCCCGTCAGTCGTCATGCTTGTCCTCTTGCTCGTACTGCCGATCGGGCAAGCATTCATTGACAGCTTACGGGTGGATGGATCTTGGAGCTTCGATAATTACGTCCGCGCCATTCGCAGAGATCACCTCGCCCGCATCGCGATCAAGCACACATTCATCTTTGCCGCCGTGTCGGTTGCTGGGCAATACCTTATTGGCTTCGCGGTGGCGCTTCTGCTGAACGAGCGGTTGCCAGCGCGCGGGCTGATCCGGGTTCTCTTCATCGTGCCGTGGATGTTCCCGGCGGTCGTCCCCGGAATCGTTTGGCGCTGGATGTTCGATGGCCTTTACGGGGTCATCAATGAGGTTCTTTACCGTATCGGCTACTACGCCGAGACGGATCCGCCGATCGCCTGGCTCGGCCAGACGAGTACGGCGCTGCCGGCGACGATCGTTGCCAACATCTGGCGTGGATTCCCGTTCATCATGGTGCTCTTGCTAGCGGGTTTGCAGGCAGTCAATTCTGAGCTTTATGAGGCGGCAGCCGTTGACGGGGCGAACGTTTGGCGACGCTTCTGGGACATCACGTTGCCGGCGATGCTCGGCATTTCGTACGTCGCGCTGCTCTTAGCCTGGATCGGCAGCTTCATGAACTTTGCCATCGTCCAGGTCATGACCGCCGGTGGGCCGGCGAACTCCAGCGAAGTCTTCGCGACGCTGATCTACAAGAACGCCTTCCTCTACGCGGATGCCAACTACGCTGCCACGCTCGGGATCATTCTTCTGGCACTCCTCATGATTCCGGGAGCACTCTACGTTCGCTCGACGTTGAACAAGGGGCACGCATAGCACATGGCCGTGGCAACTCCCTCGTTACCAACGCGTCGTAGTTTGAGCAGGGCCGCGCGAGAGCGCCGATTCATGGCGCTGAAGCTCGCGCTGGTGGTGCTCTTCCTGATACCGACGCTGTTCCCGATGTTCTGGATCGTCGTCTCGTCGCTCAAATCGAACGCCGAGACGCACACGCTACCGGTGACCTTCCTCCCGACCGAGTGGGTGTGGGAGAACTACAAGGAGGTCTTCGAGCGGCGGAACTTCGGGCGATATCTCTTCAACGCGGCGACCGTCGCGATCGCAACGACGGCGTGGGGCGTCTTGGTCGCCGCTTGGTCCGGCTACGGATTCGCTCGCTACGACTTCCGCTTCAAGCCGGCGATCATGGCGTTCGTGCTCGTCGCGCAGTCGTTCCCGCGCATCCTCTTGATCATTCCGTATTTCCAGTTCGCCAATCGCTTCGACCTGAAAGACACCTATATCGCGCTGATCCTCGCCTACAGCACCTTCATCCAACCGCTCTGTCTCTGGATCATGAAGGAATACTTCGAACAGATTCCACGTGAGTTAGACGAGGCGGCGCTCGTGGACGGCGCGAGTCCGTACCGTGCCTTCTGGGACATCATCTTGCCGCTGGCTCGCCCGGCCCTTGGCGCGACGGCGATCATCGGCTTCCTAACCGCCTGGAACGAGTACGAGTTCGCTCTTGTCCTCACCAGCACCGAGCGGGTGCGGACGATCTCGGTTGCCGTCGCCTCGTTCATTGGCGAGTTCACGACTGAGTGGAACTTGGTGATGGCGGCCGCGGCGATTGCGACGATGCCGCTCGTCATCGTCTTCCTCTTCTTCCAGAAGCAGCTAATGCACGGTCTCACTGGCGGCGCAGTGAAGGGGTAGTTGGCTTGGGAGAGCGTTTGAAGATTTCCGCGGTCGAAACGATCGCGGTCGGCGCCGGCTGGCGCAACTATGTCTTCGTCCTGGTCAAGACGGATCAAGGAATCACGGGGCTGGGTGAGGCGTCGCTCGGTGGGCAGACGCACGCTGTCCGCGGCGCGATCGAGGATCTCAAGCCGCTCCTGATCGGCGCCGACCCGTTCAGGATCGAGCACATTTGGCAGCAGGCTTACCGGCATGCCTTCTGGCACGGCGGCCCGACTTTCTTGAGCGCACTCGCCGGCGTCGAGGTTGCCCTTTGGGACATCAAAGGTAAGGCGCTCGGCGTCCCGATCTACCGGCTCTTGGGCGGTCGGGTGCGGGACAAGATCCGCGCCTACGCGAACGGCCCACGCGGCAACACGCCGGACGAGGTCGCCCGTTCCGCGCAGGAGCTGGTGGCGCGCGGCTTCCGGGCGCTGAAGTGGGTGCCGTTCCCGGCGACGCCGCCGCTCGGTGGTCGGCGCTTCATCGAGGCAGCGGTCGAGCAGGTGCGTGCCGTGCGCGAAGCAGTCGGCCCGGACATCGAGCTCATGGTCGACGGGCACGGAAGGCTCTCGCCGGCGATGGCGGTTCGCGCGGCGGAGGCGCTGGCTCCATACGGCCTGATGTTCTTCGAAGAGCCGTGCTCTCCGGAGAACGGGACGGCCCTCCCGACGATCGCCGCGAAGTCTTCGATCCCGATCGCCGTTGGCGAGCGTCTCTACAGCCGCTGGCAGTTCCGGGACGTCCTGACGGCCCGCGCCGCTGCCGTCCTCCAGCCGGACATCATCCAAACCGGCGGCCTGGCTGAGGCGCGGAAGATCGCGGCAATGGCGGAGATGCACTTCGCGTCCTTCGCGCCGCACAACCCGTGGAGCTGGGTCAACACCATGGCCTCGCTGCACGTTGCCGCCATGACGCCCAACTTCCTGATCCAGGAGGTCGTGACCGACCCGGAGCCGTGGAAGGACGAGATCGTCACCTCGCGGCCGGAGCTGGACGCGGACGGATACTTCGCCATCCCGGACAAACCCGGTCTCGGAATCGAGCTCGACCTGGAGGCGGTCAAGCGCTTCCCGCCGGTCGAAGGACTGCCGCCGGCGTTGTGGCACGAGGACGGCTCGGTTGCGGATTGGTAGGCGAATGACGGGCGAGCGCGCGCAGCGCGGCGGGGATCGATAGATGGAAAGAGCCGAATTGCCTGGAAGCGACCTGAACCTGAAGGTCACTGATGTCATCCCGCATGTCCTGTTCGGCGGGCGGACCAACCTGATCTTCGTCGAGGTCCAGACCAACCAAGGAATCACTGGCGTTGGTGAGGCGAGCCTGGAGGGCAAGACCGAAGCCGTCGTCGGCGCAATCAACGACGTCAAGGAATATCTGATCGGCAAGGATCCGACGCGGATCGAGCACCACTGGCAGACGATCTATCGCCACTCTTTCTGGCGTGGCGGTGTGGTCATCGGCAGCGCCATTTCCGGGATCGAGCAGGCGCTCTGGGACATCCTCGGCAAGGCGCTCGGCGTGCCGGTCTACGAGTTGCTCGGCGGGCGAGTGCGCGACCGGGTACGCCTCTATGCGAATGGCCCGCGCGGCGAGACACCGGAACAGCTCGCGGAATCGAGCGCTCGTCTCGTCGAGCAGGGATGGAGCGCGCTCAAGCTCGTTCCGTGGGGGCCGGTCAACGGTGTAGCGGATCAGGCGACGATCCGGGAAGCGCAGCGCACGATGCGGCTGATTCGCGACGCGGTCGGCTGGGAAGTCGACGTTCTGATCGACTGCCACGGGCGACTCTCACCGACCTCCGCCGTGCAGATGGCCGAGGCGTTGGCCGAGTTCGACATCTTCTTCTTCGAGGAGCCGGTTCTGCCCGAGGATCCGATCTCGCTCGCCAAGGTTGCTCAGAAGATCACGATCCCGGTCGCGACCGGCGAGCGGCTCTTCACGAAGTGGGGCTTCCGCGACGTCCTCGCGCTCGGCGCCGCGCATGTGCTCCAACCGGACCTTGCACACTGCGGCGGCATCTGGGAGGGGCGGAAGATCGCGGCGGCGGCGGAGACCTACCAGGTCGCAATCGCGCCGCACAACCCGTACTCGTGGCTGCTGACGGCGGTGAGCGTCCACCTCGACTTCGCCATTCCGAACTTCCTGATCCAGGAGTTCCTGGTCGATCACCCGCCGGAGGTCGAGGGGCTCTTCGCCGAGCGGTTCACCTGGGAGCCGGGCGGCTGGGTCCGGCCGCCGGAGAAGCCCGGTCTCGGCGTCGAGCTCGATTGGGACGCGATCCGCAAGCACGAGCAGCGGCCCTACACCCGGACGTACCAGCCCTCGCTGTGGCACGTCGACGGCTCGGTCGCTGATTGGTAGTGAAGCGCGGCCAGCGGTTCGGTTGTCTGCTGCCGGTTGACGCCGCCGCTGGCCTTTTCATGTCCGCAAGACGGTTCTAACTGACAGATCCAAGAACCTGGCGGACGACTCCGCGAGGAAATCGCGAGTCCGCGCTACCATACCGGGTGAGAGCGAGGGGAGGGGACCTGAACCAGTCTTACTCCAGAGTGCGATCCCTTTCTGGGGATTCGGCGCCGGCCGATTCCACGACACGTCGCTTGCCACCGTGATGTCTCCAGGAGGAGCGTGACCACCGGGATGGACCTGCTGAGTCTCCTCTGGATCTTCCTCATCATCTCCAGCCTCACGCCCCTGCTGCAGCAGCGCGTCTTAGAAGCCCGGCGGATGCGCCTGCTGCGCCGCATTGAGAAGAAGCGGAACTCGCGGGTCATCGCGCTCATCCACCGTCAGGAGACGGTGCGCTTACTCGGTGTCCCGATTGCCCGGTATATTGACATCGAGGACTCCGAGGAGGTGCTGCGGGCGATCCGTCTGACGCCGCCTGACGTGCCGATCGACTTGGTCCTGCACACGCCTGGAGGGCTCGTGCTCGCCGCGAGCCAGATCGCGCGGGCTCTCGTCCGGCATCCCGCGCCGGTCCGCGTGATGGTGCCGCACTACGCGATGTCGGGTGGGACGCTGCTTGCCCTGGCCGCGGACGAGATCATCATGGACCCCGACGCGGTGCTTGGCCCGGTTGATCCCCAAGTGGGGCAGTGGCCGGCGGCGTCGATCATCAAGGTCGTTGAGACGAAGCCGATCGCGGAGCTCGACGACGAGACGCTGATCCTGGCCGATGTCGGACGCAAGGCCATCAAGCAAATTCGGCAGACTGTGCGGGAAATTCTCGTCGCCAATGGGATGGAGGACGGGCCGGCGGACGAGCTAGCCGGAGTTCTCACCGAAGGCAGGTGGACGCACGACTACCCGATCGGCGTCGCGGAGGCGCGCTCTCTCGGCCTCCCGATCAGCGAGGATTTACCGCTCGAAGTCTACGAATTGATGAGCCTCTACCGCGAGCCGACCCAGCGACGTCCCTCAGTCGAATACATCCCGATCCCGTACCGGCCGCATCCGGGAGAGCAGGCCCCACGGAAGGGGTAGGGAAGGTACGTTCGCCGACTCTACGGCACCTACCAATTGACAAGGGCAAGAAAAAACCGACCCGAGAGAAGAGGGCCGGTTGCAGCTTCTTTGGGGTGGCTCCCCGACTAGGATTCGAACCTAGAACCTACCGGTTAACAGCCGGCCGCTCTACCGTTGAGCTATCGGGGATCGCTGCCACGTGGCCGAACGTGGCGGTGCATCAACGAGTTTAGCCGGTCCACTCGTCCGTGTCAAACGCTCCTGGCGGCCGTTCGAGCCACCGGCTCGAGGGGATGCGGACGAGCATCTCGACCGCGACTCATCCGCCTCTACACGAAGCCGGCGCGCGCCGTCAGCCGTCTCAGCGCCTGGCGCCAGCCGTTGGTCGGCTCTGCCTCGGGGCGGATTTCCGCGGGTGTCGGCAACGGTTTGTCATCGAGGATGGCGCGCGGATTGTCCACGGTAAGCTGGCGGACGCGTTCCTCGCCGACGAGGCGGCGGGCTCGCTCCAGGCCGGCGGTGACGGATGTCAGGCGCTGTCCGTCGGAGTGGGCGTCGGTCGCTAGCACCGCCACGGCATCTTGCACGAGCAGCTCCTCAGCGAGGCGCTGAGCGGCACGACCGAACAACCCGACGAGCGCTCCCGTCGTGACCTGCATCAGCACGCCGCGCTCTGCCAGATCGAGCGCCCGATCCGGATCGTCTTGGAAGGTGGCGTAGCGCTCCGGATGAGCGAGCAGCGCTCGAAACCCAGCCGCCTGGATGTTGAACAGCGTCTGCTCCGTGTGAAGCGGCCAGCCGGCAAACGGAAGCTCGACCAGGACAGTCATGCTGCCATCAAGCGTGATCGGCTCACCGCGTTCTAACCGGGCCGGGATATCGGGAGTCAGCCGGTTCTCAAAGCCGAGGCCGACCTCCACCCCATATTGCGCCGCGATTGGATCCACCGCGTTCGCACCCGCTTCGATGGCGGCGAGGTATTCCGGGGTCAGTACGCCTTCGAGGTGCGGGGTAGCAATCAAATTGGTGAATCCGAGCTCCTTAGCTCGGGCGATCATCGCGTGTGAGTCTTCGACCGACGAGGCTCCGTCGTCCACGTCGGGAAGAAGGTGAAGATGAAGGTCAATCATGGAGCTAATTGTCTCCGGTAGGGGCTCTTCCGTCTATGGTCCCGCGCAGGCAGACGCCGATGGTCGGCCAGCGGCGCCCGCGCGGCTTGATTGCCTCCCGAAGCGCAGACCGTCTTATACGCCGGCGCTCGATATCGGAGGCGATAGGTCGTTGTTGGCTCTAGCGCACGCGGCGAATTGCACGGGTCTGCTGATGAATGGTCACCGGTATCAGCACCGGAACGGGTGCCGGTCGCGCAATCCGGCCGGTCAGCAGCGCCACGAGGCGTGCGAAGAGCGAGGTAGGCGCTGACGGGGAATTCTTCTTCATCTCTCTTGGTCTCCGAATCGGTGGGACATCGCTTCGCCGGTTGCTCCGGGGAAACGCGGTGTCTCTCGCTGTTTCACTTTCTCCAACGCGGGGCCGAGATTCGCGGTTCCGCCAGTAGCATTCCCAGAGCGATCCTCTGCTCTTGACGCGCCACCTGTCCTTTCTCCCGCCCCTTGTTGCATCCTCCCGAATACGCGCCTTCCGACAGGCGTCTCGGTTCGGTGTTGTTGGTGCCCAACGCAAGGCTCGGGCCACAATAACGGGGTCGCCGGTGCCAGCGACCCCGGAGAGAAGAGGGAGGGAGAAACCCGCGAGTGCCGGTCACTCGTCAGATGACCTCATACTAGTGGGCTCTCCGCGTCGGAGAATCCCCCAAAGATACCGACCGGAACAGGTATCACGCGCCTAGCGCCTCGCGAATCGAAGAATCCAGATCAGTCATGAGCGGTGCACCTCTTGACCTACCAGAGGAAACCATCCACGCGACGCCCGCGCGCCGGCCGGAGGCCACGGATGCTGGCCGTCGCCAAGGTTCAGGGATGAGCCGGTCCGCCTTCTTCGACGCGGTCATCTTCGGGCTACGTCAACAGCTGCCGCCAGAGCGCGGGAGCTTCAAGATGCGGCGATTCGGACCGTTGCTCAAAGTCTTCTACGAGAACGAGCGCATTCACTACGAGGTACACGTAGACGGCCAAGCCGGGCATGTCGAAGTGGGGCTTCACTTCGAGGATGGTCCGGCCAGCACCGCGGCATACCTTCGATTCTTCGACGCGAGGATCGTGGAGCTAAAGGATGTGCTCGGCCCGGAGATCGAGCTGGAGCGGTGGACCATGAGCTGGGGCCGGCTGTTCACGCTCTTGCCGGGCGCTGCCTTGGACAATCAAAGGGTGGCGGATGTCGTGTCCCGATTGACGGAGATGATTCGCGTGCTGCAACCGCTCGTCGAGCTCGCCGACATCCCGCCGGAGAGATCCGCGGAGGACCGGCATCCGGGGCAGCCGAGTTGGCGCCGGCGACGCCGATGACGTCTTCGAGCCGGACTGACGGGGTTGGCACGGGCACGAAAAATACGACGGCGGGAACGCTGCCGCTCCCGCCGTCGCCGGCATGACCAACCGTGGGACTACTTGCCAACGGCCTCCTGATAGCGGCGGGCGACGGCGTCCCAGTTGACCGTGTTCCACCAGGAGTTGAGGTAATCGGCCCGGCGGTTCTGATACTTCAGGTAGTAGGCGTGCTCCCAGACGTCGACGCCCAAGATCGGGGTGCCGGAGCCATCCATCAGCGGGTTGTCCTGATTCGGCGTGCTGGTCACGGCGAGCTTGCCGTCGCGGACAACGACCCATGCCCAGCCGGAGCCAAAGCGGCCCAGCCCGGCCTTGTTGACCGCCTCCTTCAACGCCTCGAAGGAGCCGAAGTCGCGATTGATCGCCTCAGCCAGAGCACCGGTCGGTGCGCCGCCACCGCCAGGACCCATGATCTCCCAGAACAGGGTGTGGTTGTAATGCCCGCCACCGTTGTTCCGGACCGCGGTGCGCTTGTCCTCCGGCAGCTGGTCCAGCTTCGTCAGCAGATCCTCGAGCGACCAGGACTCGTACTCCGTGCCCTGGATCGCGTTGTTGAGGTTCGTAACGTACGTCCCGTGATGCTTGTCGTGGTGAATCTGCATCGTCTGGGTGTCGATATGCGGCTCGAGCGCGGAATAGTCATACGGAAGCGGCGGAAGCTCGAATGCCATCGAAACTCTTCCCTCCTTTCGACTCGTCCCTAACAGCCGCCGCGGCGCGCTCGCTCCTCCTCTGGCGGCGCCAACCGCGTGTGTGACCACAAACGTTACCAAAAAACTGACCTACAAGGTCGGCATAGGCTACGCCCAGCTCTCGTACGGGCGCGGATCGGACTCCCAGTCGCCGACTGTGGCGCGGTCATCCTCCGCCTCGGCGATCCGGGTGTAGTTGGCCTGGCGGAACTCGTAGAGCGCGGCGGCGCGTTGCTCTCCGTCCTGCCGCGCGAGGCGAATGATCTCGTCGAACGCGGTCTGAACGGCGTCGGCGTCGCTGGTGTGCTCGTCCTGGCGTCGCCAGTTGAGGAAGTCGATGAAGTACTCGGCGGCGGCAAGAGGATCGCCGTGGGATTCTGCTATCGCCGCGAGCCGGACCGTCGCCTCGAAGATGATGTCCGGATCCTCGAGTTGGCGGCCCGCGGCTAGCACGCCTTCCCAGAGCGTGTCCGCGGCGAAGTCATCGATGCCTTCGAACAGCTCGGCGATCTCGGCGCGGGCGAGTGCCCGATCATCCTCGTTGTCGGAGTGCAGCAGCGCCTCGACGGTTTCGGCCAAATCATCCTTCATCTTCGGGCGGCCAAGGCGTTGGGCGAGCCAGGCGGCGGTGCGGTCCACGCCTTCGTTCCGCGCTGCCTCTTCCCACGCTTCCCAACCCTCGCTCAGCGCGGAGTCGAGGCGAGGATTCAAGGTGAGCGCGAGCGGCTGCCCGCTCTTTCGAGACGAGTCTTGGCGCATCGAATCTCTCATAGTCACAAGCGTAACGGTGGCTGGCGTCGCCATTGCGACAGCTGCCAAGCGATGAGTTTAGCAAAGGGGCTTGACACGAGCGCGTTCAATCTGTAGCGTATGGCCATGCAAACGCAGATCGCGCCAGTAGCAGGAGAACATGGACAGGCCGCACCGATGAAGGTGTGGTTCGGTTCTTGGTTCTTCTTTAGCTACTACCACCCCCCCGGCGCCGCTGGCGGGGCGTGAGGCGCGTACGCGAAACACACGCTCCAAGTAGAGTCAGCGACGTCGGGGACCGAGGCAAATCGCCTCGGTTTTTTGTTGTCTGACACGACGGGAGGGAGAGCCAGATGATTGTCCATGTTCGCGCCGATGCACCGAGTTCCACGGTTTCCACGCTGCTGGCGACGGCGGCTAGCCTGGGGTTGAATGCTCGTGCGATGCCTAATGGCAACGAGGGCACCGTGGTCGGGGTAGACGGAGCCCTGCCACCGGATGCCTTGACCTTACCTGGAATTTCTCGCGTCGAATCGCAACACAAGCCGTACATGCTCGCGAGCAAGGCGGCCAAGGACCGTACTGTCGTCCGAGTTGGAGATGTCGAGATCGGGGGCGAGCGTCCCGTCCTCATTGCTGGACCATGCGTCGTCGAGGGGCGAGAGGAGATCATCGAGGCGGCGCGACAAGTCAAGGCGGCGGGGGCTGTGATGCTGCGCGGCGGCGCATACAAGCCGCGCACGTCACCGTACGCATTCCAGGGGCTCGGCGAAGAGGGACTGCGCTATTTGGCGTTGGCGCGTGAGGCGACGGGGCTCCCCGTTGTCACGGAAGTCTTGGAGCCGGATCAAGTCGAAGTGGTTGCGGAATACGCGGACATGCTGCAGATCGGCGCACGGAACATGGCCAACTTCCCGCTCCTGCGCCGCGTTGGGAAAATCAATAAGCCGGTCCTATTGAAGCGCGGCTTCTCCGCGACGGTCGAAGAATGGTTGATGAGCGCCGAGTACATCTTGGCGGGCGGAAATCCGAATGTCGTCCTATGTGAGCGGGGCGTGCGAGGCTTCGATCCGGCCGTCCGTTTCAGTTTGGACCTCAACGCCGTGCCGCTGGCGAAGGAACTGACGCACTTGCCGGTGATCGTCGATCCGAGCCATGGCACCGGTCGCCGATCGCTCGTGCCGCGTATGGCGATTGCCGGATTGGCCGCTGGCGCCGATGGGCTGATCATCGAGGTTCATCCGAATCCCGAGCAGTCGAAGTGTGACGCCGCGCAAACGATCAACCCGGTCGAGCTGGCGATGATCGCTCGCCAAGGGCTGGCCATCCATGCCGCTCTCGCGGATGCGGCTCGTCCCACTGCCGTCGAGGAGCCGGCGCTCGTCACCGCCTAGCGCGCGGCCGCACAAGGGACCGTAGACTGTACCAGGGCAGGGCGATTCACCTGCCCTGGCGCGTTTCCAGAATGGATGATCTTCAACTCCGATAAGCGAGAGCATCGTGACAGAGACGTTTGTCGTTGCCACTGCCGGGCACGTTGACCACGGCAAGTCGACGCTCGTCAAGGCGCTGACCGGGACCGACCCGGACCGCCTGGCGGAAGAAAAAGCGCGCCAGATGACAATCGATCTTGGATTCGCTCACCTCGGCTTACCGAGCGGGCGGCGCATCGGGATCGTTGACGTGCCGGGGCACGAGCGGTTCATCAAGAACATGCTTGCGGGCGTCGGGGGTATCGACGCGGCGCTGCTGATCGTGGCGGCCGACGAGGGGCCGAAGCCGCAGACGTTCGAGCACCTGGCGATTCTCGACCTGCTCGACGTCAGTCTCGGCGTGATCGTCCTGACGAAGCGGGACTTGGTCGATGCCGAGTGGTTGGAATTCGTCACGGAGGAGACGCGCGAAGCCGTCGCCTCGTCTCTCCTGCGGGATGCGCCGATCGTTGCGGTCTCTGCTGCAACTGGCGAGGGGCTTCCCGATCTCCTGGAGACGCTCGATAACGTGCTGGCGCGCGGGACGCGTCGCGCCAGCGGCGGAGGGGCGAGAGTCCCGATTGACCGAGTCTTCTCTGTTTCAGGCTTCGGCACCGTCGTCACCGGCACCTTACTCGGAGGCGAGCTGACGATCGGGCAAGAGCTGGAGCTGATGCCGGCTCGAGTTCCGACGCGGGTGCGAGGATTGCAGACGCACGGACAGCGAGTCGAGCGCGTGCCGCCGGGATCGCGAGTCGCCGTCAACGTGGCAAATCTCGCGGTCGAGGACATCCGGCGTGGGGATGTCTTAGCGGTGCCGGGACTCCTCCAGCCAACGCAACGGCTGGATGTCCAGCTCCGGCTTCTGCCCTCGGCTCCCAAGACTCTCAAACAGAACGATCTCGTTGATTTCTTCACCGGCTCGCGCGAGGCTCCGGCGTGGCTGACGCTCCTCGACCGGGAGCGCATCGAGCCGGGAGAGACGGCTTGGGTGCAGCTCCGGTTTCGTGAGGCAGTCGTCGCCTTGCGCGGCGATCGTTTCATCATTCGGCAGCCGTCGCCGAGCCTCACCATCGGCGGGGGCGTCATCATCGCGGCCAATCCACCGCGCCACCGGCGGTTCCGGCCGGAGGTGATCGCGAGCCTCGAGACGTTGGCGCGGGGCACGCCGGAGGAGCTGGTCTTGCAGGCGCTCGCCGATCAGCCGATGGAGCGCCGCTCCCTTAGCGCGGGTCAGCATGCTGGGCTGGGCGAGGAGCAGATCGAGGAAGCGCTGTCTAGGCTCATTGCGGCCGGTAAAGTGCGTGTGCTCGGGGCGGGCAACCTTGGCCCGACAACCTTCCTGGTATCTGAGACGACGTGGCACGCGATACGGGACCGACTCCATGCGGCGCTTTCGGACTACCATCGAGCGCATCCGCTGCGGCGAGGAATGGCCCGTGAGGAGCTGCGTAGCCGTCTCAAACTGGGTAGCGCGCGGCTGTTCGACGCGGTCGTGACCTCGGCTGAATCGGATGGCGCCGTCGTGGACGAGGGAGCGACGATCCGGTTGGCAGAGTTTCGCATCCAGCTCGATCCACAACGCCGCGCGCTCGCCGATCGGTATCTGGCCGCGTTGGAGGCTTCTCCGTACGCCCCGCCATCGCCTGCTGAGTTCGGAGTCGATGCCGACACTCTAGGCGCGCTAATAGATCTCGGAGAGGTCGTAAGAGTGGCCGAGGGAGTCGTCTTTTCCGCGCGGGCGTTCGCCGAGATTCAGCGAGAGGTGGTGGACATCATTGACCGGGAGGGCAGCATCACCTTGGCGGGCTTTCGGGATCATTTCGGGACGAGCCGGAAATACGCGCAAGCGACCCTTGAGTTCCTCGATCAGCTGCGCGTGACGCGCCGGGTGGGTGATGAGCGGGTGCGCTACGTGGGAGTGGGCGCGGGAGCCGCCGCTCGGTCAGGAGCGCGGCAGTGACGGCCGGAGTCATCCCGCTCGATACACTCACGGCACCGGAGCGACATGTCTTTCTCTCGCCTCACTACGACGACATCGCGCTGTCGTGCGGCGGCACGGCGGCGTTGCTGGCGCGATCTGGGCGCACGCCCGAGATCGTGGTGATATTTGGCTCACCGCCTGATCCCGAGCAGCCGTTATCCGGATTTGCAAAGTGGCAGCACGAGCGCTGGGGCGTGACTGCCACCGATGCGATCGCTCACCGTCGCGCCGAAGAAGAAGCTGCCGCCCGGCTGCTTTCGGCAACGGTTAGGGTCCTTCCCTTTCGCGACGCGATCTACCGCGGTGAGCGATACACCGATGACTCCGCGCTCTTCGGGGAGCCGGCGCCGGACGAGAGTGCGCTACCAGTTGAGATTGCCTCGGCGGTCCGTGCGCTGCTTGATGCACGCAGGACGACGCGCGTCTACGCGCCGCTCGCCATCGGCAAGCACGTTGATCACCAGCTTCTCCATCAAGCCGCGGTGGACCTCACGCGAGAAGGGGCGGATGTCTGGCTGTACGAGGATTTGCCCTACGCGGCGCGTGCCGGCGCGGTGGACGCACGCTTGCGGCAACTAGAGGATCAGATCTCCGTCGTCGGCCTGGTTCGGGTCGGCTCAGTCTGGGACGTGAAGATCGACGCGATCATGTCCTACGGATCGCAGCTGGCCGCCATCTTCGGAGGCATCGCGGAGCCGCCGACGCGCGATGTTATCGACCGGGCGCTGCGGGACTACGGCAAGACAGTAGGGCAGGGTGAAGCCGCAGAGCGATTCTGGCGCACGACACGCTAGACGAACGGCTCCCTAGCAGAGCCGCTCGTAGGTTCTGGGAGCTGGGCCGTGCGCCTAGCTAATTCGTCGATTGCGCGGTGGTTGCCTCCTGGCCGACGATCGGCTTCAGGTAGATCAGATATTCGTTGAGGCCCACCTTGAGCACACGGCTCACGTGGTAGCGCGTCTGATTGACGTTGTCTTTGTATATCGAACCCGTCCGAAAGCGGCCGAGCCTCATCTCGCGCGCCGTCTTAGCGACGAGCTCGTAGGTCACCTTGCCGCAGCTGGAGCAGGTGAAATACTGATCAACTTCGTCGGTCGGACCCGTGTACCCTCGCTGTACGAGGCGCGTGTCTGTGCTGCCGCACCAAGGGCATCGTCGTTCGGACTGGGCTGTGTGCATTGCCGCCATGGCAAACGGCCCACCTCCATGTCCAGGGCCACGTTCGATCGGTTCAATACCCATTGTAGCAGCCCGGCCAGGTGCGGGCACAATGCGCACTCGTACGAGAGAATGGCGCAACACGTTTGACCCGGCATAGGGCATAATGTCCCTGCGCCCCGGGCCCCGGGACCCTCCGCGAACTCGCCTGCGTGACTGCCCCGAGGCTCTCGACAGTCTGAGCCGTAACGACTGTGTCTTGAAGTCCACGAGGAAGGAGTGGGGCCGTGCCGACACCGAAATCCATCGATTCGCCGGACCCAACTAAGGACGGATCGGATCGTCTCCTCGCTGGCCGGACATTGATCGTAGCCTCGAACCGTGGACCGGTGACGTTCACGCACGAGGGGAACGGGCAATTCTCGTTCCGCAAAGGGAGCGGTGGTGTCGTCACCGCGGTCAGCGCCATAGCGCGGGAGCACCAGCCGATCTGGATCGCTTGCGCGATGACTGAGGGCGACCGCCTGCGGGCCGAGCTTGCCCAGCAGCGCGGCGAAGTCCTGATCAGTCCGGGAGGACCGCAGCCGGATTTTCGCGTCCGGTTTGTGCTTCCGACGCCGGAGGCCTATCACAAGTACTACAACGTCATCAGCAATCCGCTGCTGTGGTTCCTCCAGCACTACCTCTGGGACACCTCCCGGGCGCCGGATATCACGGCGGAGACGTGGGACGCGTGGGAGAACGGCTACGTCACCGTCAACCGCATGTTCGCTGATGAGATCGTTGCGGCGTGCCAGCAATGCGACCAGCAGCCGATCATCATGCTGCAGGATTACCACCTCTACCTCTGCGCCGGCTTCGTCAGGGAGCGCATGCCGAACGCGATCCTGCAGATGTTCATCCACATTCCATGGCCGGACCCGGACTACTGGCGCCTACTGCCGCTGAAGATCCGCCGCGCGATCTGCGAGGGGATGCTCGGCAACGACATCGTCGGTTTCCAGACGCGCGAGCATGCCCGATCGTTCATGTACACGTGCGAGGCGTACGTCCCGGGCGCGGTCATTGATTACACCGGGCGCGGCGTAATCTGGAATGGTCGTCGGATCGAGGTGCGCGCCTATCCCATCTCAATCGATGTCGAGGCGGTGCGTCGCGTCGCCTACGGCAAGGAAGCGCGCCGGCACGAGGTCTACCTGCCGCAGCATTTGAACGAGTTCACGGTCCTGCGCGTGGACCGCGCTGAGCCCAGCAAGAACATCGTTCGTGGATTCCAAGCGTTCGACCGCTTCCTCGAAGCTCATCCGGAGTACCGCGGCCGGGTGAATTTCGTCGCGGTCATGGTGCCATCGCGCTTGGATGTCGAGGAATATCAGGATTATTTGAAAGACATCAGCGAGGTCGTCTTCCGCGTCAATGCGCGCTACGCGAACGTCGAGACTGGCTGGCAACCGATCCACGTCATCATGGGAGAGAACTATCCGCGCGCGCTCGCGGCGATGAAGTGGTATGACGTGCTCCTCGTCAACTCGATCATTGATGGGATGAATCTGGTCGCCAAAGAGGGGTGCCTGCTGAACGAGCGCAATGGTGTCCTGATTCTCTCAGAGGGCGCGGGCGCCGCGAGCCAGCTTGGTGACGATGCATTGATCATCGCGCCGGCCGACGTCGAGGGCACCGCGGAAGCGATCTACCGCGCGCTGACCATGCCACTCTCCGAGCGCAGGCGCCGCGCCGAGAACCTGCGCCGCGCGGTCGAATCAGACGACGTGGCGAAGTGGTTCCGCGAGCAGCTCTGGGATATCGCCCGGTATGTCATTCGCGGAGAGCGCGATCCGGGTGCGTTGCTACCCGATGGCACATATGCCAAGGGCAACGGCTCAGCTCCGCTGCCGTTCACCCCGCGGCCGCAGGTAATCGTCCATACACGCGACGAGGATTGAATTCCGCCATAGCGCGGTCATCCCCGCTCCCGCATCCTATACTGCTCGCGGTCATAACGGTTCCCGCCTTGGGAGGCGGTGCTGTGTTCCGTAGACTGCCGTCGTCGGACGCGCCGCTCGCCCGCGGATTGCGGCGCAATTAGGAGGACTTCTCGGTTGAGCTCTGATCAGCATCCACGAAATGGGGGAGGCGCCGCATTCATGTCGCATCGCTTCAGTCGTCGCGCATTCTTTGCCGGCGCGGCCGCTGCTCCAGTCATCCTTGCTAACCGCGCTGGTGTAAGTCCATCAATCGTCTCCGCTTCCGGGGACGAATTGGGACCGCGAGGTGGTCAGCGGTATCAAGCAGCCACGCCGGTGGCGTCGCCGGTCGGCACGCCCACCACACCCGGACCTGAGCGCATCGGTCTGCTCGAGGTAGTTCGCGACCCGCGGCCGAACTATCCGGGACAGCCGATCGAGGGCGGCTCACTGGCGATGACTTTGACGGCTGGAGACAACCTCGATTTCAGTCCGGCCGCCTTCCGCCAGGATTTCCAGATCATGGCGAGCTACCTCGATCCCCTCGTCTGGATCGACGAGGTGACGATGGAGCCGCGTCCCTGGCTCGCCGAGCGCTGGCAGTGGAGCGATGATCGGACGCGCATCACCTACCGGCTGCGGAGAAACGTCCGCTGGCATGACGGGACTGAGCTCACGTCGCGTGACGTCGTTTTCTCCCTCTATGTCTACCGTGACGACCTCGATAGCGCCGTGCGCAACATGTTCGCGACGATGGTCTCGGCCCAGACCGACGGCAAATACGCGGTCAAGGTGACGCTGTCGGAACCGGATGGCAGCTGGCTGCTCAACGCGTCCAGCATGTTCATCTTCCAGCGCGCCCAGTACGTGGATTATTGGGAAGAGCGACCCGAGGGCGAGCGGACGCTGACCGGCTACAACTGGCGGCGGAACGCGCCGATCGGCACCGGTCCCTGGCAAGTCGGCCGGCGCGCCGACGACCGGATCTCATTCTCGCGGTGGGAGCGGTATTGGGCCGGGGCTCCCTACGCCGAGCGGCTCGCGCTCGAGTGGAGCGAGGATGCCGACGAGCGCATCGCGGCTTGGAAGGAGGGGCGGACACAGATCCTCGGGCCCGTCGCGCCTGCTGATCTCCCGAAAATCTCCGATACGCCGGGGCGGCTGTACGTCTCTGACTCGGCGTCGGTCATGTTCGCGGCCTTCAACTTCGACAATCCCACTCGTGAGCCCCGCGACCTGTTGAGAGACATCCGTATCCGTCAGGCGCTCACGCTCGCGATCGATCGCGAGCGGTACGCGCGCGAGGTCTTCTCCGGGTTTATTCACGCCGATCGCGCGGGAACGATCGCGCAGCCTTGGGCGTACGATCCCTCAATCGTCAATCCCCCGCGCGATGTCGCCGCCGCCCGCAGCCTGCTCGGCGAAGCTGGCTGGACCGATGAGGATGGCGACGGGATCGTCGAAGACGAAAATGGAAACCCGTTGCAGCTGTCGGTCATCGTCCGGAATGACGCGCGGCCAGAGCTCTTAGCGGTGCTCAACTCGATCGTGCCCGATCTGCGCGAGGCCGGCGTTGAGCTAACTGTCCGGCCGCTTGCCCCGGATCGCTTCCTGGATGCCTGGACATCGCAGCGTGACTACGATCTCATCGCCTACGCGTACGCGCTATACCCAGGGTTCACGGACTTCGACCTCTACGGCTCGGATTGGGACATTCGAGTCAATCCCCAGGGGTGGAATCCTGGTGGCTACCGCAACCGCGACGCGGACGACGCGATTCGAGACGCACTCGAGGCGCGCAGCCAAGAGGGACTGCGTAATGCCTTGATCCGACTGCAGCGCGCCGTCAACGACGATCTCTTCGGTCTGTGGTTCGGGTTCCCTCAGGAGCTAACGGCCGTGCGGGAGGAGGTTCTCGGATTCCAGCCGCACATCATGCTGCCGACGTGGAATACGCGGCTTCTCTGGCGGGCCGACGCAAGCGGCGATTGAGATCCCCCAAGCCGCCTAAGAATTGGTGGTAGTGACGGCGAACGAAGAACCTGCGACAATGTCCGTGCGCCCTGCAAAGTGGATCTGACGTCGTGTCGACAGGGAGGGGACGGGGGTTATGACGGGAACGTCCGGCTCGTTAGTTGACCGAATGATGGGCGCATTGCGCCTCGATGTCGCAACCTACGAGGAGGTCGAGCGCGATAACGACGCGACGACCCAGGCCCTGATCGTTGTCGCGTTGGCCAGCCTTGCCAACGGCATTGGCGCGCTCGGCGATGACGGTGGCACGGGCCTGATCGGCGGGATTATCTACGGCATCGTTGGGTGGCTGCTTTTCTCCCTTGTGGCTTTCTTCGTCGGGACGCGGCTCCTTGGTGCTTCCACGACATCCGCTGATGCTGGCCAGGTCATGCGGGCGCTTGGCTTTGCCTACACCCCGCAAATCTTGAACGTCATCGCCTTCATCCCGGTGATCGGCTGGATCGTGTCCGCGATTGCGGGAATTTGGTTCCTGATCGCCGCGGTGATTGCGTTGCGCCAGTCGCTCGAGCTGAGCACTGGCCGTGCGATCGCGGTCGGGATCATCTCGATCATCGCGTACGGGATCGTCCAGGCCATTGTTGGAGCGATCTTCGGTCTCGGGCCCTGGGACTAGCGATCCCGATAACCTCGCTGAACCGAAAGCGCCGGAGCCGGCTATTTGACGCTGGCTCCGGCGCTCGCTTTTCTGCCGACCGAGGATGAGCGAAGCGGCGCGCTAGCTCGACTTGGGCTTCTCCCGCTCTTCCTTCCTGCCCCTCGTGTACGAAGGTGGATCGCTCGCGGGGAACGAGTCCTCCGAGGCGTCCTGCACGATGTCCTCGGCGTCGACGTTGCTGATGTATTCCGGCGTGGACTTCCGGCCGGGAGGCGGCGCCTCGTCGGACTGAGCGTACTTGTCGCTTGGCTTTTCATTCGTCTTGGGATTCGGCTTCTTGCTCATCATTTCTCCTCGCTGACAGCCGCCTGCCTTCTAGCGGCCACTAGCGAGGAAATTGAGCATGTGCCGTGCCACGCGGCAGCCGCCGCCGGCTACTTGACGGCGCCCGCGGTCAGACCCTTGACGATGTATCGCTCTAGGAGAATGCCGATCACGATCAGCGGCGCGACCGCGCTGATCGCGACCGCCGCCATCGTCCAAAACTTCACGCCTTGCGAGCTCACCTGCGTCGCGATGAGCTGGGGCAGCGTGTACGCCGTCCGTGACGTGAGGATCGCGGCGAAGAGGTACTCGTTCCAGCAGAAGACGACGACGATGATCAGAGCCGCCACCATTCCCGGCGCAGCGAGCGGCACCGCGATGCGGAGGAACGCTCCCCAGGTGGAGGCCCCATCCACGAGCGCGGCTTGCTCCAGCTCGATCGGGATCGCGCTGAACTGGTCGCGCATGATCCAGATGACGATGGGCAGGAACGCGACCGTGTAGAGCAGGATCATCCCGATGCGCGAGTCGTACAGCCCGACCTCGTTGTAGAGGATGTACAGCGGCATGATGACCGCCGCCGGCGGCAAGACGAGCTGCGAGAGGAACCAGAACGAGATGTCGCGGTTGCGCCATGGACCGAACTTGTATTGGAACCGCGTCAGGCCGTAGCCCGCGAGCGAGCCGAGAACCAACGCCGCGAAACCCGCGCTGAGAGAGATGACGAGGCTATTGCGGAAGGCCGTGAAGAACCGGTCCCCTTGGCTGCTCTCGAAAAGGTCGCGCCAGCCAAGGTAAACCGGCGTGAAATCGACCCACGGGATCCACTTCGGCCCGGTTGTGATCGCGACCAGATTCTTCAGCGAGAGCGTTGCCGTCCAATAGAGTGGGAACAGGCAAATGAAAGCCCAGAGGATGAGCAGAATGTAGGTGATCGGCTTTCCGAGCGAGATTCGTCCTCGGCTCCGCGTGATTTCGATGGCTGGCGCGCTCATGTTCTGCTCCCGATCCTATGTCACCCGACGGAGCCACCGGCTGAAGATGGCGATGAGAATCGTCACGAAGATGATGACGAAGATGAGAAAGACCTCGGCCATCGCCGTGCCGTAGCCGATATTGCCACTCAGGAAGCCCTCTTTGTAGACATAAAACGATAATGTCTGCGAACTGGAGCCGGGGCCGCCGCCGGTTACCACCTGAATGATGTCGATCAGTTTGAACTCGAAGACAACGCGCAAGACGATCGCGGTCAGACTCACGGGTAACATCAACGGGAAGGTGATATCGCGGAACGATGCCCAGCGGCTGGCGCCGTCGATCTTCGCGGCCTCAAACACCTCGTGGGGAAGCGCCTGTAGGCCCGCCAGCAGCATGACGAGCATGAACGGAATCGCGTACCAAGCGTTGATGAGAATCAGCGTGAAGACGGCTTTGAGGCCCGTGTCGTAGAACGTGGCGCGGAATCCGAGCTCATCGAGTGCCCAAGCGACTGGGCCGTAGCGCGCGTCGAGCACCGCCCGGCCGACCATCCACCCGATGGCGATTGGGCTCATCATGAACGGGATGAGGAAGACGACGCGGAAGAACTTCCTGCCGCGAATCTCCTGATTGAGAAGGAGGGCGAGGCCGAAGGCGATGACGTACTGAATCGGCACCCCGATGACGACGAACATCAGGTTGTTCTTCAGGGCCGTCCAGAACGCATCGTCGTTCCACATTCGCCGGAAGTTATCCAGACCGTTGAAGACGCGTCCGGCGGTGCTGGCCCGCTGCCAGTCGGTGAAGCTCACGTAAATGCCGAAGATTGTCGGAAAGATCACGACCGCGAGTGTCGCGATCACCGCCGGCAACACAAACGCCCGGCGCTCCCACGCGATGCTGGAGCGTGGGCGCGCGGGGGCGACCACCTGCCCTGCCGGCACCGTCTTGGTCGCCACTCCGTCACCTCACAGTCTGGGATGCCCTGCCGGCTTGTGGCTGGCGAAGGCATCCCGTCCGATTCGCTAAGCGCTATCTCGATCAAAGTAGGCCGGCGGGTTGGCGCATGGCCCCCGCCGGCCAGCAGCGGCGTCTAGCCGAGCGACGCCTGGTACAGCGCGAGCTGCTGCTCCCGACCGAGTTGGTCGGTGATCTCGTTCCATTTCGCGGCCGCGTTGTCGAGCGCCTCTTGCGCGGAGATCTCGCCGGCGACCGCCCGCGTGTACTCGTCCTCCAGGGCGATCAGGTATTGACCGGCGCCCGGGATACGGAGGTCGACGATCCGGTTCGGGTGGTTGTAGGAGTTCATGATCGAGTCGAGGTACTCCTGGGCGAACGCCTCAGGGTAACCCGCAATCGTCCAGTCCGCCGCGTTGAAGTGGCTCATGCGCCACGGGTTCATGCCGGACGGGTAGATCATCATCCAGAGGGAGATGTCCTTGCCCGTCAGGTGGGAGACGAGGTCCCAGGCTGCCTCGGACACTCCGCGCTCCTCGGCCGCCTTCATCACGTACAGGCCCCAGCCAAGGAACGCGAGGTACGGCGCATGGTTGAGGCCAGGAGCGCTGCCGGGAGCCGGCGTGGCGTCTGCCGGGATGGTGTCCCAGCTCTTGGTCTGCCAGTTGTAGACATCCGGCGAGCCGGGCAGGATGCTGACGCCGACCTTGTCCTGAACCACGCTCTGATCCGAGGTGTAGACGTTCGATCCGACGTCCGCCCACCAGTGGACCATCGTGCCGGTTCCGGCGAGGAAGTCGCCGAGCGTCTTCAAGAGGTCAGCGTTGACCTGATCCGGCGGCGCGGCATCGACCGCCGCGATCATGTCTTCGAGCGCGCGGACGAACGCCGGGCTGTTGATCTTCGGCGTCATGTCGGTTGGATCGAAGAAGAACGCCGGATCGTCCGGGTGCTTCGCGTAGGCGCTGGCGCGGCTGAAGAAGAAGTAGGCGCCGACGCCACCGCCGCGGGCGAGGGGATCGAGGATGCCGTACAGCGGCTGGCCCTCGAACTCCTTCCCCTTCAGGAACTGGGAGTAGGCCTGCACCTGCTGCCAGCTCGTCGGCACGCCCCACTCGCCTTCGCCGCCGCTTGCCTTCCACTCCTCCGCCAGGCCCGGATCGGAGAAGACATCCTTGCGGTAGTTGAAATGGTGCATATCGCCGTCGATCGAGGCGCCGTAGATCACGCCGTCCCAGGTGCGGGTCGGGCCTTGCAGGTAGGGGACGATGTCATCGAAGTCGTAGCCCGGATCGTTCCGCACCCAATCCGGCATCGGGACGCAGTAGCCGCCGCCAAGGAGCTCGCCTTCCCACGTACCCGATCCTTCGAGGACGTCGAACTCGATGTTGCCGGTCGAGATCGCCTGCGACATGCGCGGATAGGAGTCAGCCTGGGTGACCTCGATCCACTCGATCTTGGCGCCGGTCGCCTCCTCCCACGCGCGGCAGAGCGGGCGGAAGACGTTGACGTGGAAACCGGCGTTGCTCAGACCCTGGAAAACGACCGTCTGACCCTGGAACTTGCCGCGATTTTGCGTGCGCAGGCAGAGCTCGCCGACGCGCTCCATGTCCGACTCGGTCGGAGCGCCAGCGCCCGGCCCCGGAATCGCCAAGATCTGGTCCTTGACGCTTTCCTGAGCCAGTGCGCGCCGGTAAGCCTTACCGGCGACGCCCCAGGCACAGAACGATGCTGCTGCTCCGGTCGCGGCCTTGACGACGGTCCGCCGATTGGCGCGACGGCCGAAGAGCTTGACCTCACGGTGCGACACTTCTCACCTCCTCATTCTGCGGTGCCAATCCTGCCACACCATTCCGCCGTCTCGCTTGCCAGAATACGCTTGTCGCCGTCCCTCTGCGCGCACAAAGACGCGCCCTTGCTTGCGGAGTCCCCCGTTCGGCTATCGTTCTCCTGGCTGAGCGTTTCGACGGTCGCTTAGGGCGATTGATAGTATGCAGCACGTTTGGAGACTGTCAACCAACGTTTAGCGTGGCTGATATTCGGCAGTCATGCCTGAATCGCCAGCCGACCGATGAGACTGAACGCATGACAACGGATTTCCCCGAAGCATTCACGAATTTCCGCCAGTATTTCGCGACGCGCATCAACTCGTTTCGGTCCCCCTCGCGAACCGCATTGCCCGATCTGCTTCGCGCGATCTCTGCCATTCCCGGGCTGAACGCGGTTGAGCTGAACTATCCTCAGCACTTGCGGGGCATCGAAGAGCCAAGCCTGGTTGCGCTCCTCGAAGAGAACGGGCTCTCCTTGACCGCGCTGAGCTTGCGCTTCGAGGCGGCGGATTTCGCGCTTGGCGCGTTTTCTCACCCATCGGCGGATGTCCGCGAGAAAGCAATCGCGGTGGCCATCGAGGCGGTCGAACTTGCCACCCGACTCGGCGTGCCTCACGTCAATCTATGGATGGCGCACGACGGCTTCGACCTCCCGTTCGAGGTCGATTACGAGACGCTGTGGGAGCGGGAGATCGAAGGATTCCGCCGCGTGGCTGACCACAACCCGTCTATCCGAATCAGTGTCGAGTACAAGCTGCTCGAGCCGCGGCGAGCTTCGCTGATCGGCTCAATGTCCGACGCGCTGCTGGCAGTTCGCGATGTGGATCGGCCGAACTTCGGCGTGCAGATCGACTTCTGCCACAGTCTGATGGCGCGAGAATTACCCGCCGCCGCGGCCGCCAAGGCGCTGGCAGCCGGCCGCCTGTTTGGCGTGCATCTCAACGATGGCTACGGCCCGGCCGACGATGGTTTGCCTGTAGCCAGCGTCCACCTCTGGGAAACACTCGAATTGCTTTGGTATCTGCGCCGGTACGACTATCGCGGGACGATCTACTTCGACACATTCCCGGAGCGTGTCGATCCAGCCGCGGAGACCGCCCACAACATCGCCACTGTGATGCGCCTGGAGCGTCTTCTCGACCGGATGAATGATGAAGAGATTCGTGCGATCCAGGCGAGGCACGACGCGCTCGCCGCAACGCGGCTTCTCCAAGAATTGGCGCTGAATGCAGGCGGGTGACCATGAGCGAGCCATCAGTTGCGGTGCTCGGCAGCCTGCATATGGATCTCATCGCGGTCGCCGAGCGCTTGCCATCTCACGGTGAATCGCTATTGGGCGAACGGTTCTCGATGCAGCCGGGCGGCAAGGCGGGCAACCAGGCGACGCAGGTGGCGCTTTGCGGGATTCGCTCGTTCCTCATCAGTAGGGTGGGGGAAGACACACTAGGAGTGGAGCTTCGGGCGCGCCTTTCGGCCAAGGGAGTGGACCTCTCCTATGTTCAAATTGACGGTGAGGTCCCGACCGGAGCGAGCCCGATCTTGATTGGCCGCGATGGAGAGTACGCGTCGATTATCGTGCCGGGCGCTTCCGCGCGGCTCAATCCGGAGGATGTCGAGCGGACCCGGTCCGCGATCGAGGCGAGTCGCGCCCTGATGCTCCAGCTCGAAGTCTCGGCGGCGGTAAGCGCCAAAGCCGCCGCCATCGCGCGTCAGGCAGGCGCCATGGTCATCTTGAACGCCTCTCCGCTTCCCGCGCGACCGATGGTTGAGCTACCTAGCGAACTCGTCCGCCATGTCGATCTCCTGATTGCAAATCGTAGGGAAGCGGAACGCCTTGCTGGCGGGGCTATCAATGACCCGGACGATGCGCTTCGCGCTGGCAGATCGCTCAAGGAGCGACTCGGGTGCCCCGCGATCGTGATCACGCTCGGGGAGGTCGGCGCCGTTGCGATTGACCGTGACACGGAGTTCCACTCGCCGTCCCTGGCGGTCGAAGTGGTCGATACTGTGGGAGCAGGGGATGCGTTCGCCGGGACGCTGGTCGCGCAGATGATTCGCGGTCACCGGCTGGTGGACGCGATGCGCTACGCGGTTGTGGCGGGCGCCCTCGCGACGACGAAGTCAGGCGCCTTTGACGCGCTCCCAACGTTTGACGAGATCGAGCGGGCGCTGGGCGGCGAAAGTGGCGTGGCGCCGCGCTAGCCGACCGCGGTCTACACTACTGGCAAAACATGTGACCTCGCGGATACCTGAGCAGGCAAAGAGCAGGGAAAGGCAGATCGGATGGCAACGAGGCCGAATCTCGGGCGAATCAGGGAAGCCGTCGTCCGGCCGTACACGGCGATCGTCGTCGGTGGCTGTGCCGCGGTTGTGGCCCTCTTGTTCGATTCCGTTGGCCTGGCCATCTTGATCGCCAGTTTGATCCTGCCGGTAGCTGTCCTCCTAGAGATGAGCCGGCGCGACCTCTTCGAGTCCGAGCCGTGGGGATGGGTCGCGATCTCCGCTGGATTCGGCGCCATCGCCGGAGTCTTCATCGGACTGCTCAACATCATCCTGCTCAAACAGTTTGAGCGCGAGACGGATCCCGCCTTTACCTGCTGTGGCCCGATGATGAGTCGGGTCAATCTGGACATCGCCGATGCGGGAGCCGCCTCGATCCTCGTCGTCGGCATCATCGTTCCGATCATCGGCGAGGTGCTGAAGGTTGCCGGACCGCTCTTCGTGCGACAGCAGTCCGCGTTCCGCAATGAGGTGATGGACGGCGTGCTGCTTGGCTCAGCTTCTGGCGGCGCGTTCGCCGCGGCGGCAGCGATCACCTATTTCTGGCCGGTGATTCAGGAAGATCGCCTCGGTGGCTCAGTCGGGGATTGGACGGCCGCGCTGCTTGGCGTGCTGATCGTCCGTCCCGGGATCTCCTGTGCGACGAGCGCCATCCTCTGCGCGGCACTCTGGCGGGGCCAGCTTGACCGCGGGAGGCTCGACCTTCTTGCTGGCGCCGTGGCGGCGTTCGGCGGCGCGATCGCGACCGCGCTGGTCGGTCTCATCACCGTTGGGGGGGAGACTCGGGCGGAGCTGGCGTTCGATGTGGTGATCTTCGCTGGTCTGGCCTTCGCCGCGCGAATCGTCGTGCGCGATGCGGTGGAGACTGACCGCCTTAGTCGAGCGGCGCACGAGAGCTGGATCACCTGTCCCGTTTGCGGAAGCCGGACGCCGCCGGGACGATTCTGCGCTCAATGTGGCGCGGCTCTGGTGCCTCAGGAGCCCCAACTCTTGGAGCCTGGCGAGGAGCGGCTGCCGGCGGCTGATTCCCAGCCGATCCAGCCTTTGTCGCCGGACCAACCAACGATGCCGATCGACGCCTCGCCGGCGGTCGAATCGCAGGCGCCAAGTGAGACTCCGCCGCTAAGTGAGGAGCCGGTGGAAACGACAAGCTCCAATACCGCCGAGGACGCGGCGTTCGAGGATTGGCCGGAGACGCGGCGCTAGCCGCGATCTATCGCTTCACTAGCTGTAGGCGAGCGAAAGCGCGATAAGCAGCACCAGGAGCGCGATGCAGCCGAAGAACCCGGCCGCAAACGTTATCCATGGATTGGAGCGCTTGGCCGGCGACGTGGGAACGACGGGAGGCGTGAGGAGTGCGGCGATGGCGGCCTGATCGGCCCCAGCCGGCGTCGCTGCTGCCGGGGCCTGACCAGGAACTGTCGCGCCGGTTACGCCTTCGGCAGGCGAAGGAGCGATGTTGCCGAGAGCTTGCGCGAGCGATTCAATGCCTGGTGGCGCGCCTGCCTGGAGGCGGAGGCGAAGGAGCGGTAGGTCTTTGTGATCGGGTGCACACCGCTCGGCAAGACCGATCATGAGGTTGGCCATCGCGCGGTCCTCTCGCGCGAGCGCCTCCCAGACGGCGGCGATCAAGTCCTCGCCCGTTTGCGCGACGGCCGCGCTCAGCTCCCGGCTGAAATCGGCCACGGATGGAAATCGGCTATCCGGACGTATCGCTAATCCGCGTCGAAGGATGACCGCGATGCGCTCGGCAACGCCGTCCATAACTACCCTGTTCGGATCAGCTGGTCCAGTCGGCTCGCGGCCGGTAATGAGCTGCGTGGCGGTAAGGGCGAGGTGGTATTGATCCGCGGCCAGCCCGGCGCCGATCCCCTCGGGCAGTCCCCAGGGATCCGCGGCGTTTGGATCGACTGGCGGCACCGCCGGGACGAGTCCGCTGAGTAGCGCCCGCCCGCTGCCGTCGATCCAGATCGAGGCGGGAGTCACCCGGCCGTGACTCAATCCCGATGAGTGCAGATGAGTGAGCGCGGCGGCTAGATCCGCGACTATCCGCGCGACCGTCGCTGGGGGAAGGGCGTTGCCGCGCGCGTACTCAGTGAGAGCGACGCCGTCTGGGCGAGCCTCGGCGGCATAGACCACCGTGCCCTGCACACCCGCTTCGAGCACTGGAACCAGGTGCGGGTGAGAGATGCTGATTAGCTTTCGGGCAGCCTCTTGGAGCGGATCAGCTTCGCCGGCCGGAGGCGCTGGGAAGCACCGGAGGATGGCGGAACGTTCGGCGAACGGGGTCTCAGGACGGCCGGCCGCCTCGGCGACAATTATGCCCGGACGCTCGGCGGGGCTAGCCGGCAAGCGACGGAGCAGCGCAAATGAGCCGATTGTGATTGGTCGTTCTGAAGTTGCTGGTGCATTGATTGCCATGCCGTCATCCGTCGTCGGTGCGCTCGTACCCGCGTCAATGACGCCACGACGAGCATGCCCGCCGAAGGGCCAACAGTCTATCGGCCAATCGTCCTATCCGTGGTCGAGACCGGAATCGTTTCGAGAGGAGCGCCAGAGCGGCACGCTATTCGTCGTTGGCGGGCTGCGTTGCCGGGTTGTACGACGAGTGCGGGCTAGCTCGCTCTGTCGCGGGCCGGTCGGCCGATCCGGCAAGGCGATCGCTTTCCTCACCTGGCGCCTTGTCGCCCAGGCCCCAGGCGGTGTCGGAGCGCGGCGTATAGGCTCCCAGTTCCATCAAGGCTGCCTCGCGATCCGCGAGCGGACGGTCAGCAAGGAGAATCTCTGCCAGAAGCTGCGCGCCAAGCGAGTCAACCCGTGCCGCGCGATCCAACCCGAGCTCTCCCTTCATCGCGCGCTCGACCCGTTCCACACCGACGCGGAAGGTAGCCGCGATCTGCTCTGCCGTGAAAGTCGCGCTCAAACCCTGATGTTCTCCGGCCGGCACCGTTCGCCCGGCTTCGTCGTCAGCTCCAGAGCCAGCGGTTCCCCAACCCTCGACAAATCCGCGGCTCTCTTCCGATTGAATATCTCGACTCTCGGTCATGTAGACCTCCTGACAGCCAGCAATGCAACGGGGACGCCGAGCACCAGCAGGCGTCAACTGAGGCACTACCGACGCATGCCAAGTGCCAGGGGGGCAGCCCGGTTTCGGTCCTGCCGCCTCCCTGGCGATGCGAATCTCCTTGGCGAATCAGGGAGTTAGAGGAATCAGATTGACCGCGAGGATCAGTCGCGGCGGAGCGCTCGCAGCGCGTCGTCCATCGCCGCGAGTGCCCGGCTGTAGGCGCTCTTGAGCTCGACAATTGCTCCCGCGCGGGCAACGAGATCGAGCATCACATCGAGGTCGCGCGGATGTGCCTGCGCCCGCTCGGCGACATCGCCCAGCGATTCCAGGGCGGACCGCTTTAGAGCGAGCTCTTCCCTCGCGGCGGCGAGGCTGGCGGCGACAGCCTCTGGATCCACGCCCGAGGAGGTCTTCGCTTGAGCCAGCTCGGGCAGCAGCGCGCGCAGTTCGTCCAAGAGCGACTCGGCTCGCCCTAATGGGTCTTGATCCTGCCCCTCGTTGCCGCTGGTCGTGGTGACCGGCTCAGGGGTCCGGGTAGCCGAGAACGCCGCGAGCGTCTCTTCCCAGGACGTTGCCGCGCTGGACGGGGTCGCGGACTCCTCCTGCGTCGCCGGTTCGGCGCTGACCTCTTCGGTCGCCTGCGTTTCGGCGGCGGACGCGGTTACGGTCTCAGGCTCGGCAGCGGGCGCGGACGTAGCCTCGAAGTCCGCCGAGGCCGGTGCTGCCTCTTCGGTGACCGGCTCAGGAGCGGACTCCTGCGCGGCCGATGCCGTCTCAGCGGGAGCCGACTCAGATTCACTTACGCGGTCCGCGTCGGAGGAAGATGATTGCTGTTGACCGGGCCACCACGAGGAGATCGTGGACGTCGTGGCGAAGGGGGAACGACCCACCGTCGGCGCGGGAGACTCGGCCGGCTGTTCCGGGAGGCGAAATCCGCAACTCGTGCAGAACCGCGCTCCAGGGCGAGTCGGATTTCCGCAATTCGGACACCGGTTCTCCATCGATCTCCTCCTTCGCCGCCGCGCTCCGCGCGATTGTCGCCACCTCGTTCGCGCCGCAGCTGCCGGTCGGAACCGTCGGTGCAGCGCCGTCGTCTCACGTAAAGATAAGTATGGCACGAACTATCTCCATATCCGGGCACCGCTGCACGTAGCGAGTTGCCAATCGCGGGAGCGCGGCGCTGGCAAAGTCGATGAGATTTCTGCGAGTTTGCGGATGCGGCCGATGTCCATAACATGGCAAAATGCATTCATCTGATTTCAGGCGTTTGATTTCAGTTAGGAACGCACGCCCATCGGTGCGAGCGGCTGGGCGGGGAGGCTCGGCGTAATGACATCGACCGGACGCTCATCGGCTGCTTTCGAGCCAAACCTGCCCGAGCGGGCAGCCGCGGGGATGCCTGTGCTCGTGCCGGAGCAAGTGTTGGCGGAATTGGAGATCGCCGCGCGAAGAGCGGGGATCGCAGTCGAAGCGGAGCGATCCCGTGAGTGGCTCGTGGCGCTACTGGAGGCGCTCACAACAGAGGACGAGTGGGCTTACCACGCGCATCATGGCATCGCCGGTCACGAGCTCGTTCTCGTCGACTTCGATCCGGCTTGGACCAACCTCCTGCGGGAGATCGGGCAGGTCGTCGCGACGCCAGATTCAGCGAACGTCCGAGCCGGCTTGGCGATTGCCGGAAGCGCGGCGCTCGGCCGGGCGCATCCCTATCCGTCCGACATTGATTACTTCGAACGTGTGCACATCACGGCTCCGACTCGCGAGGATGCGTGCCAACTCCTGCTCCAGGCGATCCGGGATGTCATTGCGCGAGCCGCTGAGCATGCGGGCTTTCGCTTCGAGGAGTTGATGCTCGGCGTCGCGAATCACAGCGTCCTGCGCTGGACACCCGAGGATTTCGCCCGGGGGGCAGTTGTAGTAGCAAGCGACGCTGGGAGTGAGGTCACGATTCGTCTGGAGGAGGCGGTCGCGAAGCCCGGATTCATCAAGCTCGATTGGATCGTCGACAGGGTTGAGGTCGGTGGTCCGTGGCGAGTCAGCAAGGTCATTGACGCAACGTGGCAATCGCCGAACGGCGGAATCGTCGGGCTCGATGGCGCGATCGACGGCGATTACCAGCAGGTCTATCTCGATGCAGACGGCGCGGCACTCGCCGCTGCCATAGCTGGCATTCTTAAGGACGGCACCGCTGATTATGTGATAGCGATGGAGCGGGAGGCGGCTCACTACGCGCAGTGCAGGCCGCCTGACTTCGTGAAGGTTGCCAAGCGGCTCTACAACCTTTGCCGCTTCACCCACCGCTTCGGTGAGGCGCTCTTCCTGCGGGAGCTCTTCGATGAGCCGGCCGCGCGCATCCATCAAGTTCGGGTAAGGCTCGAGCTTGCCCCGCAGCTCGATCAAGATGACCTGCTGCACCTCCAGCGCGAGCTGGAAGACATTGCGACTGAAGTTTCTCGTTGGTGCGAGGAGAGAGAGGCGGAACTAAAAGACCGATGCCTCGGCCTTGCGTTGACCGAGGCATCTGCTGCTGACCAATTGGCCGCGCTCGCTCCCGTCCTATCGTCGGCGGCGAGTCGCGCCTTTGAGTGCTGCCTGCGCGCGCATCCGACAATAGCCGACCTCATTGGGGAGATCACGGCGCGGCATCCGGAAGCCTGAAGCGACAGATCGGGCGATATTGGCGATTAGTCTGCCGCGAGCGTGCCCGATGTGCGCTGCAGGCGGCTAAGCGGCGAGACGTTCGGCGTCTCGACAAAGTCCTTGCCGACGTTGGAGACAGCCCGTCGTGGGTGAGCTGCCGAGGCCGGGCGCTCGCGCTTCAGCAGCGATTTCAGATCGACCCGGGTGTACTGGCGCTTGTCGAAGTCGGATGCGTTGGCCAAGCGCTCCGTGAACTGGGCGCGATTGACGACGAGGAAGACGGCGCTCCCCGCGGTTTTGTCGACCAAGTCGGGCGGGATGAGCACCAGCCGATCGCTGCCGTCGACGGCGATCACCAGCGCTTCGACTTCTCCTGCCGCGTCGTCCACGACCACCTTTTTCAGTGTCCCGACTTTCCCATCGGTGGCGTAGACGGCTCCATTCCGCTCATAGCGGATGTTGTGGTCGCGGCGGAGCAGAAGCTCAGGAGGAATCCCTGGATCCTCGTCTCGCCGTTTCCGCTTCGATTGCTTGTCCTCGGACTTCTTTGCTGCCCCGTTCGTCGAGGCGCCAGAGAGCAGGCGCATCTGCCTTCCTCCTCCGTGTCGCTTAGGCAGCGGCGATTCGCTTGACCACAAACGGATCGCGATCGCCCACCTTTCCGCGCAGCGCGATGACCGCGCCGACGAGACCGATCACCGGGATGACCCACCACAGCTTCATCACGTTCGCCAGCGGGCTGACCGGCGCTGCCGTGGCGACGATCTCCCGGACGTGTTGCGTGTTGCCGTCGACCGTGAGGGTGACCTCATCGCCCTTCTTCAGCGAAGCGATCGTCGAGGCCTCACCTTCCCGCGTGATCTTGGCGTCCGGTTCGACAACGTAGTCGACTGACTCCTTGCCGCCTTCGGGCTTGATCGAGATCGTCAGATCCTGAATCTTCGAGATCGTTCCCGTGACGGCGAAAGGTGCTGGCGTCGGAGTCGGGGAGGGCGTCGGCGTGGCGGTGGGTTGCGCGGCAGCGGTGGCGGTCATAGCCGCGGCCGCTTGCGCCGTCGCTGTCATCGCCGCCTCCGCCTGGGCGGTGGCCGTCATCGCGGCCTCGGCGGTCGCCGTCATTCGCTTGCTTGCTTCCGCGGTCGCGGTCAGCGCGGCCCTGGCTTCGGCCGTCGCCGTCTTGGCGGCTTTCGCCTGAGCGGTCGCGGTCTGGCGGGCGCGGCGGATGGCGATGCCCTCGCCGGTCATCGTGATTCGGGTGTCGTTGTCGGCGTAGGTGATGGTCCATCCAGCCGAGAAGGTGCTCCAGTCGATGTCAGCCTTCACGAGCCGGACGAAGAGATCGATGAGCTCGGCGCGCAGGTTGTCTGGGATGACGATCCCGGCTGCTGCCTCTTGCGCGCGGACCGCTTCTTCGATCTCGCTGCTCTTCTTCAACTTCTCGGTAACGATGATCTTCTGGGTCTCGAGAATGACGTTGGAGGCGAGCTGCACGCCGTCAAGTCTGCCGGAGAGAATGAGTGCTTGGCCGATCTCAGCGGTCAGCGCCAACTCCTCCAGCGCCAGGCGCTGCCGCTCCGGCGTGGTGTTCCCGCTGTCGCACGGCGCCAGGTCCCACGTCTTGAACACCCCCGCCATCGCCGTCAGGCCGAGCGCCGGGGCCGTCGAAGGCGCCGCCACCACCAGCGTCGCATCGCCGATACCCGCCGTGACCAAGGCCATCGCGTACATGCTCGGCGTGACCAGCGTGATGTTGCGTGTCGTGACGTCGAGACCGTCGCCCAGCGGGCGGCAGGTAAGGGCGGTGGACGAGAAGGCGCCAGTCACGCCCGCGCCAACCTCGTCGAGGACGCCGGCCATCGCTTCGTTGGTTTCGGCTTCGGTGATGGTGTAGACGGTGTCGTCCGGTCCTGCCTGGAAGAGATTGAGCAATTCCTGCCGCTGGTCCGGCGTCAGGCTCTCGCCCAGGGTGATGACCTTGCCGCGATCGGCCGCAATGCCGACATCGAGCGAGAGCGTGCCAAATATCGCGAGCACGATCGCGAAGACCGCAAACCAGCCAAAGCGCCGCATTCTTAGCCGGGACTCTCCTGTTCTAGCGGATCCCATTTCCGAGGACTCCTCAAGACATTTGTCGACTCACTTCGAACCCGGACCGAATCACGACGGGCACGCCCGGCCACGTCCCGGTGGCATTGATCGGCTCCGGCTCTACCACCGCCATACTAGCGGCGGGAGTCGCCGGAGACTGTGACCAGATAGTCCCGTTTGGCCGACGTCTAAGGCCTCGGACCACCAGACGGCGGGGGAAGCGGCTACGGAGGCGTTCTACGTCCGGGTTAGGTGAGGAGCTGCCTCACTAGGCCAACAGCCGCTCCCGCGAGAACGATCCAGGCAGAGTTGACCCGAAAACGGAGCAGGATAGCGGCGGCGGCGAGCACCAGCAGCACCGAGGTGAGATCGACGATGGCGTCGCGACCGAGCTGCAGTGTCACGGCAGCCATCAGACCAAGAGCGGCCGCGTTTATGCCGTCCAGCATGAGCGAGAGACCGGCATGGCCGCGGAGACGGTGCACGAGAGGATTGACGGCGGCGACGAAGCAGAACGAAGGAAGGAAGATCGCGACGGTTGCCAAGATAGCGCCGCTCGAGCCGCCGACGAGGTAGCCGATGAACGTCGCCGTGGAGAAGACCGGCCCAGGAGTGACCTGACCAACGGCGACGGCGTCGAGAAGTTGTTGGTCCGTCAGCCAGCCGTACCGATTGACGAAATCGTTGCGGAGGAAGGCGAGCAGGACGTACCCCGAGCCGTACAACACCGCGCCGATCTTGAGAAACGTCAGGAAGAGACGCGTCGCCGAGTACGCCACGTCCGGCGACTTTGCAGCGAGCGATAGCAACGCGCTCGGCGCGAAGAGCCCGGGCGTGAGCGAGAACGTCACTCGATCAGCTGACCTTCGCAGCCGCGATAGGCCGCGGAGGAGGATGGCGATCGCGCCGCCACCGAAGAGGAGCGCCAGCTCGTTGAAGCCGAGTAGGTACATCACGAATGCCGCTCCGGCGATGACCGCTTCCCGAGCACTCGTGAGCGCGGTTCGGCCCAGGCTCCACAACGCTTGTGCCACGATGGCTATGACAACCGGCTTTACGCCGTAGAGAAGCCAAGCGCCGGTTGGGGTCGTTCCATAGCGAACGTAGAGCCAAGCGAAGGCGAGGGTGACGGCGGCAGCCGGGGCGATGAATCCGACGCCGGCAATCACGAGTCCCCGCCGGCCGGCGCGCTCATGCCCGACGTGCATGACCATCTCGGTCGAGTTTGGGCCGGGGATGAGGTTCGTGACCCCGATCAGGTCGAGGAACTGCCGATCGGTCAGCCATTGCCGGCGGACCACGACCTCGTTGCGAAGCATCGCGATGTGCGCTGCCGGTCCGCCGAAGGCGGTGACGCCCAACACAACCGCGAGCCATGCGACCTCGCTCAGGCGCTCTCGCCGTGAGGAGGGGGATGGGTCATCGCACATGGTCGTACACTCGCTTTCCGTCGCGCGCGGTCGTGAGATGGCGTTCAGCGCATTGATGCCAGCGCGATGCGCCTGCGACAATGGGCGAAGGAACGTGACAGATGGCGAAGTGATGAGAGGAACCGCGTGAGCCAGGTGCTGCTCGGCCGCATGGCCATCAAAGCGCAACAGATCAAGCCCGGAGAGGCGCTTGGAGTCGAAGTGAAGGAGGGACAACTCCTGCAGATCATCGCGGTGGAGGGGAAGCAAATCTCCGATTTCGTCGCCTTCAACGCCGCCGACCCTGATGAGCGACTTTCGACCGCGGTGACGCGCTCGAAAAACAATTCAATCATGCTCCAGAAGGGGATGTCCCTCTACTCGAACCGCCGCAACGCGATGTTCGATCTGGTAGAGGACACGGTCGGCCGCCACGACATGCTCGTCGCTGCTTGCGACGCACAGCGCTCGGCCGAGGATGAGAAGAATTCGGACGAGAATTCCGCAACCCAGGACGGGCCGAGCTGCCTGGAGGCGTTGACGCGGGCGCTGTCGCCCTACGGCATCGAGGCCGACCAGATCCCGGATCCGGTCAACTGGTTCATGAACGTGTCCATCCTACAGCGTGGGGAGCTGGAGCAGCGCGAATCGCTCGCCGAGCGGAACGACCATGTGGTGCTTCGCGCGCTGATGGACACGGTGGTTGGTATCACCGCCTGTCCGCAAGTTCCGGCCGAGGAGAACGGAGCCCAACCAAGCGAGATCCTCGTCCGAATCTTCCGCTGATACCGAAATGCGGCCGCCCGCATCCGAAATGCCGCGCCCAGAGTCCACGTTCGGTTCGCGGCGCCGCAGATCGGAGAGATAGAAGTGAGGCAGGTAGGAACGGGAGGCGAATCCGAACGCCTCTCGTTCCGCATTAGAAGAGCAGCAGCACGAGAATCACATTGAGAAGTACGACGACAAGGCCAACGACCCAATAGAGCGGGTCACTCACCCATCCGCGCGTCATCTATCACCCCGACGAGGCGAACGCCCCCATTCGCTCTCTCTCAGCACTTAACACTTGCGACTCAGCACTCGAATTAAACGTTGACGCCGACAACCGCGTGAGCAGTCGTCGGCGTCACGTCCTGAAGCGTCGGTGTGTCGGCAATGGCCCCGAAGGACCGCGACACGACGGCTGCGTCCGGCGCCAGTTGCCCGGCGCTCAGTCGCGTGGGTCCGGATCGACGCAGCGAGCAGCGTTGTCGTTCCGGGCTACCGGCGCTGACGTCGGGTGTTGCCACCCTTCGCCGCTTTCCGATGCCTGCTCGACCGGCTTGGCGCGGAGTCGAGCAAACCCGCCGCCTCAGAGAAGTACTGAACGCTTCCGCCAGCTACTTCCCCGAAGCCAGGGGATCCCGTTTCCGATCTCCCGCTGGCTGACCGCTTCCGCGGTCCCCGTCGCTTCAGTACGTACACTCTAGCACCGGTGTGTCCGCTTGTCAATACCCTTGGACCATCAATTTTGAGAATTGCTTGAAGCCGGGTTTAGCAGCGAGATTTGGTGGAGACCGCGGAGTCGGCGAGGCGGACGAATGTCCTTGATAGCAGCAGGCCCCGCGAGTTAGCGGAGGGCATGCCCGCCGTCGAGGCACCTTCTGCTCTATGGTTGCTCCGTGGCGGCCTTTCCCGACGTGTGAGTTTGTACGGGGGAGGGAATTCGCCGGGCGCACGCATGCCCGAATCGAGGCACGAAGTCGCTGGTCGAGGCGCGCCGGGACTGTCGTCTGACCGCAGTCGGAAGAGGTTTTCGGGCGCCGTGCCTGGCAGGCAAAGCAAGGATGAAATCAGGCTGGCGCGGACCTTGACAGTTTGCACCCCTTGGGCGTATTATTAGCTGCTGCGGTAGCGCGGGTGCGTTCGCGTCCGGGACCGCGGGCGACATTATTGGGCGAGGCGTGCGAGCGACCACCCAACGACGAGCGAATTATCGGGAGGGCAGGTACCTACCCTCCCGCTTTGGCGTTGACGACCCCCCGTTCCACAGGTGACCAACTGAAGATCCTGGATTTCCGGGTTCGTGACTCGGGCGGGACTGTTCTTGTCGTTCGTAGTGAACATACGGAAAGGACGGATGCCGCGTCGCGTGCGTAGCTGGCCGGCTGAGCACTCGTGATGCTGTAAGCGCGCCGCGACAGACATCTCAAGCGTGGAGCGTGGATCGCGGGCCGCGGTATGGAGGAACGCTGAATGGTGATGACAAACGGGTCGGTATCCGAGCTGCCACCGGTGGTGTCGCGAGAGCGGCAAGTGCTGTCGAACATCGGCATCGACCGCCGCACCTTTTCGCGCATCCCGACAGTTCTCGAGATGCCGAATCTGATTCAGGTGCAGATCGAGTCGTTCAATTGGTTCGTGCAGGAGGGGCTGCGCGAGCTTCTCGAGGAAATCTCCCCGATTACCGACCATCATAAGAAGATGGAGCTCCACATCTTCGATCCGCGGTTCGACCCACCTTGGACGCGGATGCCGAAGGGTGAGGAGCAGGAGCGCGCCAAGGTCGATCCGCGCGTCTGCGAGATGTGGTGCCGCGAGCGCGACATGACCTATGCCGCGCCGCTGCGCGTTTCTGCCCGCCTGATCATGCGCGAGACGGGCGAGATCAAGGAGACGGGGCCGGACGGTATCTTCCTCGGCGACTTCCCGATGATGACGACCGATGGCACGTTCATCATCAACGGCGCCGAGCGCGTGGTCGTCTCGCAGTTGGTCCGATCTCCGGGCGTCTACTTCGAGCGCGAGCCCGATCCGGCGACCGGAAAGCTCCTGACCACGGCGAAGCTCATCCCGAATCGCGGCGCCTGGCTGGAGTTCGAGACCTCCAACCGGGACGTCATCTCGGTCAAGGTCGACCGCAAGCGCAAGATGCCAGTCACGATTCTGCTGCGCGCGGTCGGGATCGAGACGGACGAGCAGCTCCTGGAGATCTTCCAGGACGTTGACACGAACGAAGAGCGCCGGTTCATCCGCACGACGATCGAGAAGGAGCCGACCAAGTCGCGGGATGAGGCGCTGATCGAGTTCTATCGCCGGCTCCGGCCGGGCGATCCGCCGACGCGCGAGAACGCGACTACCCTGCTGGAGAACCTCTTCTTTAATAATCGTCGCTACGACCTCGCTCGGGTCGGTCGCTACAAGCTCAATCAGCGGCTGCACCAGCACCGCAATGAGACGGGCGACGTCATCCAGAGCCGGATCCTGACGACCGAGGACCTGGTCGAGATCATCAAGGAGATGATCCGGCTCAACAATGGCCAGGGTCAGCCTGATGACATCGACCACCTCGGCAACCGGCGGGTCCGCGCGGTCGGCGAGCTGATCCAGATGCACGTCCGGACCGGATTCCAGCGCCTGGAGCGCGGTATCCGGGAGCGGATGACGATCATGGACCCGGAGACGGTCACGCCGCAGGGCCTGATCAGCACGACTCGTCCGGTGATGGCGGCGGTTCGTGAGTTCTTCGGCGGCAGCCAGCTGTCGCAGTTCATGGACCAGACCAACCCGCTGGCCGAGCTCACGCACAAGCGACGCCTCTCGGCGCTCGGTCCGGGCGGTCTCTCCCGCGACCGCGCCGGATTCGACGTCCGCGACGTTCACCCGTCGCACTACGGCCGCATCTGCCCGATTGAGACACCGGAAGGTCCGAACATCGGTCTGATCGGCTCGCTGGCGACGTACGGCAAGATCAATCAGTACGGCTTCATCGAGACGCCATACCGGCGGATCGTCTCCCGGCTCAACCTCGATGATCCGGTGATCGATCCGGTCGGTCAGATCCTCCGGGACGATGCGGTCAATCCGGAGACGGGTGAGATCGTCATTCCGCGCGGCACCGAGCTGACGGCCGACATGGTCGAGAAGCTGAAGGCCGAGGGCGTCAAGCAGATCCGGATCAAGCCGGTCGCGTCGCACATCATTGATTACCTGTCCGCCGACCGCGAGGAGCAGGTCACGATCGCGCAGGCGAACACGCCGCTGGACGAGAAGGACCGGATCATCCCGGATCAGGTGACCGTCCGTGTTGGAGGTGGTCACCGGTTCCCGGTCATCCCGGCCGAGGACGTCCAGTACATGGACGTCTCGCCGAAGCAGGTCGTCTCGGTCGCGACTGCGCTCATCCCGTTCCTGGAGCACGACGACGCGAACCGCGCGTTGATGGGCGCGAACATGCAGCGCCAGGCGGTGCCGCTGGTCAAGCCGCAGGCGCCGATCATCGGCACTGGCGTCGAGTACCAGGCGGCGAAGGATTCCGGCCAGGTGCTGGTCTCTCGCCACGCCGGCGTCGTCACGTTCGTCGATGCGAAGCGCATCGTGATCCGCGACGACGAGGGTGTCGAGCACACCTACAACTTGCTCAAGTTTGTCCGCTCGAACCAGGACACCTGCATCAACCAGCGGCCGAGCGTGGTCAAGGGGCAGCGCGTCGAGGTCGGCCAAATCATCGCGGACTCGTCCTCGACGGATCGCGGCGAACTGGCGCTCGGCCAGAACGTGCTGGTTGCGTTCATGCCGTGGGAAGGCGGCAACTTCGAGGACGCGATCCTGATCAGCGAGCGCCTGGTCCGCGACGACGTCTTCACCTCGATTCACATCGAGAAGTACGAGACGGAGGCGCGCGACACGAAGCTCGGTCCGGAAGAGATCACCCGCGACATTCCGAACGTCGGCGACGAGAGCCTGGCCAATCTCGATGAGAACGGCATCATCCGCATCGGCGCCGAGGTCCGGCCGAACGACATCCTGGTCGGCAAGGTGACGCCGCGCGGTGAGACGGAGCTGAGCGCGGAGGAGCGCCTGCTGCGCGCGATCTTCGGTGAGAAGGCGCGCGAAGTGAAGGACACCTCGCTGCGCGTTCCGCACGGCGTCCATGGCAAGGTCATTGACGTCAAGACGTTCAAGCGGGACGACAGCACGGACCACGAGCTGCCGGCCGGCGTGATCCAGATGGTCCGCGTCAGCATCGCCCAGAAACGGAAGATCTCCGAGGGCGACAAGATGGCGGGCCGCCACGGTAACAAGGGCGTGATCAGCCGGATCCTGCCGATCGAGGACATGCCGTACCTGCCGGACGGCACGCCGGTCGACATCATCCTCAACCCGATCGGCGTCCCCTCCCGAATGAACCTCGGGCAGGTGTTGGAGACACACCTCGGCTGGGCCGCGCAGCGGCTCGGCTTCCGGGTCGCCACGCCGGTCTTCGACGGCGCGAAGGAGGAGGAGATTCGCGCGGCGCTGCGCGAGGCCGGTCTACCGGAGGACGGCAAGATCGAGCTTTACGATGGCCGCACCGGCGAGAAGTTCGACCGCCCGGTGACTGTCGGCATCATCTATATGATGAAGCTGGCGCACCTGGTGGAAGACAAGATCCACGCTCGCTCGACCGGACCGTACTCGCTCGTCACGCAGCAGCCGCTGGGTGGTAAGGCGCAGTTCGGTGGCCAGCGCTTCGGCGAGATGGAGGTCTGGGCGCTCGAAGCGTACGGCGCGGCATACACGCTGCAAGAGATGTTGACGGTCAAGTCCGACGATGTGGTCGGGCGCGTCAAGACCTACGAGGCCATCGTCAAGGGCGACGAGATCGTCGAGGCTGGCGTGCCGGAGTCGTTCAAGGTGCTCGTCAAGGAGCTTCGCAGCCTCGGTCTCTCGATTGATGTCATCAACGAGGACGAGCAGACGGTCGAGTTCACCGAAGACACATCACGCGATTTGCTAAGCAATCTCGACCGGATCAACCTGAGCGGCTTCGAGCGAACGGAGGACTGACGGTCTGGTACGGAGTCCGGAATGGGGACGTAAGCCTCGTCCGGACTCCGAACCCGTCGCAAGGGAGGAACAATGTCGACAACCGAGATGCAGGATTTTTCCCGCACTGACGCCTCTGTTCGACCGTTTGGAGCGGGTGGGAACGGTGGCCGTGGGTACGCCCGCGGCGACCGCGATCGGAACCGGGTTCTCGACGTCAACAACTTCAACGCGATCCGCATCAGCCTGGCGTCCCCGGAGGCGATCCGCGCCTGGTCGTACGGAGAGGTCACGAAGCCGGAGACGATCAACTACCGGACGCTCAAGCCGGAGCATGGTGGCCTCTTCTGCGAGCGCATCTTTGGTCCGACCAAGGACTGGGAGTGCTACTGCGGAAAGTACAAGCGAATCCGCCACGCCGGCACGGTCTGCGACAAGTGCGGCGTTGAGGTGACGCGCTCCAAGGTGCGGCGCGAGCGGATGGGTCACATCGAGCTGGCCGCGCCGGTTGCCCATATCTGGTATGTCAAGGGCACGCCGAGCCGCCTAGGCCTGCTGCTCGATATCTCTCCGCGCAACCTCGAGCGCATCCTGTACTTCGCTTCCTATCTCGTCACCGATGTTGATGAGGAAGCGAAGCAGCGCGTGATCCAGGAGATCAACGACGTCCACGAGGAGACGGTCGAGGAGCTGCGCGCGCGGGCTCAGGACGAGCTCGACGAGATCAACTTGAAGCTCGGCAGCCAGGTCCAGACGCTGACCGAGGGCGATCGCAGCCTCAGCGAAACAGTGGCCGAGCGGCGTCAGACCGAGCTTGCTCAGCTGCGCTCCGAGTACGACGAGCTGGCGACGCGGCTGCGGGACAGCCTGGGTGAGGCTGCTACCGAGCAGATCACTTTCCGCGGCGAGACGATCGTCGAGGAGGGCGAGGCGATCAACGAGGATCGGATCAGCCAGCTCCGCGAGGTCTACGAGCGGATGGCTGAGCAGATCGAGGCCTCGGCTGAGTACGAGATCAGCGGCAGCCAGGCGCTCGTTGGCGCTGAGCGCGACTTGCTGGTCCAGCAGGCTGACGAGCAGCGCCGCCGAATTGAGGAGCGGCTCGCCGAGCAGATCCGCGAGGCGGAGCGGGAGCGCGACGAGACGATCAAGCTCATTTCCGACCTCAAGGAGCTGCAGATTCTCTCCGAGACGCAGTATCGGGAGCTGCAGGAAGTCTGCCCGCCGGGCGTCTTCAAGGCCGGGATGGGCGCCGAGGCGATCTACGAGTACCTGACGACCAAGATCGACCTCGACCAGCTCGCGGTTCAGCTTCGCGAGGAGATGCAGGCGACCTCTGACGTCAAGCGCAAGAAGGCGACCAAGCGTCTGCGCGTCGTCGAGGCGCTGCGGAAGAGCGGCAACAAGCCGCACTGGATGATCTTCACCGCGCTGCCGGTCATTCCGCCCGAGCTGCGGCCGATGGTCCAGCTCGACGGTGGCCGCTTCGCGACCTCTGACCTGAACGATCTCTATCGGCGGGTCATCAACCGCAACAACCGCCTGAAGAGGCTGCTCGAGCTCGGCGCGCCGGACATCATCGTCCGCAATGAGAAGCGGATGCTCCAGGAGGCGGTTGACGCGCTGATCGACAATGGCCGGCGCGGTCGCGTCGTCTCCGGGTCGGGCAAGCACAAGCTCAAGAGCTTGTCCGACATGCTCAAGGGCAAGCAGGGGCGGTTCCGCCAGAACCTCCTCGGTAAGCGCGTCGACTACTCAGGCCGCTCCGTGATCGTGGTCGGTCCGGACCTGGCGCTGGACGAGTGCGGTCTGCCGAAGCGGATGGCGCTCGAGCTGTTCAAGCCGTTCGTGATGCGCAAGCTGGTCGAGCACGGCCACGCGCACAACATCAAGGCGGCCAAGCGGCTCGTCGAGCGTGTTGACCCGCGCGTTTGGGAGGTGCTGGAGGAGGTCATCCAGAACCACCTCGTCCTGCTCAACCGCGCCCCGACGCTGCACCGCTTGGGTATCCAGGCGTTCCGCGTCCGCCTGATCGAGGGCTCGGCGATCCAGATCCACCCGCTGGTCTGCACCGCGTTCAACGCGGACTTCGACGGCGACCAGATGGCGGTCCACGTGCCGCTGTCGCGGATGGCGCAGCAGGAGGCGCGGGAGCGCATGCTCTCCGTCCGCAACCTGCTCTCGCCGTCGAACGGTGAGCCGATCGTCTCGCCGACCCAGGACATCGTTCTGGGCTGCTACTACATGACCAGCGAGCGGAACTACGAGGAGGACCTGGCGAACGGAACCCTGCCGCGCGGCTGGGGTAAGGTGTTCTCCTCGCTGGAAGAGGTCAAGCTGGCCTACGACGCTGGTGTGGTCGACCTGCAAGCGCGCATCAAGGTTCGCACCGACCGCGATGGCGGCGTCGAGAAGCTGATCGATACGACGGTCGGGCGCGCCATCTTCAACTTGGTGCTGCCGGCCAAACTCGGCAAGTACTACAACGAGGTGATGGACCGGAAGGCGCTGCGCCGGGTCGTCGCGGACTGCTACCGGCAGTTCAAGGATCCGTGGGAGACGGCGCGCGTCGTCAATGACATCAAGCGGATCGGCTTTGAGTTCTCGACAAAGGGCGGCATGAGCATTTCCGTCTCCGACGTCGTGATGTCGGAGACGAAGGCGGAGCTGCTCCGGAAGGCCGAGGAGGAGGCCGAGCGGGTCGACCGGCAGTTCCGGCGCGGTCTGGTGACCGAGGACGAGCGCCTGCGCGAGCTGGAAGTCATCTGGAACGAGGCTCGCGATCAGCTCCAGCGCGACGTTCAGGAGCGCCTGGGCGGTCAAAACTCGGTCTTCATGATGGCTGACTCTGGCGCGAAAGGAAATATGAACCAGATCAGCCAGATGGCGGGTATGCGCGGTCTGGTGCTCGATCCGGAAGGCCGCATCATCGACATTCCGATCAAGTCGAACTTCCGCGAGGGCCTGTCCGTTCTCGAGTACTTCCTCTCGACGCACGGCGCCCGCAAGGGTTTGGCGGACACGGCTTTGCGAACCGCGGACTCCGGCTATCTCACCCGTCGCTTGGTTGACGTGGCGCAGGACGTGATCGTGACGATCGAGGACTGCGGCACCCAGCAGGGCATATGGATCGGCTGGGAGGATAGCGACGGCAAGCCGATCTCCGTCGAAGATTTCCGCGCCAAGGTGACCGGCCGCATTCTAGTCTCCCCGGTCGTCCATCCGGAGACGGGCGAGATCATCGCTGACGCCGGCGAGGAGCTGTCCGACCGCATCGAGCTGGAGGACGGCCGCGTGCGCGACCTCGTTGGCGAGGTCATCGCGGCGGGTGTCCAGAAGGTCCACGTGCGAACCGTCATGGCGTGCGAGGCGGTGCACGGCGTCTGCGCGAAGTGCTATGGCCGCAACTTGGCGAGCGGCAAGCTCGTCGAGCTGGGTGAGGCGGTCGGCATCATCGCCGCGCAGTCGATCGGTGAGCCGGGCACGCAGCTGACGATGCGGACGTTCCACACCGGTGGCGTTGCCCGCGCCGACATTACGACTGGTCTGCCGCGCGTTGAGGAGCTCTTCGAGGCGCGCGCTCCGAAGGGCAAGGCGCTCATCGCCGACAAGGAGGGCGTCGTCTCCCTCGAGCAGACTGATGAGGGCCGCAAGCTGATCATCACGACGCACGAGCAGGATTCGTGGTCGTGGAAGCCCGAGCCGGAGTGGGAGCTGGCCGTCGTCGACGGGACCGCGGTGATCAAGGACAAAACCGTCATCGCTGAGAAGGCTGACGGCGAAAAGTTGTACGCGCCGATTGACGGCACTCTCTTCGTTGAGGACGGGACGGTCAACATCCGTAACGACCGCACGGAGCGGGAGGAGCACGTCGTCCCGATCACCTATCAGGTGTATGTGGAGGAGGGAGACGTCGTTACGCCGGGTCAGGTGCTGACCGATGGCGCCCTCGATCCGCACGACATCCTGCTGACGCTGGGACGGGACCATGTCCAGCGGTACATCATCGATGAGGTCCAGAAGGTGTACCGGTCCCAGGGCGTCAATACGAACGACAAGCACATCGAGGTGATCTGCCGCCAGATGCTGCGCAAGGTCAGCATCGTCTATCCGGGCGATACCGACTTCCTGCAGGACGAGCGGATCGATCGCTTCGAGTTCAACCAGATCAACGAGGAAATCCTGGCGCAGGGCGGCGAGCCGGCGACGGCGATGCCGACGCTCCTTGGTATCACCAAGGCCGCGTTGGAGACCGACTCCTTCCTGTCGGCCGCGTCGTTCCAGGAGACGACTCGCGTGCTGACCGAGGCGGCGATCCAGGGCAAGATCGACTATCTCCGCGGCCTCAAGGAGAACGTCATCATCGGCAAGCTGATTCCGGCGGGCTCGGGCTTCCACGCTCGCCAGCGTGCCAAGGCGACGGTTACCGCGCTCGATGAAGCCAATCTTTCGGCCATGACGCCGGAGGAAACCGCGGCGCATGTCGCCAGACTCGAGGCGGAGCAGGCGAGCGAGGCGGAAGTCCGCGAGCTGATGGACGCGGGTCTGATTCCGGAGGACGGCTCCGCGACTTCCAACAATGAAGGGGACGGCGCGGCGGTCGAGTGGACTGGCGAGGACGAAGAGTAGCGGCTCATTGCCGAGCGTCGCAGCGATCCGGGCGGGGTTCTTCGGAGCCCCGCCCGACGCGTCTGCAGCCGAAGAATTTGCCGCAGGGGCGGGCGAGAAAAACCTCGAAGTGGGCTTGACGCGCGGGAAATTTCCGATGTACTATTCGCCAGCGTGGCCGCCGGAAGGCGGCCACACGGGTGAGGTTTGCCGTCGGGCGTCAGCCAGAGAACGGAAGACCTTACAAGGTAGGGGGCGCCGCAGCTGCCCGGACGCGTTGATCCGACGCAGAGCACGGCCTCGCAACCTACCTGGCTAGGAGTACGTCGTGCCGACGATCAATCAGTTGGTCCGGAAGGGCCGAAAGAGCGTCAGAAAGAAGACCAAGGCTCCGGCGCTGTTGTACACCAACAACGCGCTTGGCCGTTACGCGGGGCGGATGCGTCGCACCAAGGGGGCTCCCCAGAAGCGTGGCGTCTGCACCCAGGTCAAGACGATGACGCCCAAGAAGCCCAATTCGGCGCTGCGCAAGATCGCCCGGGTTCGTCTCTCCAATCATATGGAAGTGACGGCTTACATCCCGGGTGAGGGGCACAATCTCCAGGAGCACTCGGTGGTCCTGGTCCGTGGCGGCCGCGTGAAGGATCTTCCCGGCGTCCGGTACCACATCGTCCGAGGCACCCTGGATGCCCGCGGTGTTGAAAACCGTAAGAAGGCGCGGTCGAAGTACGGGACCAAGGCGCCGAAGAAGGCAGCGGCTCAGTAGGCAGGGAGCGGTTCACCGCATCCCTGCCACTGGCGCGGGTCGGCGCAACTGATTGAGCACGACGGAAAAGCGGCCAGACGTCTGAACGGCGTTGACCGCTTTTTCGTGTGCTTAGCGTAGGAACAGCGGTAGTTTGGAGGCAGCGAGCGATGCCACGTCGAGCGAAGATTGAGCCGCGGGTCATCCCGCCGGATCCAAAATACAACAGCGAGCTCGTGCAGCGCTTCATCAACAAGGTGATGCAGCGCGGCAAGAAGGGCCTCGCCGAGCGGATCCTCTACGGCGCGTTTGACATCATCGAGCAGCGGACGGGTCGCAATCCGGTTGAGGTCTTCGAGCAGGCCGTCTACAACGCGACGCCGGTGCTCGAGGTCAAGCCGCGCCGCGTTGGTGGCGCGACATACCAGGTGCCCGTCCAGATCGAGGGGCGCCGGCGGCAGTCCCTTGCCATCCGGTGGCTGATCCAGTCGGCCAAGGCCCGGAGCGGCAAGTCGATGCAGGAAAAGCTCGCCGCTGAGTTGATGGATGCCGCGAACGGCGTTGGTGCGACGATCAAGCGCCGCGAAGATACCCATCGAATGGCAGAGGCGAACAAGGCGTTCGCACATTATCGGTATTGATCAGCTGGCGGCCGGTCGTTCGTAGCCGAGATTGAGCCTGTGCTTCGGATTGGCTATCAGCGACCGGCTGCGGCCTGAAAGTCGAGATAGAGTATGAGTTCTAGTATTGCGACCAAGCCCGCGGGCGTAGGCACGGAAGTTGAGCTTGCGCGGACCCGGAACATTGGGATCATCGCGCATATTGATGCTGGAAAGACCACGACAACCGAGCGCATCCTGTTCTACACCGGACGGGTGCACCGGCCGGGCGAGGTCCACGAGGGCGCCGCGACGATGGACTGGATGCCGCAGGAGCGAGAGCGCGGCATCACCATTACCTCGGCGGCGACGACCTGCTTCTGGAAGGGTCACCGCATCAACATCATCGATACGCCGGGGCACGTCGACTTTACCGTCGAGGTCGAGCGTTCGCTGCGCGTCCTTGATGGCGGCGTCGTTGTCTTCGACGCGGTTGCCGGCGTGGAGCCGCAGTCGGAGACGGTTTGGCGGCAGGCGGACAAGTACAACGTCCCGCGGTTCTGCTTCGTCAACAAGATGGACCGCACCGGGGCGTCGTTCCAGCGCACGATCGACATGATCGTCGATCGCCTCAAGGCCAAGCCCGTTCCGGTTCAGCTGCCGATCGGCTCTGAAGCGAACTTCCGCGGCGTCATCGACCTGATCGAGAAGCGCGCATACATCTATCACGACGATCTCGGCCAAAACATTGAGGAGACGGACGTCCCGGCCGACATGGCGGATGAGGTCGAGGAGGCGCGGTTCCGCATCGTTGAGCTCATCGCGGAGTCCGACGAGGAGCTGATGATGCGCTACCTCGACGACCAGGAGCTGACGCCGGATGAGCTGCGGGCCGCACTGCGCGCGGCGACGCTGCGCGGCGACCTGGTTCCGGTCCTCTGCGGTAGCTCGCTGAAGAACAAGGGCGTGCAGCTGATGCTGGACGCCATCATCTACTACCTACCGTCGCCGCTCGACATTCCGCCGGTGAAGGGGACGAACCCGAAGACCGGCGAGACCGAGGAGCGGACCGTCGAGCCCGGCCAGCCGTTCGCCGGCCTGGTCTACAAGATTCAGGCGGACCCGCACGTCGGCAAGCTCGTCTACGTCCGCGTCTACTCCGGCACGCTGGAGTCCGGCAGCTACGTGCTCAACTCCACCAAGGGTGAGCGGGAGCGCATCGGCCGCATCCTCCGGATGCACGCGAATCACCGGGAGGAGGTGCCGTCGGTCGGCGCCGGTGATATCTGCGCGGTCATCGGTCTGAAGAACTCCTTCACCGGCGATACGCTCTGCGATCCGAACGCGCCGATCGTTCTCGAGTCCATCCAGTTCCCCGAGCCGGTCATCTCGGTCTCGATCGAGCCGAAGACGCGGGCCGATCAGGACAAGATGGGCGCGGCGCTGATGCGCCTGGCCGAGGAGGATCCGACCTTCCGCGTCCGCACGAACGAGGAGACCGGGCAGACGCTGATCGATGGCATGGGTGAGCTTCACCTCGAGGTTATCGTCGATCGGCTGATGCGAGAGTTCCGCGTCGATGCGAATGTCGGCCGGCCGCAGGTGGCGTACAAGGAGACGATCACCGTGCCAGTGCGCGCCGAGGGGCGGCACGTTCGCCAGACGGGTGGGGCCGGTCAATACGGTCACTGCGTCGTCGAGTTCGAGCCGCTGCCGCGCGGTGAGGGCTACGTTTTCGAGGACCGGATCGTCGGCGGCGTGATCCCGAAGGAGTTCATCCCGGCCGTTGACGCTGGCATTCGGGAGGCGATGGCGACCGGTGGCGTCGCGGGCTTCCCAATCGTCGACATCAAGGCGACGCTGGTTGATGGCTCCTATCACGAGGTCGACTCCAAGGAAGTCGCGTACAAGATCGCTGGCTCGCTGGCGTTGAAGGAAGCGATCCGCCGTGGGAAGCCGGTGATCCTCGAGCCGATCATGGAGGTCGAGGTGGTGACGCCCGAGGAGTTCATGGGCGACGTCATCGGCGATCTCAACTCGCGGCGTGGTCAGATCCAGGGCATGGAGATGCGCGCCGGCGCGCAGGTCGTTCGCGCCTATGTCCCGCTCTCGCAGATGTTTGGCTACGCGACCGACTTGCGATCCATGACGCAGGGCCGCGCGACGTACACGATGGAGTTCGATCACTACTCGCCGGTTCCGCAGAACATCGCGGACGAGATGCTGGCGAAGGCGCGGCGCGCCTAACGGAAGTTGGATTTGACCGCGGTCGGTGGCGGCCGCGGTTTCGCAGTGATAGACCGATCGTTGCACTGGGTGCAGGTAAACAGGGAGAAAGAGTCGTGGGGAAGGCGAAGTTTGAGCGGACGAAGCCGCATGTGAACGTGGGGACGATT
>CALGSZ010000110.1 GCA_937901745.1 uncultured Chloroflexota bacterium | reverse complement strand
AGGGAAGCCGTCCGGCGGAATCATGCCAGAGCTGGTGGCGGCACGGCCATCGCGAGCGGGAGTTACGAGGCGTCGCGGGCGCGGGGGAGCGTGGTGTAGCGCCAGGTCGGGCCGGCGGAGCCGCCGAAGGCAAGGTGGCAGCCGGCAAGCTGGGGATTCCGTTCTGGGAAATCGCTCCGGAAATGGGCGCCGCGGCTCTCTTCGCGGAGGGTGGCAGCGCTGACGATGGCGGCGGCCGCGAGAGCCATATTGCGCAGCTCCCATTCGGCGCGGCTCGCGGAAGTCGCTGGCTCCAGCTCGGTCAGGATGCGCTCGATTTCCTCGGCGGCGCAGCGCAGGCCCTCCGCATCGCGGCTGACGCCGACGTAGCGGCTCATCGTGCGTTGGACGGTGGCGCGGGCGCCGGCGAGCGAGGGCGCCGCGCTGACAGGCTCGGGTGATGGCGCAGGTGAGGGCACCTCGTTCGGCGTGGGATCGGTCGGGCGTGGCAGGCCGTGGGTCGCCAAGTGCAGGGCCGACTCGATGCCGAAAACGAGCCCTTCGAGCAGGGAATTGCTCGCCAGCCGGTTCGCGCCGTGGACGCCGGTGCAGGACGCTTCGCCGATCGCGAGCAGGCCTGGCAGGCTCGTCGCGCCGTTCGTGCCGGCGACAATCCCGCCCATGAAGTAGTGCGCAGCCGGGGCGACCGGGATGAGGTCGGTCGCCAGATCGAGGCCACGCTCCGCAAGGGCGCTGGCGATGGTCGGGAAGCGGGAGCGGACGGTTTCGGCATCGAGGTGGCGGAGGTCGAGATAGACGTGATCGGCGCCGTCCAATGCCATCTGCCGCTGGATGCCGCGCGCAACGATATCGCGCGGGGCGAGCTCAGCCAGCGGGTGGAGCTCCGCCATGAAGCGCGTGCCGTCGCGGCTCCGCAAGTACGCGCCCTCGCCGCGGACGGCCTCGGAAATAAGGAAGGGCGTCGTGTCCGGGAGGGCGAGGACGGTCGGGTGAAACTGGACGAATTCGAGATCGGCGACGGCGACGCCGGCTCGCAGCGCCATTGCCAGCCCGTCGGCGGTGGCGCCGGCGGGATTCGAGGTGACGGCCCAGAGTTGGCCGATGCCGCCCGCCGCGATCACGACCGCGCCGGATTCGAGCCGGACGAGCCTGCTGGCGCCTTCCTCGGGTAGCTCCGCGACGAGGCCACGGCAACGCCCCGATTCGACGATAAGATCGAGCGCGAAAGCATGGTCGAAGACGGTGACGCCGGGCCGGGAGCGAACAGCAGCGACGAGGGCGCGCTCGATTTCGGCGCCTGTCGCGTCGCCGCCGGCATGGAGGACGCGGCGGCGGGAATGGGCGGCCTCGCGGCCGAGCGCGACTTCGCCGGTTCGCGGGTCGCGGTCGAAGCGTGTGCCGAGACCGATCAGCCAGGCGACGGCAGGAGGCGCGCTCGCGACGAGGGCATGGACGGCATCGGGATCGCAAAGACCGGCGCCCGCGGCGAGGGTGTCCGCCTCGTGGAGATCGGGCGAGTCGTCCGGGCCGATGGCGGCGGAGAGACCGCCTTGCGCATAGCGTGTATTGCTCTCGCCAAGTGCGCCTTTGGTGAGGAGCGCGACCCGCCACTCGGGCGGCAAGTGCAGGACGAAGGTGAGCCCGGCGATGCCCGCGCCGACAACAACGACATCAAATGTCTGGCGCGGGAGACGGGAAATGGTCTCGGAAGAGAGAAGCGGCCGGGCGTAACGCTCGACCGGAAGCGGCGGGGCGGGCAGAGGCGGCTCGTTCATGCGCGGCAGTGTACCGCAGGCGACGAAGGCGCGAGGGCTAGCTTGAGACGGATTTGGCTGCGCAATACTCGTTCCCTTTCCTTCCTTTAGTTACAGGCGAATGAAGCCACGGTCGGTCACGCGGGCCTGGGGGATGACGGAGAGGGCCATGAAGGCGAGGAGGCCAAAGGGTGACGGAAGGGTGCTGCCGAGGCCGCGCGCCGTGCCTTCGAGCTCCTCGTAGAGGGCGGCGACTTGCTCCAGCGGCTGGTCGGAGAGGAGGCCGGCGATCGGAAGCGGGAGGTGGGCGAGGACGCGTCCGTGGGCGACGACCGCGAGGCCGCCTTGGCTCTCCGCGACGGTGACAATCGCTTGCATGATGTCCACGTCGTCGGCGCCGACGGCGACGATGTTGTGCGCGTCGTGCGCGACGGTGCTGGCCATGGCGCCATGGCGCAGGCCGAAGCCGCGGACATACCCGACGCCGACGCGGCCGGTTGCTCGGTGCCGCTCGACGCAGACGAGCTTGAGGAGGTCGCGGTCCGGGTCGGCGACGGCCCAGCCATCCACAACTTTCGGTTCGACGCGCTCGTAGCCGGTCACGATCTGGCCGGGGATGGCGACGACGGCTTGGCGGGCGTCCTCCGGCCGAAGTCGGAGGTTGTCGAGGAAGAGCGGGGCGAGCCGGACCGTGTCACGTAGTGAGGCGGGCGCGGGGGCGTCCGGCGGCGGGGCGACCATGGCGCCGTCGCGGGCAACGAGCTGGCCACGGTAGAAGGTCATCGCGACGTTGACGCGCTCGAGGTCGTCGAGCACGACGAGGTTCGCCTCGTAGCCGGGGGCGACGGCGCCGATGCCGTCGAGGCGCCAGTAGTCGGCGGCGTTCCACGTGGCGAGGCGGATCGCGCGGATCGGGTCCAGGCCGGCGGCGATCGCTTTGCGGAGCGTCGCGTCGAGGTGGCCGTGGTGGAGTAGGTCGTGGCAGTCGCGGTCGTCGGAGCAAAAGCAGCAGCGGGGATACGTCTGATCCGTGACGAGGGGGAGCAGATCGAGCAAGTTGTGCTCGGAGGACCCCTCGCGAATCATCACCATCAGACCGGCGCGGAGCTTGGCCCGCGCTTCCTCCAGAGTGGTTGATTCGTGATCGGAATGGATGCCGGAGGCGGCGTAGGCCTGGAGGGCGCGGCCGCGCAGGCCGGGTGCGTGGCCATCGCGGCGACGACCGGCGGAGATGCTGAGCTTGGCCGAGATCTCGGCGGAGGTGGAGATGACCGCCGGGAAGTTCATGAGTTCGCCGAGGCCAACGGTCTCCGGCCAGGTGAGGACTTCGGCGATCTCGGCGGGGCCGAACTCGGCGCCAGGGCTCTCTTTGTCGCTGGCAGGGACGCAAGAGGGGGCGGTGAACCGGATGGAGAGCGGCAGCCCACGCGCGGCGGCGCGCAGCGCACGCATTCCCTCGATCCCCGCGACGTTGGCGATCTCGTGCGGGTCGGTGACGATCAGGCCGGTGCCGCGAGGAACGACGGCGCGGGCCAGCTCCGGTAGCCAGACGAGCGTGCTCTCGACGTGCAGGTGCGCATCTATGAAGGAAGGAGCGATGACCTTGCCGGAGACGTCGATGACCTCGTGGGCGGAGCCATAGTCGCCAACGCCGGCGATGCGGTCGCCGACGATCGCGACGTTAGCTCGCTCCAGCTCACCGGTGAAGACGTTGACGACGTGTCCTCCGGCAAGGAGCAGGTCGGCCGGGCCGGTGCCGCGGGCCGCGACGACTCGGCGGCGCCACGAAAGCGCGTCGAACGGCTCGCCGCTGACGATTGGCCGCGAATCCTGCATGTCATTCCTCCCGTAGGCGGCATCACCTTTGGCGCGGGAGTATAGCGAGGCTGACCGTACCCGCGGGAGGGCGACGGCGCAGCGGGGACGCGTGGCCGGCGTCAGCTAAAGACTTGCCCTTCGACGAAGGACAGCAGGTCTTCGAGCTCGGGGAGCTTGGAGCGGACGAAGTCGCCGATCTCGTCGGCCCGCGAGAACGGGATTTCGTAGGTCAGGCGGACGGCGACGCCGTGGTCAACCTCATCCCACCAGGCGCTTTGGTGTGGCTCCAACTGGCCGCGCGCGATGGCGGGAATGGTCATGCGAGCCAGGCGCTCGCGGGCACGGCGCCGCCAGTCGTTCTCCTCATCGGCAAATAGGCCGGGCGACGACGTCCAGATTTCGACCAGGAAGCCGTTCGGGCCGAGACGGACATCAATGCGGCCGGCCTCGTCGTCGACGGCGATCATCCAACGGTGCTGGTCATCGAAGGTGCCGTAGGCGTAGAAGCCGGCGTCAGACAAGGCGCGGCGGACTGGCTCGAGCGCGCGGCGGGCTTGGAGAACCTCGTCGGTGCGGCCGCCGGGATCAGGAAGGGGCGGGACGAGATCTGGCCCAAAGTCGGACGAGCGAGGGCGAGGCGTATCGTCACCAGAAGAAGGCGTACGCATTGGTTCGTGTTCTCTGTGCAAGAGGGCTTAGGTCAGCAAATCCGGCATCGCGAATTCGGAGCTTCGTCCATTGCAGCGTACCGCCAAATGAGAGGGAGGTCCAGCGAGACGGCTGGCGCGCAGCCTTGAGAATAGGACGGTGAACCGCGCTGGCTGCGCGCGACAGACACTTTCTGTGCGCTAGAAACAATCTCTAGCAAAGGAATAATGCGCTCTTGCGGAACATTTGACACCCCTTGACTGCTGCGTTATCCTGCCGCGCCAGGATTCACCTTCGGGTTCAGGACCGTGCGTTGCTCGGCGCGCGGGCAAAGACAATTGGCGATTTGCCAGCGAGGTGTCGGGGCGACGGGCCTGTGTAGAGTCGGCGTGGCTCATGGGGGCCACAGAGGCGCGGCGCGGCAGCGTGGCCGGCCGCGAGGAACTTAGGGGGTGTTGCGGATATGGCAGAGCGCGTATGGATTGGTGAACTGATCGCCCAGCTTCACCGAGGGAAGATCGACCGGCGCGAGTTCATGAAGCGCGCTGCCGCGGCCGGGCTGTCGGCAAGCCTCATCAGCCAGGTGGTCGCCGCTCATGCGGCGCGGGCTCAGGAGGGCACCCCAGCGTCCGTTGTCGGTCAGGTCGGTATGCCGGGCATCGAGCACATCACCGACACGAGCAAGGGCACGATTAGGCTGTACTCCTCCTGGCCGATGATCGCGGCGTCCGCGCAGATCGGCGGCGACTCGGCGGAGGCGGTTCGCCTGGCGCTCGAGGACTTCGGGAACGCGGCGGGCGGATTCGCGCTGGAGTACGAGGCCCTCGACGACGCGATCGCCTCGACTGGCTCGTGGGATCCGGGGAAGGAGGCTGAGAACGCGAACCGCGTCGTGTCCGATATGGACGCGATGGTCTATATCGCCACCTACAACTCTGGCGCGGCGAAGATCAGCATCCCGATCTTGAATCAGGCCGAGCCGGGCCCGATGGCGATGATCTCCCCGGCCAACACGTATCCCGGCCTGTCGAAGTCGACGGAGTTCAACGACGAGGGCGAGCCGGACATCTACTATCCGACGGGCAAGCGGAACTACATGCGCGTCGTGCCGTCCGACGAGATTCAGGGTGGCGCGGCCGCGAACTGGGCGTACAACGAGAACGGAAACCGCCGCGCCTACGTGCTGCATGACAATCAGCTGTACGGCAAGGGCCTGGCGTCCGTGTTCGAGGCGACGTTCCGCGAGCTCGGCGGCGAGATTCTCGGTTTCGAGGGCTTCGACCCGAATGCTCCGAGCTACCGCGCGCTGATGACCTCGATCGCTTCCCGGAACCCGGACCTGGTCTACTTGGGCGCGATCGTCAACCTGAACGCCAGCAAGCTGCTGCAGGACATGCGGGCGGTCATGCCGGCCGATCGGGTCGCCTTCCTTGGTCCGGACGGCCTGATCAACCAGGCGTTCATTGACGGCGCTGGTGACGCGGCTGAAGGGGCGTACATCACCTTCGGTGGCGTTCCGGCCAGCGCGCTCGAGGGCATCGGCGCCGATTGGGCGCAGCGGATGCGCGAGCGCCTCGGCCACGAGCCGGATGCCTACGCGGCGTACTCCTACGAGGCGGCGGTCGTCGCGATTCAGGCGATCGACCAGGTCCAGGAGAAGGATCGCGTCAAGATCCTGGATGCGATGTTCGCCACCGAGGGCTTCAACGGCCTCCTCGGCACGTGGAGCTTCACCGAGACGGGTGACACCGACTCGACCACGGTCAGTCTCAACCAGGTACAAGGCGGTCAAATTACGTTCTTGAAGAGGATTGGCCGCGCATAGACACGGGACGCGCCGCCGGCGAACGAGTGATCGCCGGCGGCGCTTCACTTGCCCGTGCTATGCCCAGTAACCACAGACTGACCGAAAGACACCATGGACTTCAACTGGCAACTCTTCGCCCAATACCTGGTGATTGGGATTGCGACGGGCTCACTGATTGCCCTGATCGCGCTTGGCTACACACTCGTTTACGGCATCATCGAGCTGATCAACTTCGCCCACGGCGAAGTCTTCATGATGGGAGCGTTCTTCGCCGCGACGGTCGTCGGGTTGACTGGCGTCACCGCGACGTCCGGCACCGCGTCGGTCGTCTTAGCGGGAATCGCGGGATTGTTCGGCGCGATGGCGTTCAGCGCCGCGATCAACTTCGGTATCGATCGCATCGCCTACCGCCGTCTCCGTAGCGCCCCGCGACTCGCTCCCCTCATCGCCGCCATCGGGTTCAGCTTCATCCTCCAGAACATCGCGATTTACTGGAAGGGCGCGAACCCGATCAGCCCGCCATCCTTTCTCCCGCCTGAGATCTACACGAACGTCTTGACCGAGTGGTTCGGCCTCTCGACCACCATCTTTCTGACGGTGCTCGATGTCGTGGTCGTCGGCGTGACGATTCCGCTCTTGATCGGTCTGAGCTGGTTCGTCTACCGCACGCGCCTGGGCAAGGCGATGCGAGCGACGGCGCAGGACCGGGAAGCGGCGGCGCTGATGGGGATCGACATCAACCGGGCCATCGGCGTGGCGTTCTTGCTCGGCGGCGCTTTGGCGGGCGCGGCTGGCATGATCGCGCTCTACTACGACAACAGCGCGCGGTTCCAGATGGGATTCCGCTACGGGCTGTTTGCCTTCACGGCGGCGGTTCTGGGCGGGATCGGCAATCTCGCCGGCGCGGTGATCGGCGGGTTGACGATCGGGATCATCTGGGCCATGAGCGACGGATTCATGAAGGAGTACATCAGCGGGTGGGGCGCCCAGTGGACGCCCTCGGTGATCTTCGCCGTTCTGGTGCTGGTGATGGTCTTCCGGCCGTCGGGTCTCCTCGGCGAGCGGACGGCTGACAAGGTCTAGCGAGCGGAGAGGGACCAGAATGGCAATGGACGGTAGACCGACCATGGAGAGTCACCTACTCCCCAACGAAAACACGGCCGCGACGTTGCGCCGTGTTGAACGAGGAGGCCGCTGATGGACGCGACACTTGCCGCGAGCGGCCAAGCTCTGAGGGCGAGGGATCAACGATCAGAGCGACGCCGTCGCCAGATGAAGTTCTGGGGCGTTGCCCTGCTCTTCTTCCTGTACCCGTTCGTCGACCAAGCGCTCGGCATCGATCGCCTCGGCTCGTGGATCTCGATCATGATCTTCGTGCTGCTGGCGATGGGGCTGAACATCGTGGTCGGCTACGCGGGGTTACTCGACCTCGGCTACGCCGCGTTCTTCGCGATTGGCGCCTACGCCAACGCGCTCCTGACTTCCCCGGGCAGCTTCTTCGTCCGGGAGGGGTATATCCCCGAGCCGCTGCAACACTTCTGGCCGGCGATGGCCATCTCCTGGGTGGTCGCGGCGATCTTCGGCGTGCTGCTCGGCGCTCCGACGCTGCGGCTTCGCGGCGACTACTTGGCGATCGTGACCCTCGGGTTCGGCGAGATCGTGCCGAATTTCTTCCTCAATGCGGTTTCGATCACGAACGGACCGAAGGGCATCAATCCAATCGCCAAGCCGACGACGATTCCGCTGCCGTTCGGGCACGAGCTGTCGTTCGGCGCGACCGATCAACGCAATTGGTACTGGCTGATCCTGGTTGTCGGCGTGTTCAGCGTCCTCCTGATCAACCGGCTCTATGATTCCCGGCTCGGCCGGGCGTGGCAGGCGGTGCGGGAGGACGAGATCGCGGCGGCAAGCATGGGCGTCAACCTGGTGCGGACGAAGCTGTGGGCGTTCGCGCTGGGCGCGTCGTTCTCCGGGTTCGCCGGCTCCATCTTCGCCTCGGCCTTCCAGTTCATCGACCCGAGCAAGTTCGAGTTCACGATCTCGATCATGCTGCTGTCGATGGTCATCCTGGGCGGTCTGGGCAATATCTACGGCGTGATCATCGGTGGCCTGCTGTTGCAATTCTTCGACCGCATCCTCGCTGAGGAGCTGAACGGTCCGTTGCACTGGATCGGCGATCAGACGGGCATCGGGTTCTTGCAGGACCACGACGTGTCCCAGGATCGCCTGCTGGTGTTCGGGCTGGCGCTGGTCGTGATGATGCTGGTGCGGCCGGGCGGCTTGTTCCCGAGCGCTCGGCGCAAGGCGGAAATGCAGCCCGAAGAAGAGGACGTGCGCGTCCAGGAGACGCAGCAGCTTTACGACATCCGGCAGCAGAACGAGCCCGCCGTCGGAGAGCGCGCATGAGTACGGCAGTGGCAGAGAAGGTTTCCCCGACCGCAGGTGGCGCCGCCGAGCCGCTGCTGAGGTGCGTCAAGGTCACCAAGCGCTTCGGCGGTCTGGTCGCGGTGGATAGCGTCGATCTGACGATCGCGCGCGGCACGATTCAGGGATTGATCGGGCCGAACGGTGCTGGCAAGACGACGCTGTTCAACATCATCGCGGGCATCTATCAGCCGACCGAGGGCGAGGTCTACCTCGACGGTGAGCGCATCCACGCGCCGGGTGGCAACTGGATCCGACCGGCCTCGATGCGTCCCGATCAGGTGATGGAGCGTGGAATCGCGCGGACGTTCCAGAACATTCGGCTATTCGCCAATATGTCGGCGCTGGAGAACGTCTTGATCGGCATGCACTGCCGGCTGACCGCCAGCCCGCTGGGAGCGATCTTGCGCACGCCGTCCGTCATGCGCGAGGAGCGCCAGGCGCGGGAGCGGGCTCGGGAGCTGCTGGCGTACGTCGGGTTACGGGGGAAGGAAGAGGAGACGGCGAAGAATCTTCCCTACGGCGACCAGCGGCGGCTGGAGATCGCGCGGGCGCTGGCGAGTGAGCCGCGCTTGCTGCTGCTCGACGAGCCGACGGCCGGCATGAACCCGAACGAGACGGCGCAGTTGACCCGGTTCATCGACCAGATCCGGCGCGACCTAGGGCTAACGATTCTCCTCATCGAGCACGACATGAAGGTCGTGATGGGTATTTCCGACCGGGTGGCCGTGCTCGACCACGGACAGAAGATTGCCGATGGCACGCCGCACGAGGTGCAGCGCGACCCGAAGGTCATCGAGGCCTATCTGGGCACGAGCGCGATCGTGACGCCATTGAGCGGCAACGGCGCGTCGTCGGCAGAGACCGCCACGAGGGCGGACGCAACGCAGTGATGCACCGATGACGATGCTGCAGCTTCAAGACGTTCACGCCTATTACGGCCACATTCATGCCCTGAAGGGAATCTCGCTCGACGTCCAGCAAGGTGAGATCGTCACGTTGATCGGCTCGAACGGCGCCGGCAAGAGCACGACGCTGCGGACGATCTCCGGTCTCTTGCACCCGCGGCAGGGCACGATCACGCTCAACGGCCAGGCGATCAACGGCATGCCCGCGCATAAGGTGACGGCTTTGGGCGTGGTGCAGTCGCCGGAGGGGCGGCGCGTCTTCCCGCGGATGACGGTGCTCGAGAATCTCGAGATGGGCGCGTTCGTGCACGGGAAGCCAGACCCGGCGGATCTCGATCGCGTCTTCACGCTCTTCCCGCGGCTGAAGGAGCGCCTGTCGCAGAAGGCGGGCACGCTCTCCGGCGGCGAGCAGCAGATGCTGGCGATGGGCAGGGCGCTAATGGCGAAGCCCAAGCTGTTGCTGCTCGATGAGCCGTCGATGGGACTGTCGCCGATCCTCGTCGAGACGATCTTCGGGATCATCAAGGAGATCAACGCGCAGGGCACGACGGTCCTGCTCGTGGAGCAGAATGCCTTGATGGCGTTGAGCATCGCGCATCGCGGCTATGTGCTGCAGACCGGGCAGATCGTCTTGGCGGACGAGGCCCAAGCGTTGATGCGAAACGAGATGGTGCGGAAGGCCTACCTCGGAGAGGAGTAAGGGGTATGCTGCGGCCGGGTGCGGCGCGGACGAGCGTCGCGCCCGGCTCCCCGCTACTTGGCGGGCGACGGGGCGATGCGAACGGGAGGTGGAGGCGCATGAGCGAGGCCGTTGGCGCGGCGGCGGGCGACGAGTACGTTCTGGATCACCCGAAGCTGCGAGCGTTCATCGAAGAGGTCAAGGCGATCCGCCAGGCGCACTCCGATCCGGTTCAGATCATCGAGGCGATTCGGCCCGCGTTCGCCAAGCTGCTGGCGGATTCGGAATGGCTGCCGATGAAATATCAGGAGCCGCATCCGGACAGCGGGATGGGCGGCGGGATCGGAACCTGGCTGCTTTACCGGGCGACCGACGGCAGTCTCGCGCTCTCCTCGCTCGTCGTGCCGCCGGGCGCGCAGACGCCGACGCATGACCATCTCGCCTGGGGGCTGGTCGGGCTCTACCGGGGGGAGCAGGAAGAAGAGGTCTTCACCCGGCTGGACGACGGCAGCGATCCAGAGCGGGCCGATCTGCGCCTGATGGAACGGCGCAAGCTGCGCCCCGGCGATTTCTACGAGCTCTTGCCCGAGACGGATATTCACCGCGTGCGGACGATCTCCGACGTCACCTCTGTTTCGCTCCACCTCCTTGGTGTGGATAATGGGTGCATTTGGCGGCACCGCTACGATCCGGAGACGGGCCGGGTCGAGCCGTTCAAATCCGGCTACGTGAACGTGCCGTGCGAGGACGCGCCAGATCGCTCGGCCTCCTAAGCGGACTCCGAGGCGGTGCCGACGCTCCCGGTCCGTGAGGTAGGGGCCGGGCGCGGGCGGCTGCCGACCGCAACCTTCCAAGTGCGGCGCGCCGCCGTAACGAGGATCCAGGGAGGGTAGCGGTTGGAGTCTCGGGGGTCGTCCACAGCTTCTGTTCCGCACCTGCGGCCGCCGTCCGTGACGAGGCGGGCGCCATGGGAAGACAGCGAGGAGCGCCGCGTCAGCAACTGGCTAACGCCGTGGGATTTCCAAGAGCCGATTGATGCTGGACTGATCGGCGCGCCGTATTCCGGGGCTTCGATCTCGGCGTCGGGCGCGGCCGGAGGGCCGGAGGCGGTTCGTCTCGCCTTCCGATATAACACGACCTATTCCCCCGATTGGGATACTGATATCCAGCGGCTGCGGGTGCGCGATCTCGGCGACATCGCCGGTCACTTGACGAGCGTTGAGACGGCGCACCGCCGGATCGAGGAGGCTGTCGCCGGCGCGCTGACGGTCGGCGCGCCGTTCGTGCCGATCATCATCGGCGGGGACCACTCGATCACGGCGCCAGCGGTGCGCGGGTTCTGCGCGGCCAATCCCGGCAAGAAGGTCGGGATCATCAACTTCGACGCGCACTTCGACGTGCGGAACATGGAGCACGGGCCGCACAACGGCACGCCGTTCCGCCAGATCGTCGAGGGCGGGATCGGCGTGTCGGGGCGGAACGTGGTTGAGATCGGCATCCACGGATTCATGAACTCGGCGCGCTACTACCGGTGGGCGCTCGACCAAGGGGTGACGATCATCTCCGCGCGACGCGTCGAACAGCAGGGGATGGCGGCGTGCGTCGAAGAGGCGCTGGCGATCGCCGGAGACGGGACGGATCTGATCTACGTCAGCGTCGACATTGATTGCCTGGCGTATCCGTGGGCGCCCGGTACGGCGGCGTCCTCGGCGGAGGGGCTGAGCGCCTGGCAGCTCTTGGAGGGCGTCTTCGCTTGCGGCCTCCACGAGAAGGTGGCGGCAATGGATCTCGTCGAGATTGACCCGACGCGCGACGTCAAGGATGTCACCGCGCGGGCTGGATGCTCGGTGATCCTGACATTCCTGGCCGGACTCTACCGGCGACTGCACGGCGACCGCGGCTATTGACCACCGGCAGGTGGCGCTGAAGAAACGAGGAAGCCGGGATGGATCTGCCGAGCGACTGGACGCTCACCAACGTCAAGGAGAGCGAGCGCGACTTGCTCGAACAGCTCCTCCAGTTCTACCTCTATGACTTCAGCGAAATGGATGATGAAGAAGTCGACGAGTCCGGGCGCTTTCGGTACCCGGTGACCGGGCCGTATGGCCGGGAGCCAGGGCGCCACGCGCTCCTGCTGCGGGTGCGCGGGAAGCCGGCCGGCTTCGTGCTCGTGGACGAGCGGAGCCCGATTCCCGGGAGCGAGGATCGCCGCTATGTCCGCGAGTTCTTCGTCATGCGCGCCTATCGCCGGCACGGCTACGGAGCCGCGATGGCGTGGGCGATCTTCGACCGTTTTCCCGGACGGTGGCAGGTGGAGCAAATCGGGCCGAACGTCGGGGCGCAGGCGTTCTGGCGGCGGGTAATTGGCGCGTACACGGCTGGTCGCTTCAGCGAGCGGACGGAGGAACGCGAAGGCTTGACGCTCGTAATTCAAGAGTTCGATACAAGCGCGAAGGCGGTGACATGGACGGAGCGGGATCGCTAAGCGGGCAGGTGGCGATCGTCACGGGAGCGGGCAGCGGCGTGGGACGGGCTGTCGCGCTCGCTCTGGCCGCGGAGGGAATGACGCCGGCGCTGGTGGGGCGGCGGCGGGACGCGCTCGAAGCGACGGCGGCGGCGATTCAGGAGCGTGGCGGGAAGGCGCTCGTCGCGCCGGGAGACGTTGCCGATGAGGTCGTCGTCGGGGAGACGGTCGAGCAGGTGCTCGATGAGTTCGGAAGGATCGACTCGCTGATCTGCTGCGCGGGAATCGGGCTGTATGGCCGGGTCGAAGGTTATCCGCTCGCGGCCTGGCAACAGACGATGGCGACGAACTTGACCGGCGTCTTCCTTTATTGCCGGGCGGTGATCGGGCCGATGCGAGAGCGTGGGCGCGGCAGCATCATCTCGATCGCCTCGGGAGCTGGGAAGCAAGGATATCCGGAGCTCGCCGCCTACTCGGCGTCGAAGTTCGGATTGATCGGCTTCATGCAGTCGCTGGCGGCCGAGGTCGGGGAGCACGGCATCAAGGTCAGCACGATCGTGCCGGGCTCGATCCTGACCGAATTCGGTGGCCGGACGATCGAGGAGAAGCAGGCGGCGATGGCGGCGGGGCGGCGTTACCTGCAGCCGGAAGATGTCGCGGATGCGGTGCTCTTTTTGCTGCGGCAGCCGGACCGCGCCTGGACGCAAGAGCTCAATCTCTGGCCGTTCTGAGGAGGTTCGGGAGGGAGCAGGGGTGAGGATCACGGATCTCAAGTGTGCGGTCATCGGCGACAACCCGGTGGTGCGGATCGTCACCGATGAGGGGATCAGCGGCTACGGGCAGATCGAGCAGTACAAGCCATATATGAAGTGGCACGTGCTCCATCTGAAGGATGCGCTGATCGGCCAGGATCCGACCAACGTGGAGCGCGTCATGCTGCGGATCCGGCAGCGCGGAGGCTACAAGCCCTGGGGCAGCGCGGTCAGCGCGATCGAGATGGCGCTGTGGGACGTGGCCGGGAAAGCGGCCGGGTTGCCGGTCTACAAGCTCCTCGGCGGGAAGGTGCGCGACCGGGTGCGCGTCTACAACGGGGCGGTCCGGTTCCCGATGAACGGTTACACGCCCGAGGACTACGCCGAGAACATGGCGAAGATGAAGGCTTCGCCGGAAGGCTTCACGATCATCAAGCAGGGCATCGGGTTTCACAGCCCGATGAGGACGGAGGTGCCGAACTTCTTCTACGGCGAGGTGGAGGCGGCGCCATATCACGGGGCCTTGGTCCGCGGCTTGCTGACGGAGCAAGGCTTGAAGCACGTCATCGCCTGCGTCGAGGCGATGAAGGATGTCCTGGGCGACGAGGTCGGGTTGGCGCTCGACTGCGGGCCGGGGTGGACGGTGCCGGACGCGATCCGGCTCGCCAAGGCGCTGGAGCCGCTCAACATCATGTGGCTCGAGGATCTGATTACCGGCGACTACACGCCCTACGTCCATGCTGACGTCTACCGGGAGGTGACGGCGAGCACCTCGACGCCGATCCACACCGGCGAGCAAATCTACCTGCGCCACAACTTCAAGGATCTGATCGAGCGGCACGCGGTCAACATCATCGGGCCGGACCCGTGCGATATTGGCGGGATTGCCGAGCTGAAGTGGGTGGCGGAGTACGCCGATCTGCACGGCATCCTGATCGCGCCGCACGGGACGGGCAACGGACTGCTCGGGCTGGCGGCGCTGGTTCAGGTCTGCGCGACGCTACCGGCGAACTTCATCGCGTTCGAGTACCCGGTCGGGAAGCCGGAGTGGTGGTATGACATCGTCGAGGGGCTGCCGAATCCGATCGTCAAGGATGGCTTCATCGAGGTCTGGGACCGGCCGGGAATGGGTGTCGACCTGATCCCGGAGAAAGCAAGCGCGTACCTGAAGGAAGAGGACAAGGACTTCTTCGACTAAACGACACGTTGGCAGTCACCGAATCGCGGCGGGGCACCCGGCTACGGGTGCCCCGCCATTTCTTAGGGAGGGAGGGGATAGGGAATTGGCGCGGTTGATGAGCGGAGCTCACGCCGTGGCCGGGTACGTCTCCGGGACGACGATCTCGGTCATGATCCGGTGGAATTCACGGAAGCCCTCGAAGGCGGCCGAGTGCCCGGCGTTCTCGATCGTGAAGAGCTCCTTGCGCGGCGCTTCCACTTGCGCCAACCACTCCCGAGCGAGGTCGTCACGGGCCTTCAGCTCGTGGCGGCCTTGGAGGAGGTAGATCGGCACGTCCAGCCGCGGGACGTCGCGACGGAAATCAATCCCGCCGTCTCGCTGGAGTTGCGGGTAGAGGACGGCGTTCATGTCGAGCGCGCCGCGCAGGACGCTAGTGCGCTCGAGGAAGGTGTACTCGCTCGCGAGCACGCCCCACGGTCCGATCCCGGAGGATTCCCCGAGCTCGATGTACTCCTCGGGCGGGTCGTAGTCGGTTTCAATCTTCTCGTATTGCTGCATGATGTACGCCCGCTTGAAGACGTCGTCGTACGGCGGCTCTCCGAATTCGCGTAGCCGCTTGGCGAGGCTGTCGTCGCCGTGCTCGGCGGCGTACGTCAGGAGATCGCGGTAGATTCGGCGGTCGGTTTCGAGTGGGCTGACCATTTGCCCGGAGCCGATGAATGCGTAGTAGAGATCCGGGCGTTGCTGGATGGCGAGGATGCCGAGGATAGTGCCCCAGGACTCGCCGGCGAGATAGATCTTCTCCTCATCAAAGCGTTCGCGGAGGTAGTCGGTCAGGGCGATCGTATCGGCGACCATCTGCTCGACCGTCAGGGTCGAGGTCGGATCGAGCGCCGGATACGACTTGCCCGTGCCGCGCTGGTCCCAGTCCACGACGACGAAGTCTTGGGTGAGATTCGCGAAGAAGATGCGGGTGAAGGCGAGGTCGCTTTGACCGGGGCCTCCGGAGAGCCAGAGGAGAACCGGGTTGTTCGGGTTGGCGGCGCGGATCTCGATCCACTGGTCGTGGCCGCCGAGCTTGACGGTGGTCAGCTCCGCGATGCTGCCGGGAATCGTGTTGCCGTTGGCGTCGCGGACGGGCGGCGCGCTCGCGGGCCAGGCGATGAGGATGGCGAGCGCGACCACGACAGTCGTCGTCAGGCCTGAGATTGCCCGGCGGACGTAATGGCCGAGCCGTCGCGGCGCGGGATATTCGGAGTTCCTCTCGAGCCGCCGCGCCAGGGCCATGCCATAGGTGACGCCGAGCAGGAGCGGCACGAAGGCGAGGATGGCTGTCAGGCCGCGGCCGAGGATGAACGCGACGATGCCGTAGGTCGAGTCGAGGCGGACAGCATCAACAGTCGGGCCGTCGGTGCCGCGCCGCTCGAGCTCGTAGGTCACGGTCAGGGCAACGGGTGCCAGCAGCATCGCCCAGCGCGAACGCACCATGAAGCCGGCGATGATGCCGACGATGAGGCCGCCTGCCATCAAGCCGAGCCCTTCGTTGGTGGTCACCGGGCCGCGCGGCATGGCGTTGGCGACCAGGAGGCCGGCGAGGGCGGCGATGCCGACCGTAATGGCGGCGCAAGCCCAGCGGTCGCGCCAGAGCGCGGCGAGCAGACGCCGCGTCGTGAACCAATGAGACGTTGGGGTGACTCGGGTGGCGAGCGCTTCTCTGGTGCGCGGTTGATCGGTCAACATCGCTCGTTCCTTTCCTCTTCATGCCTCGGTCGAGCGACGGGATGACCCGGCGCTCCCTGACGGCGGAAGCGCCGGGCGAGGGTGTTGCTACGCCGCGGGCAGCGGCTCGTGGCGGACGGTGGCTTGTGGCGCGCCGCCCTTACGCCAAGCTTGGTACGCGAGGTAGGCCAGCGCGCCCGCACCGGCCATGCCGGCTAGGCCGACGACCGCGCCGCCGACAAACGGCACGGTGCCGACGACCTGCAGGGCGACGATGCCAATGGTGGCTGCCAGGTAGGGGCGCTCGGGTTGGTAGGACGCATTGAAGGCGCGAGCGATCGCAACGCCGATCCGCGTGCCAACGACGACGTAGCCGATGAACCAGAGCGCCGGGATGGCGAAGGCGATGAGGATCGCGAGCGGGATGCCGATGATCGTCAGCGCCGCGGCGACGGCCAGGATTGGGAGGCCGATCCCGAGCAGGATTGCCATCACGGCGGTGGGGCCAGGCTTCCCGGTCAGCAACGTCCCGGCGCTCATGACTTGCGCGCCGGCGACCGCCGCGAAGACGAGGCCGATCAGCACGAGGGAGATGGTCGTGCCGAGCCAGGCGGCGGCGGAGAAGAGCGATTCGCCCCAGCCGAAGTTGACGAGTGCGGAGTGCTCATTGAGCTCGCCGGTGATGGTGGCGCCGGGAGCGCGGTTGAGCTCGCTACGGATGAGGGTGACGTTGTTGACCCTCGCGGTCGAGGCCAGGTCGAGCGTTCCGCTGATGACCATGACGTCGTCATTGACGCGGCCGTTGACGGTCGCCGTCCCATCAATCACCCAGAGGGTGCTGGTGACAACGCCGTCGACGATGGCATCGCCGTCAATGACGATCACCGAGTCGACTCGCTCGTTCGGGCCGACGGTTGCCGTGCCCCCGATCTTGACGATGACACCATCGTCGCTCGTCGTCTCCGCCGCGAGGGCGGTCACGGGCACCAGTAGCAGCGTCAGCAGCACCGCGAGGATGGTTGCAACCTGCCGTTTCATCGCAGGTCTCCTTTCACGATGGGCTGCCGGGCGACGGGGAGGAACTGGACCGGCGCCCGCGGGTGACCTCCCTGTTCCGCTCAGAGGGTGCGGGGAGGGGCATGTCTGCCGTGACCTACGCTCGGTCGTGGATGTGCCAGATTCGTTTCAAGAGCAGATCAAGTAGGTCGGAGGCAGGGCCGGGCTTTGCAGGCTGAAGGTGGGAGACGAAACTGGCCCCGGCGCCGGATGGCGGGGGCCAGTCGTAAACGCGGGCTGAGTTAGGACAGTCAGGCCGCTTCGAGCTCGGCGGCGGGCTCGTCCTCCACACCGACGTAGAAGGTGTGGCGGGGGATGAACGCGACGGCTTTGACAGGAAGGTCAGGGGCCTTCTTGTCGGCGGCAAGCTCGGCGGCGTCAGCCTCGCTGGTTAGGCAGGTAGCGGGCTCAGAGCCGAACTTTTCGATGTAGCGCTCGATCGCATCGCGCAGCTTCTCGCGGGCCGGGCGCTTCTTGTCAGGATCATACCAACCAAGAAACACTGTTTCCTCCTTTGTCGCCGCGTCGTTGACGCGCTGTCATAGTATCAGAACTATTGTTCTTATTCAAGATGGGTTTGCGGGTAAATGGATCGTACGTATGCGGGGATGAGGTAGACGCTCGGGGGGTGGACAGGAGGGGCCAAAGGACGTATGCTGTGGATAACGGTGGGGAGAAGTGGGGATAAGTGGCGTCCCCTGTGGATAACATCCCAGCTCTCGCCCACGCGATAGTCGCTTCCCCGTGCCACCCCGCAGGGTGCCGGATCGGATGTTTCTCGGGCGATATGCCCACACACTCGACGCTAAGGGCCGACTCGCGATCCCAGCGCGCTTCCGTGAGGCGCTGACGGAAGGCGTTGTCCTGACACGGGGCATCGACCGGTGCCTGGCGCTCTATCCCATGTCGACATGGATCCCGCTCGCCGAGAAGGTCAACGCGCTGCCGATCACCGACCCAGACGCGCGCGCGTTCCGGCGGATGGTGTTCGCCGAAGCGGTCAACCTGGAGCTGGATGGCCAGGGACGGATCTTGGTGCCGCCGGAGCTGCGGCAGTACGCTGGGCTCGAGCGCGAGGTCTACGTCGTTGGCGTGCATTCCTCGATCGAGATCTGGAGCCCGGCGCGATGGGAAGAGCAGCAAGCGGCGATCGACGAGGGCGGCGTCGAGATCGCGCAGCGATTGGCCACACTCATCTAGATCACCCGACCACCACTAGTACGGAGACTGACGCGGCCGAGGCGGTAACGCATCGGCCGGTTCTGTTGCGGGAGGCCGTCGAGGCGTTGCGTCCCCGGCCGGGCGGCCGCTACCTCGATGGGACGTTCGGCGGTGGGAGCCACACGCTGGCGATCCTCGAAGCGAGCGCGCCGGATGGCATCGTGCTCGCGCTCGACGCGGACCCAGAGGCAATCGCGCGTGGGGAGCGGCTGTCGAAGGAACGCGGCCTGGGGGATCGTCTCAGGCTGGTGCAGGCGAACTTCGCGCGGCTGGCCGAGGTTGCCCAGGAATCGGGATTGGCGCCGCTCGATGGTGTCCTGCTCGACCTGGGGCTATCTTCGTTTCAGCTTGCCGCGCCCGAGCGCGGCTTCGCGTTCCGGCTCGAAGGACCGCTCGACATGCGGTTCGATCCGACGCGGGGCGAGCCGGCGGCGACGCTGGTGAATTCCTTGCCCGAAGATGAGCTGGCATCGCTGATCTGGCGGTACGGGGAGGAGCCGAAGGCGCGCCGGATCGCCGCGGCGATCGTGAGAGAGCGGGCGCGGGAGCCGATCGCGACGACGACGCGCCTGGCGGAGATCGTCAGCAAGGCGGTGGGCGGCCGGCGCGGCGATATCCATCCGGCGACCAAGACGTTTCAGGCGCTGCGCATCGTGACGAATGACGAGCTTGGGGCGCTCGAGCTGGCGCTGGCGGGCGCGGTCGAGGTGCTGGCGCCGGGTGGAAGGCTGGCCGTCATCAGCTTCCACTCGCTGGAGGACCGGATCGTGAAGCGGTTCATCCAGCATGAAAGCGCGACCTGCATCTGCCCGCCGGAGCAGCCGGTTTGCACCTGCGATCATCAACCCCGGCTGCGACCGGTCGGGCGGGCGATCAGGCCGAGCCAAGAAGAGATTGAAGCCAACCCGCGCAGCCGGAGCGCGATCATGCGCGTGGCGGAGCGGCTCTCCGTCGATGAGGGAGACGGGGCAGGCGCAAGGAGCGAAGGATGAGACCACCGATTCCGCTCTCGGAGGTGCTCGACGCGACCGGCGCGGAGGTGCGCGGCGTGCTTGCGCCGGCGACGGAGTTCCGCTGGGTCGAGCGGAATTCCAAGCAAGTGCAGCCGGGCGACCTCTTCATCGCGATCAAGGGCGAGCGGTTCGATGGGCATGACTTCGTGCAGGAGGCGGCCGCGCGCGGCGCGAGCGCGGCGCTGGTCCGGCGTGAGTGGGCGGCCGCGCAAGAGAGCGCCCCGCTGCCGTTGATCGTCGTCGAGGAGCCGGTCACGGCGTTACAGCAACTGGCGACGGCGCGGCGACAAAAGCTGAACCTGACGGTCGTCGGCATCACCGGCAGCGTCGGCAAGACGAGCACGAAAGAGGTCGTCGCCGCCGTGCTTGGGCAGCGGTACCGGACCTACCGCAGCGCCGGCAATCTCAATAGCGAGATCGGACTGCCGCTCTGCATCCTGGAGATCGAGCCCGGCACCGAGGTGGCCGTGCTGGAGATGGGCGGCGCGTATGCCTTCGGCGAGCTGACGCTGCTGGCCAACATCGCCCGGCCGCGCATTGGGGTGGTGACGAACGTTTACCCCGTCCACCTGGAGCGCATGGGCACCATCGAGGCGATCGCGCAGACGAAGGCGGAGCTGGTTGATGCGCTGCCTGAGGACGGGGTGGCCGTCTTGAACGGGGACGATCACCGGGTGCGGGCGATGGCCGAGCGGTGCCGTGGCCGCGTCGTCACCTTCGGGCTCGGCGCGGACCATGACGTGCGCGCGGACCGCGTCGAGACGCACGGACTCGATGGAACGTCGTTCCGGCTGCATCTGGACGGCGAGCCATTCCACGTCAAGGTGCCGCTGATCGGCGGGCACGCGGTGCAGCTAGCATTGGCGGGCTTCGCGGTCGGGAAGGCGATGGGGATGCACATCTCCGAAATGCTGCCCGGCTTCAGCGATCCGGGAATTCAGGTCCGCCTGCTGGTGCTGCCGGGGCCGAACGGATCGCGGATGATTGACGACACCTACAACGCGAGCACGCCGTCGGTTCTCTCGGCGCTGGGGCTGCTGCAGGAACTGCGCCCGAAGCGGGCCGTCGCCGTACTCGGAGATATGCGCGAGCTCGGCTCGGTGACGGAGGAGGAGCATCGCATCGTCGGCCGGCGCGTCGCGGAGGTGGCGGACGTGCTCGTGACCTTTGGTGAGCTGGCGCGGATCATCGCGGAGGAGGCGCAAGAAACCGCGTCTGTCGACGGGCGGCCGTTGATCGTGACATCATTTGGTCTCGATCAACGCGAGGAGTTGATCGCGCACTTGAGGCGCGAGCTGCGGGAGGGAGACACGGTCCTCCTGAAGGGCTCTCGCGGGCTCCAGATGGAGGACGTGGTCATGGCATTACGAGCAGAACCGGCGGAGAGTCGCGCCGGCCATAGGGCATGAACGCATACGCCACGCCGGACGTGGAGCGATTGCTCCTTGTCGGCAGTGTCATGCCGACCGACCCCAATGAGAACATGGCGGTCTCGCTCGCTCTGGCGGCGCTGGCGTTTGTGGTTACGCTCATCCTCGGGCAACCGATCGTCACCTTCCTTCGCCTCAAGAAGATCGGCAAGCAAATCCGGGAAGAGGGACCGCAGGATCACGTGATCCGCAAGACCGGGACCCCGACGATGGGCGGTCTGATGATCGCGCTGACGGTCGTCCTCATCACCGCGGTCTTCAATCTGGCGGGACGCCTCTCGATGCTCTTGCCGATCGGCATACTGTTGGCCGCGGCTGTCCTCGGCGCTGTGGACGACCGGATGAACCTCGTCGGTGGAACGACGCGCGGGTTGGCCGGCCGCTTCAAGTTCGCCTGGCTGACGCTCTTCGGCATCGCGACCGCCTGCGTCTTGCGCTTCCCCGCTCCCTACGGGCTGGACCTGCACCACATCTACGTGCCGTTTTGGGGGCGCCACGATATCGGCTGGTTCTATTTGCCGATTGCCGCGTTCGTGATCGTTGCCACGGCGAACGCGGTCAACCTGACGGACGGGCTCGACACACTGGCGGCCGGGTTGGCGGCGATCGCCTTCGTCGCCTACGGCATCATCGCCTACCGGCAGGGGCAGCTCGGAGTCGTGACCTTCTGCTTCACGATGGTCGGCAGCTTGATGGGCTTCCTGTGGTTCAACGCCCATCCGGCCCAGGTCTTCATGGGTGACACCGGCTCGCTGGCGATCGGAGGGGCGCTGGCGACGGCGGCGTTCATGACGGGACAATGGCTGCTGCTGCCGGTCGTCGGCTTCGTCTTCGTCGCCGAGACCCTCTCGGTGATCTTGCAGGTGCTCTATTTCAAGTGGACGAAGCGCCGGACCGGCGAGGGCAAGCGGCTCTTCAAGATGACGCCGCTGCATCATCACTTCGAGCTGATGGGCTGGTCAGAGACGCAGGTCACGATGCGCTTCTGGATGGTCGGGATGATGTCCGGCCTGCTCGGGGTGGCGCTGGCGCTCCTGTAGGCCGGTTGCCGAGCGCTGGTGGAAGGACGATGACAGACCGCGACAGGGGTGACGACGCGAGCGACGGAGTAGCGATCGGCGATCGGCTGCCGGTTGCCGGTCGGCGCGTCACGGTGATGGGCCTTGGCACCCGGGAAGGCGGGATTGGCGTGGCGCGCTTTCTCGCCGAGCGGGGGGCGCTGGTCACCGTCACCGACCTGAAGACGGAAGCCGAGCTGGCGGAGCCGCTGCAACGCCTGGCGGGCTTGCCGATCAGGTACGTGCTCGGCCGGCACGAGGAGCGCGACTTCACGCCGGAGGGGGCCGACATGGTCGTGCGCAATCCGACCGTCCGCCGCACCTCACGGTTCCTGCAAATCGCGCGAAGCACCGGCGTCCCGATCGAGATGGAGATGAGCCTCTTCCTGCGCGCCTGTCCCGCTCCGGTGATCGGGGTGACGGGGACGAAAGGGAAGACGACGACCGCGACTCTCTGCGCGGCGATGCTGGCAGCCTGGGATCCGCGGACGGTGCTCGCCGGGAACATGGGAATCACCGCCGTCGGGCAGCTGGGCCGGATCACGCCCGACACTCCTGTCGTGCTGGAGATCTCCAACTGGCAGCTGGAGGCGATGGCCGAGCACGGCCTATCGCCGCAGATCGCGGTGCTGACGAACATCGCGGAAGATCACCTCGATACCTACGAGAGCTTCGACGAATACGCGGAGACGAAGCGCAGCATCGCCCATCACCAGCGGCCGGGCGATGCGCTTGTCGTCAATGCCGACGATCCGGAGGCTTGGAGGGCCGCGACGAGCACGCGGGCGCGGGTCGTGCCGTTCGGCTTCGGCGACCGGGGCGGAGATGGCTGCTGGATCGGCGACGGCGAGCTGAAAGCGCGAATCTCTGGCGTGGAAGTGACGATCCCGACGCCAGGCGGCTGGCCGAAGCACCGGCTGGAGAACGCGGCGGCGGCTGCCGCGGCGGCTCTCCTGCGGGGCGCTCCCCCGGAGGCGGTCGCTGCAGGCCTAGCGTCCTTCACCGGCGTGCGCGACCGGGAAGAGACGGTCGGGGAGGTGGACGGCGTTACCTACGTCAACGACACGGCAGCGACGGCGCCGGCGGCGGTGGTGGCGTCGCTGCGGAGCTTCGCAGGCCGGCGCGTTCATCTGATCGCGGGTGGGGCGGACAAGCGACTCGATCTCTGGCCCCTTGCCAAGGCGGCACAAGAGGCGGGAAGTGTGGTCTACTTGCTGCATGGCACGGCAACGCCCCGCCTGGAAGCGATGCTGGCAAGCGTGAGCGTCCCGACGCAAGGACCTTTCGAGTCGATGGCGGCGGCCGTCGAAGCAGCGGCAGCGGCGGCTCAGCCGGGCGACGTCGTCCTTCTCTCCCCGGGCTGCGCGAGCTTCGGACTCTTTCGCGATGAGTTCGAGCGCGGCGAGCGTTTCCGGGAAGCGGTGCGCGCACTGATGGCGCGGACGGAGGCGCGATGATGGCCGAAGCCACCCTCGCCAGCTTGCCGCCGCCACCGGCGCGCATCCACTTCGTCGGCATCGGCGGGATCGGCATGAGCGGCTTGGCGCGCATCCTCCACGCGTGGGGATACACTGTCAGCGGCTCGGACGCGGTGGATTCGGAGCAGTGCGAGGCGCTCCGCCGGCTCGGTATCCCGGTCAACATCGGGCACACGGATGTCGAACGGGCGACCGCGGCCGATCTCTTGGTCGATACGCGAGCAGCGCGGCGCGAGCACGCGGAGCTGGCGGCGGCAATTCGGGCTGGCGTGACGCGCGTCGCGCGGGGACAGCTGCTGGCGATGATCGCCAACGAGCGTCGCTGCGTGGCTGTCGCTGGCTCGCATGGGAAATCGACGACGAGCGCGATGATCGCCTCCGCGCTGCGCACGCTCGGCCGCAAGCCGACCTACGCGATCGGCGCGATTCTGGCGGAGACCGGACAGAACGCGGAGCCGGGTGAAGGCGATGCGGTCGTCGTCGAAGCGGACGAGTTCGATCATGCCTTCCTCTGGCTGCGGCCGGAGGTGGCGGTCATCACCAACGTCGAGTACGACCATCCCGACATCTTTCCCGATCAAGAGAGCTACGATGCCGACTTCGTGGCGTTCGCCGGTGGACTGCGGCCGGGCGGAACGCTCGTGATTGCGCACGACGATCCGGGCTGTGGCCGCGTCGCCGCGCGGATGGAGCTTCCACCGGACGCGCGTGTCGTGACGTTCGGCGAATGCTCCGGCTCCGACTGGCAAGTTTGCGCGGGCGACGGCGCTTGGCAGGTGCGGACACCGGATGGGCAGGTGGTGCCCCTGCGACTGCGCGTGCCCGGCCGGCACAACGCGCGCAACGCGACCGCGGCGCTGGCGGCGCTGGCGGCGCTCGGCTGCGAGACGCGATCGGCAGCGGCGGCGCTCGAGTCGTTCGCGGGCATTGGGCGACGCTTCGAGCGGCGGGGGGAGGTGGCGGGCGTCCTGGTGATCGACGACTACGGTCACCACCCGACGGAGATTCGAGCGGTGCTGCGGACAGCGCGCGAGCGGTTCCCGGGTCGGCGACTCTGGGCGGTGTTCCAGCCGCACACGTATAGCCGCACCAAGGCGCTGCTCGCCGAGTTCGCGGCGGCGTTCGACGATGCCGACGAGGCGGTGATTTTGGAGATCTATCCTTCGCGGGAGACCGATACGCTCGGCATCTGCTCCGAGGATATGCGGCGACTGATGCGGCGCCGGCCGTACGCCGCTGACAATCCAGCCGAGGCGGCGACGCTGCTGGCGGGCGCGGTGCAACCGGGAGATGTCGTGCTGACGATCGGCGCGGGCGACGTGACGACAGTGGGCCCGCGACTTCTGCGTCTGCTCGAGAGCCGGGCGTGATGGGGGAGAGGGACCGGATGACGGCGGCGACTGGACAGCCGGCCGCGCCCGAGCGAGCGAATGGCCGGCACCGGGATCGGCGCGGCGCCGGGGCGGCAACCGCGGTGCTGACGATCCCCGGGCATCCCCATCTGAAGATTCTCGAGAACTCGCCGATGTCGCTCCACACGACGTGGCGGATCGGCGGGCCGGCGGATTTCCTGGTTCGCGCGCCGACTCGGGACGACCTGATCGCCGCCGTGGCCTGGGCTCAGGACGAGGGGCTGCCGGTGACGGTCATCGGCGGCGGCAGCAATCTCCTCGTTGGCGACCGGGGCATCCGTGGTCTCGTCATCTTGTCCCGGACGCCGGGGGAGCGGGCAGAGCGGCTGCTCTCCGTCGAGGATGAGGGCGACACGGTGCTGCTCCGCGTGGGGGCGCAGGCGCCGCTCTCCTGGGTCGGCCGCTTCTGCTGCGAACGCGGCTGGGCCGGGATGGAGTGGGCGGTCGGTCTGCCGGGGACGATCGGCGGGGCGACCGTCAACAACGCCGGCGCTCACGGGACGGAGCAGAAGGACCACCTCGTTTCTGTTGTTGTCCTCGACAACAGCGGCAACGTGCAGGAGGTCGGGCGTGATTGGCTGGCGCCGGCCTACCGGTACACGACGCTGAAGGCGGCGGCGCGGCCTCGGCCGTACCACGTGCTGGAGGCGGTCCTGCGGCTGCCGAAGGGCGACCGAGAGGAGCTGTTGCGACTGGCCGAGGAGCACGCGGAGTACCGGCGGCGGACGCAGCCGACGGGCGCCTGCGCCGGCTCGACGTTCACGAATCCGCCGGGCGATTTCGCCGGCCGGCTGCTGGAGGTGGCCGGTCTGAAGGGGTTCGCGGTCGGGCCGGTGTCGTTCTCGACCAAGCACAGCAATTTCATCGTCAACGCCGGGGGCGGCACGGCGGCGCAAGTTCGCGAGTTGATCGCCACGGCGCAGGCACGAATCGAAGAACGCTTTGGCATTCATCTAGAGCCGGAGATCGAAGAGATCGGTGAGCCGTAGCGGCGGCGAGGTCGGTCAGCTTCGTTCGGGGAGGGGGAGCGACGATGACGAGTGAGCGGCGGGAGCCATACCGGAACGGCCGGATACGGGTCGCCGTGATCTTCGGCGGGCAATCGGACGAGCACGATGTCTCGCTGCGCTCGGCGCAGACGGTGATGTCGGCGCTCGACCCGGCGAAATACGAGGTGATCCCGGTTGGCATTACTCGGGATGGCCGCTGGCTGGCCGGGGGAGACCCGTTCCACCAGCTGGCGGCGCAGTCGCCGCTCTTCGCCTTGCCGGAGTCGACGCGAAGCGAGCAAACCACCGCGAACGGAGAGATCGTCGCAAACGGGGTGGTCGCCGCGAGCACGCCGGGGGCCCTCTCGACGGTCTTCTCCGATCAGCTCGATGTCGTCTTTCCGGTGCTGCACGGGCCGATGGGCGAGGATGGGACTGTCCAGGGATTCCTCGAGCTCGCTGGTGTGCCGTATGTCGGAGCGGGTGTGCTCGGCTCCGCGGTGGCGATGGACAAAGCGATCGCCAAGGAGCTGCTGGCGCGAGCCGGGTTGCCGCAAGCGCCGTGGATCACTGTCCGGCGTGTCGAGTGGGAGCGAGACCCGGAGGGCGTGGCGCGGCGCGTCGCCGAGCAGCTGGGTTACCCGTGCTTCACGAAGCCTGCGAACCTCGGCTCCAGCGTTGGCATCACCAAGGTGCACGGGCCGGAAGAACTCGGCGAAGGCATGAGGACGGCGGCGCGTCTCGATCGGAAAATCGTGATCGAGCGGGGGATTGACGCGCGCGAGCTGGAGATCTCCGTCCTTGGCAACGAGGATCCGATCGCGTCGGTGGCGGGCGAGATTGTGCCGTGCAACGAGTTCTACGACTACAGCGCGAAGTACGTGGATGACCGGTCCCAGCTGATCATTCCGGCGGATATCCCAGCATCGCTCATGGAGAAGGTGCGGGAGCTAGCGATCGCCGCGTACCGGGCGCTCGATTTGGCTGGAATGGCGAGAGTAGATTTCTTCCTGGAGCGCGGGACTGACCAGCTCTACGTCAACGAGGTCAACACGATTCCCGGGTTCACGGCGATCAGCATGTATCCGAAGCTCTGGGAAGCGAGCGGCATTCCGCTGCCGGAGCTGGTCGATCGGCTGATCGCGCTCGCGCTGGAGCGGCACGCGACCAAGAACGGCGCTGTCGCGCACTGAAGGGACAACCCGTCCGGACGTTAGAGGCTGACGCTCGGGGCGTCGGCCCGCGTTGTCGTGGTATACTGCGACGCCAGCGACCGACGGCGTTGGTGGTCTCACGGTTCCCCTTGGTCATGTAGTGATCGTGGCGCGTGAGAGGTCGGGACGGCGCGGGATCTCACATGCGGCTAGGTCGTAACCCTGGGCAGAGCCGTGGGAGAGCCAACAGGCGTAGCCCGAGTGGCAGCCCGTGCTGAACGGTCGCTCAGTGACGCGCCGCGTGCGAGCTGCGGGTGGGGAGCCAGCTGCCGCATGCCATTGCCGGGAGCGCGGTAGGCGCGCTTGCGGCCGGTGGGGAAGATGGCGATGCAGACCCAGAGGCAACGCCCAGCGCCGGGCATGGGCCAGCACGATGGTCGCAGCAGGACGACAGGAGAGAACACCAGCAGGTTCGGACCCTTCATCCAGACTCGCCCGACCACATCAGCGCCGCCCACAACACGCGCTCATCAGCGGCCGCTGGAGCCGGGCGTAGCACCGGGAGAGCGACCACCGGCGATGACGGACAACTTTGCCAAAATCAAGGTAATCGGGGTCGGTGGCGCCGGCGGCAATGCGATCAATCGGATGATCGAGGCCGGGTTTGACGGCGTCGAGTTCGTCGCGGTCAACACGGATGCCCAGGCGCTGCTCAACAGCCGTGCGCAGCTCGCGGTGCGCATCGGCGACAAGCTGACGAAAGGACTTGGCGCCGGCGGGCGGCCGGAAGTCGGCATGCGCGCGGCGGAAGAGAGCGCCGAGCAAATCTCGGAGCTCGTCCGCGACACCGACATGATCTTCATCACGGCGGGCATGGGCGGCGGCACTGGCACCGGCGCCTCGCCGGTGATCGCGCGGTTGGCGAAATCCTCGGGAGCCCTGACCGTCGGTGTGGTGACGCGCCCGTTCGAGTTCGAAGGCGCGCGGCGTCGCCGGGCAGCGGAGGAAGGGATCGCCGCGCTGCGGGAGGCGGTTGACGCGCTGATCACGATCCCGAATCAGCGCCTCCTCGACATGGTGGACCCGAAGACGTCGATCACCGATGCCTTCCGCATGGCGGACGACGTGCTGCGGCAAGGTATCGCCGGCATCTCCGACCTCATTACCAAGCCGGGCATCATCAATCTCGACTTCGCCGACGTGCGGACGATCATGCGCGACGCTGGCTCGGCGCTGATGGCGATCGGGCACGGCGTGGGTGAGACGCGCTGCATCGACGCGGCGAAGGAAGCGATCGAGAGCCCGCTCCTCGAGACGAGCATCCAGGGCGCGACCGGCGTCCTCTACAACATCACCGGCGGCTCGAACCTGACGCTGCTCGAGACGAGCGAGGCGGCGGAGATTATCCGCGCCGCGGTGGACGAGGATGCCGAGATCTTCTATGGCACCTCGATTGATGAGTCGCTCGGCGACGCGGTGATGATCACACTGATCGCGACCGGCTTCCGAGAGGACGTCCCGGCGATGGACCGCGTCAGCCGGCGGCAAGCGTCTCGCTATCCCTCGCAGCCTGTTGCGCCGCGCGAGCGCGACCGTGTCTATCGGATCGCGCAGCCTGAGCCACCGGCGCCGCGACCGCAGTCGCCGCAGTCGGCGCCGATCCTGCCGGACGACGATTGGGACGGCGAGGCGAGCATCATCCGCTTCCTGCGCGAGCGGTAGCGCCGATGAAGTGCCCCTTTTGCCGCGCTCCAGACTCACGAGTCATCGACAGCCGAGACGTGAGCGGAGGGGAGACGATTCGGCGCCGGCGCGAGTGCACGGTCTGCGGGCGGCGTTTCACCACCTATGAGCGGGTCGAGCTGGCAGGGCTGGTCGTCGTCAAGAAGGACGGCCGGCGGCAGGAGTTCGATCCGGCCAAGCTGCACCAAAAGATCCGAGTCGCGCTGACGAAGCGGCCAGTTGGCGAGCGGGAGATCGAAGAGCTCGTCCAGAAGGTCGAGGCGGAGATGCACGCGCTCGGCATGCGCGAGGTGCCGTCGAGCATGATCGGGGAGGCGGTGCTGCGCCATCTGAAGGAGCTCGATGAGGTGGCCTACATCCGCTTCGCCTCCGTCTATCGGCAGTTCGCCGACCTCGATGACCTGCGGCGCGAGATGGAAGGCCTGCGGGAGACTCGCGTCGAGGAAGCCGAGGCGGCCGCGCAGACGCCGAACTGACTGGCAGGGCCGGTCCGATACGCATTCCTCACTGGCGCTGCGCTCACTCCGAGATACGGAGCGTCTCCAAGGCTACGTGGCCCGTTGACCAAGCTCACTCGTTCCCCAGAATCGCGCTCTTTTCCCTCGCTACACTTTCACCGGTACGCATGTGTCTCGCGAAGCCGGCGGCATTGTCCGGCTCGCGGGGACATGGCCATGCCTGTGAGGGCAGCGGGGAAATTGTGTTCAGGAGGATTGAATGCCGACTTCGTTGATCCCGGAGTCTCACCGCGATCTGCTCGATACGTGCCAGGTCGCGGTGCTCGCCACGATCAACCCGGATGGTTTTCCCCAGGTCAGCGCTGTCTGGTTCCTGGTGGACGAGGACGGGACGATCGCGGTTTCGCTGACCACCGCTCGCCAGAAGTACAAGAACCTGAAGCGCAGGCCGGAAGCATCGCTGCTGTTCATTGACCCGGAGAATCCCTACCGGACGCTCGAGGTGCGGGCCCGGGCCGAGCTGACGCCGGATCCGGACTACACCTTCGCGGAGCGGATCGGGGCGAAGTACAACGCCAATCTGCGTCAGTGGGATGAGCCGGGCACGGTCCGGTACATGGTGCGGTTTACCCCGGTCAAGGTGAATACCTGGGGTTAGGAGCTACTAGGGGCGTGGCCGCTGGCGGCGACGGAGCCGCCAGATGAGCCACGCGGCGGCTATGAGGATCGCGGATAGCGCGGCGTACTGATACCACTGCGCGTACCGCTGGACGAGGTTCCAGCGATCCTCCAGCCACCAGCCGAGACCGATCAGGAGCGTGTTCCAAGCGCCGCTGCCAATGGCGGTATAGGCGAGGAATGTCCGCAGGGTCATGTGATTCAGCCCTGCGGGGACCGAAACGAGGCTACGCATCCCCGGCACCATCCGGCCGAGGAGGACGACCTTGACGCCGTGCTGCTCGAACCAGCGGGTCGCTCGGTCGAGATCGTGCTCGTGAATGGCGAGTATTCCGCCGTATCGCGTGACGAGCCAGCGAAGTCGCTCCTCCCCGAGCCATGCGCCGAGGGCGTAAAGCACCAGCGCGCCGATGAGCGAGCCGGCCGTGGCGGCAAGGACGGTTCCGGGAAGCCACATCTTTCCCTCTCCGGCCACGAAGCCAGCAAGCGGCAAGATGAGCTCTGAGGGGATCGGGGGGAAGATCTGCTCCAGGGCGATCAGCGCGGCGACGCCGATGTACCCGAGGGATTCAACGATGTGGGTGGCCCAGTCATGGAGCGTCAGCAAGGGATCGCTCAGGGGTGACGCGCGGCGAGCGCGCTAAGGCGCACGTGGAGCCGCCAACGCATGTGGAGACAACCCGAAAGGTCACGGCCACCGGCTAAGTTTCGTTGCAGTCGTTATCGCGAGGCGGGGTTGCGGCCGGAGACGCGTCTCCGGCCGCGTTGCACGGGCTCAGTTCTGGGCGGGCGATGGGGTGAGGTGCCGCTCCACCCGCTCGAGAATGCCACGCTTCGGCAGCGCGCCGATCAGCTTCTCGACGGGCGCTCCATCCTTGAAGAGCACCATGGTGGGAATGGTCATCACGCCGAGCTGCATCGCGTAGCGCTGGTTGTCGTCAATGTTGACCTTGACGATCTTGAGTTGATCCTTGCGCTCCTCGGCAATCTCGGCCAGGATCGGCGCAACCATGCGGCAGGGACCGCACCACGGCGCCCAGAAATCGACGAGCACCGGCTTGTCCGCTTTGATCACCTCCGCCTCGAAGGTCGTGTCGGTGACGTCGATCGGCTTGCTCATTCGTACCTCCTAAGGATACCATCCGGTAACCTGCTATCAAAATGATAGCATAGACAGAGTCACGCGACGCGGAGATTCTCTCATGGCGGGAGACGCCGTGTGCTCCGATTGCGGGGGACGGCGCACCTTCCATAGTGCCTGCGGGTGGCGGGGACAGCATTGCTATACTACGGCGGGCCTGGAATGGCAAGCGTTACCGCGGCCATCGTTTCCCCTGAGAGTGAGCGCGGAGTCCCAGCGTGCGGGTCGTCATCGACGCCAGCTTTCTGCTGCTGCCGCCCTCTGGAACGGCGACATATGTCCGATCGCTGGTCGCCGCGCTGCAAGAGGTCGAGCCTGGCCTCGATCTCCGCCTGATCCAACCGGACTGGTCCGCGAGCAAGAGAGGCGCTCTCGAGCCGATCGCGCGGCGGCTGCGGCGAGCCAGCTGGGATACCTACGGCGTCTCGCGCCGCGCGGCCCGCGAGAATCCGGACCTCATCCATATCCCGCACTTCGCGGCGCCGGTGCGCGCCGGGCGGCCGCTCGTCGTGACGGTGCACGATGTGATCCCGCTGGTCCTGCCGGAGTACGGGGCATCTCCCTGGATGCGCGCCCATTTAGCGCTGATGCGGCGGACGATCCGCCAGGCGCGCCTGATTCTGACACCCTCGCAAGCGGCGGCGGATGATATTTCGCGGGTACTCGGCATCGTGCCGGAGCGCATCCGCGTGACGCCGGAGGCGGCAGGTCCGGATTATCGGCCGGCGACTGATCCGAAGCGAGTGCGGGAGGTGACGGCGCGCTTCGGCATCGGCGAGCGGTACATCTTCAACGTCGGTGGGCTCGACGCGCGCAAGAACGTGCCGGCGCTGCTAGAGGCGTTCGCGCGGGCACGCGGGCAACTGACAGAGCCGACGCGGCTCGTCATCGCCGGGGCCGCGCACACGGCAAATCCGCGAATCTATCCCCCGCTGGAGCCGGTCATTCAGCGGCTAGAGCTGCAGGAAGCGGTCGTCCTCACTGGCCGGGTCAGCGAGGAGGAGAAGGTGGCGCTCTACCAGGGGGCGTCGCTCTACGTCACGCCGTCCATCTACGAGGGATTCGGGCTGACGGCGCTCGAGGCGATGGCGTGCGGCGTGCCGACGATCGCGGCGAACCGGACGAGCCTGCCAGAGGTCGTGGGGGACGGCGGTATTCTGGTGGAACCGGAGCCGGAGGCGATTGCCACGGCGATGATATCGGTGTTGAACGATCCGGCGCGGGCGGCGGACCTGCGGGAGCGGGCGCTGGCTCGCGCGGCGGAGTTCGACTGGCGGAGAACGGCGCGATTGACGATGGAGGCGTACCGAGAGGCGGTGGAGATGGCGACGCGGGGAGAACCGGCCGATGGGTGAGAAGCGTCAAGTCCAGCGGCGCGACGCGCTACGCATGCTGTCTCCGGGACCAGTCGTCCTGGTGACCTCGATGATGGGGGATCATCCAAATGTGATGACGGCGGCGTGGCTCCTGCCGCTGAGCCTCGATCCCGTCCATGTCGGGGTTGCGATTCAGCCCACGCGGCTGACACACGAGTTCATCTCTAAGACCGAGATGTTCGCGATCAACATCCCGACCGTTGACCTGATGAGCGCGGTCCATGCGTGTGGGACGCGGTCCGGGCGGGAGCAGGATAAGTTCGAGACGGTGGGCATCACGCCGATGGATGCCGAGGAATTGGATGTGCCGTTAGTGGCGGAGTGCGTGGGGCACATCGAGTGCGCGGTCGTTGACCGGGTGACACTGGGTGACCACGATCTGTTTGTTGGGCAGGTGTTGGTGGCGACGGCCGATGACGAAGCGTTCAACGGTGTTTGGAACGTGGATGTTGATGCCGGGAAGTTATTGCATCACCTCGGAGGGGACCGGTACGCGGGGTTAGACAAGTCGTACCGCGCGGCCGCCGAGTCTGAGTGAGCGGCGTTATTCGTTCTGGAAGGCGGGGCAGCCGCGATAGAAGTAGATGTCGAGATCGACGGTGCCCGCCGGATCGCGCAGGTTGGCGAAGT
>CALGSZ010000109.1 GCA_937901745.1 uncultured Chloroflexota bacterium | reverse complement strand
CCGCGGCCGCTAGGCCGTATCGATCAACGCGGAGAAGTTGGCAAGCGCGATCTCGAAGCGGGCGCGGGCATTGTTCTTTTCAACCGCGCCCGCGGTCACCATGGCCTGGGTGAGATCGGCGATGGCTGCCTGGAGATCCGCCGACGCCTCGCGCAGACGCGCCGCGTATTCAGGCGCTACCGACTCGTTGAAGGCCATCTTGCTTCGATCTGCCATCTCCTCTCTTCTCCTTACAGAACGTCTCGAGTCGCGCCGGAGCCAACCGCAGCCGCGCGCTCGTGACGACTAGAGGGCGAAGGCCAGAATGATGACGACGAAGACAGCGGCCAGGGCGATGACCAGCGCCCACATCCGAGCCTGGAGCCCGAGGTAGCCTCCGACGCCCGTCCGATTCTCCTGCTGTGGCGGGTTCGTCTCGCCGACGTCGGCGCGGGTGATTTCCTCCGGATTCTTGACTTCCATTTCCACGCTCCTCTAGCCGCCCCAGTCCTCGTCAGCATCCTCGTCCGCCAGACCGACTTCACGCGTTTCGGGATGCTGCGCCGCGATCTCCTTGCCGACCTCGCGCAGGCGCGCTTCCATCTCGGCCACGAACTCGGCCTCGCGCTCCTCGGCCGCCATGTCGCGCCGCGCCTCACCGAACGCCTCGGCCTCGGTCTGAATCTCTTCCTTCGACCGCGCCAGTGCCTCCCGCGCGGCCTGATACGGCTGCCCACCCTTCTCTCTGCGATCCCGATTGCGATCTTGCGGGTAGGGAAACGACATCACCTGCTCCTCTCCGGCAAGGACACATTCCTGCCCCTACCCCATCGAAGAGCGCACGTGCCATGCCATCCGCCCCTTCTCCCCGCACCGCTGAGCGCCAGCGAACCATTCTCAGCACTCAGCACCCAGCACTCAGCACTCCCCTTGGCATGCTGCCTGCGTCCCGGGAAGGGCGGCCACTCATCTCGAACGGGTGGCCAGATGAGACGAGATGGGCGAGCACCAGACTGAGCCGACAACATACCTCGCCGAGCGGGCTCACCAGGCGCTGGCGGAAGACCCGCGAACGGCGACGATGGACATCCGGGTGACCGTGACGGAGCACACCGTCGTCCTCACCGGCTCCGTCACGACGCACGAACGCCGCATCGCGGCCGAGGAGGTCGTGCGGGAAGCGCTGCCGGGCTACGAGATCCTGAACCGGATGATCGTCGGGGCCTATCCGCCGCCCGAGGAGACGGAGCGGGTATCGTGATCCGAATCGCCGCGGTTGGTGACATCCACATCGGGACTGACTCAGCCGGAGTCCTGCGACAACAGCTGGAGCGGCTGCCGGATCAGGCCGATCTCTTCCTGCTGGCCGGGGACCTAACGCGGGTTGGCGATCCAGCCGAGGCAGCGATCCTCGCTGATGAGCTTGCGAGTCTCCGCATTCCAGTCGTCGCCGTTCTCGGCAATCACGACTACCACGGCGATGCCGTCGCGGAAATCGAGGCCGTCCTGGTGCGGGCCGGACTAACCGTCCTCGAAGGCGACGCTGTGACGCTCGATCTTGGTGGCACACGCGTCGGCATCGCGGCGACGAAGGGGTTCGGCGGTGGATTTGCCGGCGCGACAGGTAGCGAGTTTGGCGAGCCAGAGATGAAAGCGTTCATCCGCCGGACGAAGGCCCACGCCGAGCGGCTGGAGCAGTCGCTGAGCGGGCTCGAGGCCGATATCCGCATCGCCCTCCTGCACTATGCCCCCATACGCGACACGCTACAGGGCGAGCCGCTGGAGCTCTACCCGTTCCTGGGGAGCTACCTGTTCGGCGAGGCGATCGATCGGGCGGGCGCGGATCTCGTCTTCCACGGTCACGCGCACAAAGGGTGCGAGCACGGGGTGACACCGGGCGGCATCCAAGTCCGGAACGTCGCGCAACCCGTCCTTGGCCACGCCTACGGACTCTACTGCCTGAACGGCGACTCGGAGGACGTGGCCGTCGCGGCCGCCGCGTCTCCTACTGCCATGCCGAGCGGGAGAGCCACGCCGTGATCGGCTCGTCTCCTCATCTCGCATTCGATTGGCTGGACGCGACGACCGCGGAGATGTACGCGCGCTTCCTACGCGCTCTGCGCGCGGCCGAGATTCCCTTTCTCCTCGGCGGGGCTTATGCCTTCGCGCGCTACACCGGGATCGACCGCCACACTAAGGACATCGACGTCTTCATCATGCACGCCGATCTCGACCGCGCCTTGGAGGCCCTGGAGGCCACCGGCTGCGCCGTCGAGCGGACCCATCCGCATTGGCTCGCCAAGGCTTACCTGGGCGAGGACTTCGTGGATGTCATCTATGGCTCCGGCAACGGCGTGGCTCGCGTCGATGAGGCATGGTTCGCGCACGCGCTCACCGACCGTGTCCTCGGCGTCTCCGTCCAGCTCGTCCCTCCCGAGGAGATGATCTGGCAGAAATCGTTCGTCATGGAGCGCGAGCGATTCGACGGCGCGGATGTGATCCATCTCCTACGCGCCCGGGCAGAATCGCTCGATTGGCCGCGTCTCCTGCGCCGCTTCGGCGAGCACTGGCGCATCCTCCTCACGCATCTCGTGCTCTTCGGCTTTGTCTATCCCTCGGAGACGAGCCGCCTCCCGGACGGGATCATGCGCGAGTTGATCGGCAAGCTGGAGCAGGAGCAGGCGGCGCCGCTCGATCTGCCCCGCCTCTGCCGCGGCACCCTGCTATCTCGGCAGCAATACCTGCCCGATATCGAGCAGTGGGGATACATGGATGCGCGGCTGTGGCCGGATTCAACCATGTCCTCTGGCGAGATCGCGGATTGGACCTCGGCGATCGACCAAGACACCGATTGAGTCCTCGGCCCGCCACCACACACCCGATCGGCGTGACGATTCCGTCCCTGGGACGGAACCTGCGGTCTCGTACCAACCCTGGAACTCACGCTCGCGTCCGCGCGTCCTCCGTAGGAGCGGAACCTGTGCCCGCCCGTCG
>CALGSZ010000108.1 GCA_937901745.1 uncultured Chloroflexota bacterium | reverse complement strand
TATCAGCAGAATGTCCATGGATTCTCGGCGGTGCGAACGGGTCTGGCCCTGCTGCCGATGGTTGCGGTGATGATGGCACTGTCACCGATCGCGGGCTCGCTCACGGGCCGGATGGGGTCGCGGACGCTGCTCTCGATCGGTCTGGGCATCACGGCGATCGGCACGCTGCTCTTCCTGCGCAGCGGGGCGGATGCCTCGTATTGGGACATCCTGCCGGCGTTCATCGTGCTCGGTCTCGGCAACTCGTTCCTCTGGGCGCCGATGACGACGGCAGTCCTGAACAGCGTCGAGAGTGACAAGAGCGGAATTGCCTCGGCGGTCAACGGCGCGGTTCGCGAGATCGGCACGGCCTTCGGCATCGCCCTGCTGGGTACGATCGCCAACCGGGTCTACCAGAACGAATTCCGGTCAGATAGCCGCGTGGAGGAGCTGGCTCAGAATCCCGAGCTTGCGCCGGTCGTCTCCTTCGTCGGCGATGGCGCCAGCAACGCTGGACACGTGATCGATCGCATCCCGGCGCTCAGCGCGCTGCCGGCGGAGGTCGTCGATGTGCTTCGACTGGCGAGCAGCGAGGCGTTCGTCGTCGGCATGGATCGCGCGATCATCATCTCCGGCCTCGGTCTGCTCGTGACGAGCGTCCTCTCCTACTTCTTGATCAGTGAGCAGGTCGTCGTTCAGCCGATCGAAGCACATGCTCCCGCGCCGGCACTGGAGCCGGAGGTGGATCCCGAGGTCGCGTCCGCTCCCGCGGCCGACTAACCCCCCACACCCATTGCTCCCGCCAGCCCGCCGCGCCTCCATTCGGAAGCGTGGCGGCTGGCGCGTGGTATCTTTCCATGAGGCCCGTACGGAAGGAAGCCCAATGAACGATCGTGCCCGCTTGGTCGATGCACTCACCTCCGCCCCGGCCGGGTGCGCCTTCCTCGGCTGGGTCGAGCGGCTCGGCCTGACGCCGGCGGCGACCGAGCCCGTCACGAGCATGTATCTCCTTGGCCGGGCGCTGACCGAGATCAGCGTCTGGCTCTCAGATCACGCTGAGGTCATGCAGCGCGTCCTCAGCGATGGGCCACGCCTGCGCCCATTGGCCGAGGCGATCCTCAGCGAGCCAGGGACCGGTTGGTGGTTCGGCCCGCTCGACCGCGCGTCTCAGCTCGTCGCCTGGGGCCCCGGCGGCGCGCCGCCTCCTGCCGATTCGGAGGCTCTTCCTCGGCCCTCTTCACCGGACCGACCGCCGACGGCCTGGGAGTGCTACGCCCAGAAGCCGGAATGGGGACTGTACACCTCGACTGCCTTCGGCGATCTCAGTGCCGCGGTCATTGGCGCCGCCGAATGCGCGGGCGATCTCGGCCCGCTGGAGCTGCCCTTCCCGCGCTATCTCCTGCGCGTCTCGTCAACGGCGCGTATCTATGAAGTGGACAGCCCGGACGCCTGGCGCCGCCTTTGCCTCGCCTACCCCGCGCCAGACCGGGGAAGTCTGACTGGCGGCCTGGTCGTGCCGGATTTCGCGGCGGTCGCACGCGACTGGGACGGCGTGCACGTGACGCTCGGCGGGCTGCTGACCGCGGATCAAGTCCAGCTCGACGGCCCAGAAGGTCCGACCGCGCTCCAAGGATGGGATACGGAGGCGACGGTCTGGCTCCGCTGGGTCTTCGACAAGGTCACGCGCCTGCCTGACCTGACCGAGCAGCCGCCGGTGCCAGCGGTTTTCCGCTGAAACCGGCGCTGCCCGTTATGGCAAGACGAGGCTATCTCGGCCCGACGAGCGCGGCATAGAGCGCGTTGAAGTCGACGGTCGCTGTCTCGGCGATCACCGCGATATTCCCCGCCAGCACCGCCGTCCAACGCTCGCCACCGGAGTAGACGGCCCAGGCAGGCGGGCTCCACTCCAGCACGCTGATATCGTTGTAGCGCTCCGCCGCCACCGCAAGCAGCGCGCTCAGTCCAGGACCAGCCGCGGCTGCCTGCTCGATCTCCTCTAGCGGAATGTCGATCTCCGACCGGTAATCGATGAGCGAGCCATCCGGCCCGAAGGAGACGGCGAAGACCACCCCCTCGACCGCCAGGAGATCGTCGAGCGAGACGGGAGTCTCGGCCACCTGCGGCGTGCCGCCGTCAGAGCCCTGCGTCAACGAGGCAAGGAGCTGTTGAGCCACGTCAGCCAGCCCGCCAATCTGCACGATCAAGTTGGGCAGGTCGTATTGGATCCACAGCTCGGCGACCATCCCGCCTTCAACACGGCCGACGACGATCACATCGATCGAGAAGGCGCGGCCACTCGGTGGCAAGCCGAGCACGCGGCCGGTATGGGTTCCGCGGAGCGTGGCGAGCGCCGTCACCCAGTCGCCCGAGACGAGGATCCGATTGACCGAGAGAGTCGCGTCTGGGACCGCCGTCCGCACCAAGCCAACAACGACAGCGAGGTGGCTCGGTCCGACACCGGGCACGGGCCAAAACCAGTGAATCGGCGCATCCGCCGCGATCAGACTGTCGAAGGCTTCGATGTCACCAGCATTGAAGCGACCAACGAGCCGGTCAGCCAGCGCCTCGGCCTCATCTTCCGTCAGAGTCTGCGCCGCGCCGACGCCACGGGGCGCCATCGCGGTCGCGGCCACGACGAGGCCCGCACCGGACAACCCTCGGAGCGCCTGGCGCCGCGTCAAGTCCGCTGCAATCGAGCCAATCGGTCCCATGCCCTGCCGCATGACCTCCTCCCTTCCTGCCGATCCTGCAGGTGATTTGTTTGGCGGTATCGCCGATTCGGCTCATTTCAGTCTAGAGCGGCTCATTACGCTGTCAATCATCATTTTCAGCACATGTCTGGGCGTTCGCTCCGAAAATGTGGCAGGGAGTGGCACACCCGTCAGCGCTTGTCCGGGCTCGAGACGCACGGCGAACCGGCGCCACGGTCCGTGCGCGATCCGGGCTGAGGCGTATACCGCCCCGAACCAAGAAACGCCCGGGTCATGGCGCCGGCATGCTACGGTCGAGTCGGTATTGGACCGGCTAGCTGCAGGACGGAGCCTGCGAGTCCGTTACACTCCCACCATCGCCAGTCTGCGGCAGGGCACGGACACTGAGGATCTCTTCCAGATCATCACTGTCATCGTTGTCCATCACCTGAGGCGCTGGCGGGAGAGGCTTATCAGACTGCGAGGAAGTCACCACGTTCTGCTGAGGCAGCTTTGGCGGATCGGGCTTCTCGGTTTCGCTCTCCACCAGCGGCGTGGGAGTACAGGTCGCGCCACTGATTAGCGGATCCGCGGCAGCAAACGCGGTAAGTCGCTGGCTAGCCAGGACGAGTGGCGCGGCGTAGGCGAGTCGCCCCGCGCCGCGCACGACGACCCGACGCGAAACTGGTCTGGTCCATCGAGGCTGAGATGCATCCATTAGAGATCTCCTAGCAACCACGTGGTCGGGCTCGAGCGTCCTAGTCCGATCGTACTAGGCCGAAATGCGTACGTTCACAGATGCGAAAGTCCTATATTTCGGCAGGACTTTTCTCCTATTTCACCTGTACGAACGGCAAATGCTGGACCCTGCCGAGCATCGTGAAAGTCGTGGCGACCACACGAGGTCCCGCGCTGGAGCGTCTCCTGACCCTTTCGGCGAGCAGACGTGTCGCAACTGCGGCGCTCTGCTGGCCGCGACCGATGAGCGATGTCCCGAGTGCGGCGCTCTCGCTCGCCCCGACCTCGACCCACAAGCGGCGGACGCGCCACCCCCAGCGCCTGTCGGGATGCTCGATTTTCTGGCGCTCTCGATCCTCGTTGCGGTCGCGGGAATCGGCGCGGTCACGGTGAGCGCCCTCTTGCGAGCACGAGTGGGGGAGCAAGCGGCTTGGCCGGCACGGCACCCTCTCGAGACCGGCGCCCTCGCCAGCGGGGCCATCCTCGTCTGCGGCGTCGTCTATCTCCTCGTGCAGTGGCGCCGGAACGGCCGTCGTTGAGGGGCGCATCCTCGCCAAAGAGCGCCCGTGGTAACGCCACCGCCGAGCGCTTCTCCACGATGTCGCGCGCGAGCCGGTCGCACTGCTTGACGCCGCGCCGGGCGCATGTAGGCTGGGTCACGAAACCAATGCGAGCGGAGTGATCGCTCGCCAGGCGGCTCGTCGGAGGCACTGCCCATGCGCTACGACGTCATCGTGGCCGGCGCCGGTCCGGCTGGCAGCACGGCCGCGCGCGAATGCGCCGCCCGCGGGCTGTCAGTCCTCCTTCTCGACAAGGCCACCTTCCCTCGCGACAAGCCATGCGGGGGCGGCGTCACGGTACGCACGGCCAATCTCCTGCCCTTCCCCGTGGCACCCGTCACCGAGCGGGTAGCCCACGGCGTCAGCTTTAGCCTCCGGCAGTCGGGCGCCTTCGTCCGCCGCACGCCCGAGCCGCTGGTCTATCTGGTCCAACGCCGCCGCCTCGACGCCTATCTCGTCGAGCGCGCCGTGACCGCCGGCGCCGAGCTTCGCGAGCGATCGCCAATTCAGGAGGTCACGCCCCGCCCAACCGGCGTCGAGGTGCGAGCAGGTGACGTCACTTTCACCGCGGACGCGCTCGTCGCCGCCGATGGCGCGCACAGCCGCACCGCGCGCCTGGCCGGCATCCGGACGGACCGATGGCTGGCGTTTGCGCTCGAGGGCAACATCACGCCGTCCGCCGACGTGGCAGCCAGATGGGCAGGTCTCCTCGCCCTCGATCTGGGCGGGATGCCTGGTGGCTACGGCTGGCTCTTCCCGAAGGGAGACCACCTCAACATTGGCGTCGGCGGATGGGCGACCGCCGGGCCGACACTGCGAGCGCGGCTGGATGAGCTCACGCGCGGCTACGGCCTCGATCCCGCCCAGCTCTGGGGGCTGCGCGGGCATCCCCTACCGGTGCGCCGGCCGGATGCCCCGCTCGCTTCCGGCCGCGTGCTCCTCGTGGGCGACGCGGCCGGCCTCGTCGATCCGTTCGGCTACGAGGGGATCTACGCCGCGGTCTGGAGCGGCAAGGCCGCCGCGCGCCATCTGGCGACCGAGCTCGACAAGCCCTCGCCGGACTTCCAGCCCTACGCGCAAGAGATCGCCAGCGGTCTGCTGCCGGACATCCGCGCCGGCCACGAGATCCGAGATCTGTTTCACCTGATCCCTTCGGTCGTCGTTGCCGCCATGCGACGAACCCCGTGGCTCTGGCTGGCATTCTGCGGGGTGCTCCGAGGCGAGATCGGCTACGCCGACGTGCGGACGAATCTCGGGCCACTATCCCCTGCTTTCCGGCTCGCGCTCACCGCCATGCGGACCGTCCCGCCCCTCCGCCACCGAACCGGCCCACCGGAGCGCAACGGCCGGGAGACCGTCGCCAGGGAACCGGCAATGGCGGGCCCGTAACCATCACCAGTAAAGTGCAATCCGCGATCTCGCGGCCGGCGCCGGTCGCGACGCCTGGGGACCGGATTGCGTTAGGATGGCGTCCGGTCGAAAGACGTGGAAGAGAGACGTAGAGGAGCAAGATGACGGAACAGGAAGGCACGACTGACCAGCCAGCAGGCGAGAATCCGCGCCAGGCCACGATCATCAACGCCCAGTTCGCCTTCATCGCGGCGCGGTTCGGCGACGGGTTGTCGGCGGAGGAGCGAGCCGAGATCCGATCGCGGCTGGCGCGGAGCGTAGCACTTGGGGAACAGTTGCGCTCGGTTCCCCTCGCGCACTCGGACGAGCCCGAGATGCTGTTCATCCCGTATCGCGGCAAGGACGACCAGACATCGTGAGCGCGGACGGCCTCGCCTACGCCACCGTCGCCGAGCTGGGCCGGCTCATTCGCGCCGGCGAGGTGACACCCACCCAGCTCGTCGAGCACGCGATCGAGCGGCTGGAGACAGTGGGTCGGCGCCTCAACGCCGTCGTCACGATCACCCGTGACCTGGCACTCGCGCGGGCGCGGCAAGCGGAGGCTGAGCTGTCGGCGGGTCACGATCGCGGGCCACTGCACGGCATCCCCTATGGCGCCAAGGATCTCCTCGCCACCGCCGGTATCCCGACCACCTGGGGCGCCACACCATTCCAGCATCAGGTCTTCGATTACGACGCCACGGTCATTGCCCGGCTGCGGGAGGCCGGGGCGATCCTCGTCGCCAAGCTGGCAATGGTCGAGTGCGCCGGCGGTTTCGGCTACGAGCAGCCGGACGCATCGTTCACCGGTCCGGGGAAATCGGCCTGGAGCGAGGAGGCTTGGTCAGGCGGGTCATCCAGCGGCTCCGGATCGGCGGTTGGCGCCGGCTGCATCCCATTCGCGATCGGATCGGAGACCTGGGGCTCGATCCTGACGCCATCCGCGTTCAACGGCGTCACCGGCCTACGCCCGACTTATGGCCGAGTCAGCCGTCACGGCGCGATGGCCCTCTCCTGGACGATGGACAAGCTCGGGCCGATGGCGCGCACCGCCGAGGACTGCGCGACCGTGCTGGCGGCCATCGCCGGCCCCGACCCCAACGACCCCACGACAACCGACCGGCCCCTGACGCCTGTCCCGCCGCAACGGGACGGCTTTCGCTTCGCCGTCCTGAAGGGCGCTGCCGACTGGGCACAACGGGAGGTCCGGGAGAATTTCGAGGCGTCGCTCGAGGTCCTGCGCGAGATCGGCTCGCTCGAGGAAGTCTCGCTGCCCGATTTCCCCTGGGACGCCACGGCCAGCGTCATCGTCTTGGCCGAGGCAGCCTCCGCGTTCGAGGAGTTCATCATCAGCGGTGAAAGCGCCGGGCTCACCGCGCCGGAAGACCGCACCGGCCTGCACCACGCGCTCGCCTTGCCGGCGGTGGATTACCTGCGTGCCCTGCGCATTCGGCGCCGCGCCGCGCGAGAGCTCGACCGGCTCCTCGCCGAGTTCGACGCAATCGTCGCGCCGACGATACCTTATGTCGCGCCGCCGATCAGCGACCGCTTCCAGACGTGGTTCGGGCGGGAGCGGGGCCCGTCCCTCGGCGCGGCCGGGAACCTCTGCGGTCTGCCCTCGATCACCGTGCCGAACGGCTTCAGTGAAAGCGGCTTGCCAACGGCGATTGAGTTCACGGGCCGTGCCTACGCGGAGGACCGCATCCTTGCCGCGGCGATCGCCTTCCAATCGCGCACCGACTGGCACACGCGCCACCCCGCCTGGTGAGCGCACGGCGCGAGCGGACGACAGCCGCGCCGATGGATCACGGCGCCGGGACCATACGCGTCACCCCTTCGTCTACAGTCCGGAAGCCGAGCCGCTCGTAGAGGCGCTTCCCCTCGACCGAGGACATGAGATGGAAGAGCGTGGCTCCCTGCCGCGCCCCGTCCGCCATCACCTGCCCGAGAAGCGCCCGCCCCACTCCCTGACTCTGGTGCGTCGGATGCGTGACCATGACGTCGATGAAGACGCGCGCGCCCGCCCAATGCGTGATCACCGCGCTGACGAGTTGCCCGCCTCGGCGGATGCCATAGATGCGGATCGCCGGCTCGGTGAGGATGCCAGCGCCATAGAGCCGAACCGCGACATCCTCCGGTATGTCAAAGGCCGCAGCGATCACGCGCGTCGCATCTTGCAACGCGTCCTCATCGGAGACTAAGACGAGCTCAGCGTCTTCCAATGCCGGGCCGACAGTGAGGTCAGACGCGCGGCAGACCATGAGTGGCACCGGCCCGGGCACATCCAGACCAAGCTCCTCCGCCAGGGCATCGTAGCGACCGGCCACGCTCCGCGGGAAGTAGACGAGGCCGGCATGACCGCGGGCCCGCAGCTCCGCCACAAACGATCGGAAGGCTGCCTCCGCCACCGCTCCCGGCTCGACCAACGCCAGCCAATTGCCCAGCAAATGCGGCTCCCCGGATAGCACCATCCATGTCTCGCGCCGGAGCTGCGCCTCGAAGCCCGGCGAATGGCGCAGCATCGCGACCATCGCATCACCCGCATGCCGGAACAGGACCGGCACAGACGCATCCATCCACGCCACCTTTCACTCGCCCGCCGGCCACCGTCGCCAAACGTCGAACGCGGTAGTGTCTCTCATACCACGGTGGCAAGAAGCGTGCGATCTCTACCGAGCCGGCGAAGATTTCTCGCCGCTCGCGGCCAGACCGTTACTCGTGTCATAATCGGGCGGTTAGAACGAACATGAGAAGGCTGATTCTACTCCGACATGCTGAAGCTGAGCGATGGGCGCCTGGTGGTGACCGGGAGCGTCCGCTTACCGCAAGCGGGCGGCGCGACGCCGAGGTTACCGCCCAATTGATTGCCGAGCTCGAACTCACGCTGGATGCGATCGTCAGCTCGAGCGCCCGCCGCGCCCAGCAGACCGCCGAGATCGTTGCCGGCGTCCTCGGCTGGTCCACGCCGATCGCGATCGAGCCAGCCCTGTATGGCGCCGACGTGCCGACGCTCCTGACGGTGATTCGCCGTCTGCCGGATTCCGCAGGCAGTGCACTGCTCATCGGGCACAATCCCGGCTTCGAAGATCTGGCCACTGCCCTTGCCGCGGACGATGAATATGTCCGTCTTCACACGGCTAGCTTCGCTCACCTCCTGCTGCCGGTCGAACGCTGGCACGACATCAAGCTGGGCATCGCGCAGCTAATAGGCACCGAGACCGGACGCGCTTCGGAAACTGCTGAAACATAACTGGCTCAAGGCTTTCGTGACCTGGAGGCTGGAATGGCTCGCTATCAACGTCCGCCCTGGATCGTTCAGCACGTCCTCAATCCGTTCATCTCCTTCCTCGCCGGCCGGCTAGGACTCGACATGCGCGGCGCCTGGGTGCTGACCGTGCGCGGTCGCCGGAGCGGCCAGCCACGCAGCGTCCCCGTCAACCCGCTCGACCTGAACGGCGCGCGCTATCTCGTCGCGCCTCGCGGCACGACAGAATGGGTCCGCAACTTGCGCGCGGCCGGCTCCGGCACGCTGCGCAAAGGCAAGACGACCGTCACCTTCCGCGCCGAGGAGATCCCCGACGACCAGAAGCCGCCGATCCTCCGCGAATATCTGCGCCGCTGGGGGGACCAGGTGAAAGGCCAGTTCGCCGTTTCCGGCCCGGATGCTCCAGACGAGGATCTCCGCCGGATCGCCCCGGATCATCCCATCTTCCGGATCTACTCCTGAGTCCTTGGCGCGGCCCGATTGTGTTCTCTTCGGAGCCGGGATAGGCTAACGCGCCAGAGCGGACAGGGCCCGAACGCGTCCACGCCGAGCATGGCGCTGAAGTTGGCGCTGTCGATTCAGCGGACAGGGTGGTGAGCCTGCCGATCTGGTTGGTCGTTCCTTGCCGGCGCGAGAAGGGAGCTGCCGATGCTGCACGTGATCGATCCGGAGCGCACGAAGGTCATCCACCGCGACTTGGACCGCCCCTACCCGCTGCTCGAGCGCGGCGAGGGTGTCTATCTCTACGACACCGCCGGCAAGCGCTACCTCGATGGCTCCGGCGCCGCGGCGGTCGTCACCGCGATCGGCCACGGCGTGACCGAGGTCGTGGACGCGATCGCCGAGCAGGCGCGAAAGCTGGCCTTCGTGCCCACCCACGTCTTCTCCACCGAGGCCATCGAGGAGTGCGCCCGGATCATCGTCCAGGATTTCGCGCCTCCCGGCCTCGAGCGCGTCTGGTTCATCTCCGGCGGCTCGGAAGCGACCGAGAACGCGGTCAAGATGGCGCTGCAATACCATCGCGACCGCGGCAAGGAAACGAAGCACCTCGTCATCGGCCGCTGGGGCTCGTTCCACGGCAATACGCTCGGCGCGCTGGCCTACGGCGGCAACACCGGGCGACGCCGCAAGTACGCCCCGGTCCTCTCCGGCGCGGTCGAGCACATCCCGCCCTGCTACCCCTACCGCTGCTGGCTGCGGAAAGAGTGCCCACCCTGTGACCTCTCCTGCGCCCATCAGCTCGAGCGCGTCATCCGCCAAGTCGGCCCGGAGAACGTCGCGGCGTTCATCGCCGAGCCGGTCGTGGGAGCCACCCTCGGCGCCGTCCCCGCCGCCCCGGGCTACTTCGAGGAGATTCGCGCCATCTGCGACCGTTACGACGTCCTCTTCATCGCCGACGAGGTGATGACCGGGTTCGGCCGCACCGGCCGCAACTTCGGCATTGACCATTGGGGAGTGGTGCCGGATCTCATCGCCTGCGCGAAGGGGATCGCCGCAGGCTACGCTCCGCTCGGCGCGGTCATCGCCCGGCCGGAGATCGTCGGTGAGGTGCGCCAGCGCAGCGGCTCATTCGTCATCGGTCACACCGCCTCTGGCAACCCGATCTCCTGCGCCGCGGGCGTGGCGGTGCTCCGGTACATCATCGAGCACGACCTCACCCGCCACGCCGCCGAGGTCGGCGCCTATTTCCTCGACCAGCTGCGGACGCTGAAAGACCGCCACGAGATCATCGGCGACGTCCGTGGTCTCGGCCTGCTCGCGGGCGTCGAGCTCGTGCGCGACCGCGCGACGAAAGAGCCCTTCCCCGCCGAGTGGCAGGTGAGCAAGCGCATCGCCGAGGCGACACTCGCCCGCGGCCTCGTCTCGTACCCGCTGCAGGGGGCGGTAGACGGCCTGGAAGGCGATCACCTCCTCTACGGCCCGCCGCTGATCATCACCCGAGAGCAGATTGACGAGCTCGTCGCCATCCTCGATGAAAGCTTGACGGCGGTGACAGCGGAGCTGGGAGCGCTCGCGGGCTGAAGCGGACCGCCTTGTCCAGCGGTCACAGCTCGTGGTATGCTCGGGCCAAATTGTACGTACAGCCCTCCTGAGGTCTCTCCCGCCGTCACGGCTCAAGGGGCATCGCACCAATGACCCGCATCATCGCCTTCTTCAATCAAAAAGGCGGCACCGCGAAAACAACCTCCACGCTCAACGTCGCCGCCGCCCTCGCCGAGCGCGGACGCCGCGTCCTCGCCTTCGATCTCGACCCGCAAGCGAGCCTGACGATGGCGACCGGCGTGGACGTTGCCTCCCTCGAGCTCTCGGTCTACGACCTACTCATAGATGAAGGGCTGACCATCGACGCGGTCGTGCAGCAGACGACGATTCCGGGCGTCGATCTCATCCCGTCGCATCCAGATCTCGCGGCTGCCGAGCTCGAGCTGCTCAACGTGCTGGAGCGGGAGCGCCAGCTCGATTACCGGCTGCGCGCGGCCGATCTCTCAGCATACGACTACGCCTTGATCGACTCGCCGCCCGCGCTGAACATCCTCTCGGTCAACATCCTGGTCGCGGCGCGCGAGCTCGTCATCCCGATCGAGCCGCACCCGCTTTCGCTGATGGTCCTGCGCCGGCTGTTCGAGACGATCGCGAAGATTCGCCGGCTCAACCCGGACCTGCAGGTCCTCGGGTTCCTACCGACGAAGGTGCATCACTCGTCCCGGCTCGCGGCGGACATGCTCGACACGCTCGCCGAGGAGTTCCCGAACCTCCCGCTCCTGCCGGCCGTGCCCCTCTCCGTCAAGAGCGCGGAGTCGGCCGCTGAGCGCACGAGCGTGCTCCAATATCTGCCGCGCTCGAACGTCGCCGCCGCGTACCGGCAGGTCGGCGCCTGGCTGGACGACGCGGAATCCCGCCGGAGCAGCCGGACAACGCACCCATCTCGGCTGCGCTCTCAACGCTTGACAGACTCGCCAGTGGAGGTCGGCGCCCATGGCTAGCGCCACTGCCAACGCCACGCGCCGGCGCCGGAAGTTCACGGTCGATGCCCTCTTCACCGATCATCGGCCGCAGGCGGTCGGCGTCGAGGATCTGCCGACGGCGAAAGAGATCCGGCTCGACCGGATCGTGCCGGACCCGGATCAGCCGCGTCGTACCTTCGATCCCGTCCGGCTGGAAGAGCTCGCGGCCAGCATCGCGATCGAAGGCGTCCTGCAACCGATCGTCGTCCGCTACGACGCCGAGCGCGATGTCTATGTGATCGTCCACGGCGAGCGACGCTGGCGCGCCAGCCAACAAGCCGGCCTGACGACGATCCCCGCGATCGTGCGCGACGTTCCAGAGGAGCGCCGCCTCGTCCAGCAATTGATGGAGAACATCGTCCGCGAGGACCTCAATGCGGTGGACCGCGCGGCGGCGCTGCGCGCACTCAAGGCACAGCTCGGGGATGCGCCATGGGAGCAGGTCGCCGAGGCGGTCGGTATCCGCCGGTCGCGCCTCTTCCAGCTCCTCGGCACGGAGAAACTGCCAGAGTCGATCCAGGAAGACATTCGCGCCGGACGCCTCTCCGAGAAGCAGAGCCGTGCGCTGCAAGGGTTGCCGCCAGGGCAGCAGCAAGCGTTGCGCGACCTCATCATCAACGAGGAGCTATCGGCGGACGAGGCGATGCGCCTCGCGCGAGCGCTGCGCGCCGCGAAGGTGCCGGACGACCCAGAGATCGCCGCAACAACCCTGGCCGAGCTTCGCGCCAGGCCGGCTCCCGCTCCCTCTCCGGCAGAAAATGAGGCCGCCACGCTCCTCGGCGCGGTCGCCGCGGCAGCAACCGGTGGCCGGAGCGAGCGCGCCCACCTCGCCCGCACCGCCGACGCCTACGGCGTGCCCCCGTACGACGCGCAGCGGCTCCAGGCCGAGGTGCTGGCGCTGGCCCGTACGCTGTCCCGGATTCCGCCCCAGGAGCTACGCCCCGGCACAGCAGCCTACTCGGCGCTCGCCGCCCTCGCCGGCGCGCTCGATGCCGCATTGGGCCTTCCTGACTGAGCCGGACTCGGCACTTGAGATAACTGCGCCGCACCACGTTTCCGAATTAATAGTTATCAGCCGGAGGAGCCGAAGATGGCGCGGAGCGTGATCATTGGCGTCGCCGTGCTGGCGCTGCTGTTGTCATTCGGCTGGTTGGCACACCAGCACGCCGAGGCGCGTGACGCCAAGCCCGAGCTCGCTTTCACCAACATCATGGCCACTCCTCAAGCAGGCGACGCCGGCATCCCATTGCTTCTCGTTCGGTCACAGGCCGCATCTGAGACACCCGAGAGCAGTCCCACACCAACGCTCGCGTCGCGAGCCACCGACGCATCCTCTCCCACTCCGCGATCTTCCTGCGGCGAGTCACCCATCCCGACTCCCACACTGAACCCCAGCCTCAGCCTGCCCGGCTACGTTTCCGTCAGCTCCGATGGCGCCGTTTTCGTTCAGTGGACGGAGGACGACAGCGCCATTGCTGGTGTCCTCTACCGGACCCTCCCCGAGGACGAAGCCCCGGATGGCTTCAAGAGCGAAAACTTCGCGGTCAGCGGCATCATTTCCGGCAACTTCATCACGCTGATGATCCAGCAAGAGTCCGGGCTCGTGATGGCAATCCCCGGTCTCGTCGATGGTGAGACGCTGACGCTCTTCCTCACCGATGAGCACGGCACGTCGCAAGCCGTATCGCTTCATCGCGGCTCCCTCGCTGAGTACGACCAAGCGGTGCGCTCGCTCCGACTGGCGGCGTCCCAACAAGCAGCGTGCGCGGTGCCGACCGCGACATCAATCGCCGCATCCGTCACCGACGAGGAAGA
>CALGSZ010000107.1 GCA_937901745.1 uncultured Chloroflexota bacterium | reverse complement strand
TGCATCTGCCGACAGGCACTACCTGCTGCGCAGGTGGGCTCTCAACGCGCCTCGAACTGGATCGGCAGGTTCACGATGACGCGCACGGCGCGGTCGCGGTTCAGCGCGGGCTTGAAGCGCATGATCTCGACGACGCGGAGCGCCGCCTCGTCCAGCGCAGGGTATCCGCTCGACTGGCCGATACGCGACTGCACGATCTGGCCGTTCGGGGATCGGCACCGGACCGGCGACGGTGAACCCGGGGCCGAACGCGAACGCGGCGAAGTGGAGGGCTGCCGCGGCGGCAATCGCTTCCCAGACCCAGGCGCGGGACTGCCGCTTGAAGCGGTCGTTGGCGGTTTCGCGGAAGGATGAGCCGGGGATCGATGCGGTCGACATGGGGCCTCCTCGGGCGCGTGGCTGGATCTACGAGCCGGATCAGGCACCCCTCCGCCGCCACCACCGGGCCGCCGTCCGGCGGCCCCTGCGCTCCTGATTCAAAGTATGGCGCAGGGGCCGTCGGTGGGGCAATGGTTTTCTTGCCCGATGTTCACATTCCTGTGACAGACGACGGTGGGCCGCACCCGCCGTTCAGAAGGCTCCGTATCCCTCGTTGATGCAAGTCACCCCGGACGTGGGGATCTCCTCGAACCGCTCCTGTGAGCGATTCGCCCGCCACGCGCGGCGAACCTTCGTGTACGACTCGACGTCTTCCGCCTCGACGATCGCGACGACCTCCACGTCAGGCTCGCCGTCGATCCGGCAGAGTCCGCCGTAGGAGAGCAGCTCGTCGTCACGCAGCGCCGGAAGCCGGAGCACCGCCCGTACATCCCAGTAGGGCTTGCCCTCGTCGTCCCAATGCGTGAAGCGGTTCAGCCACAGCATCCGCCCGGAAGGGGCGGCGATCAGAGCCAGGGCGTACTCGGGCACGTCGACGAAATCGAGCAGAGAGCCACCGAGTTCCTCGAGTCCGGTGGGAAGGGATCCGTAGCGCAGCCCGATGTAGTTCACCGACCCGCTGTCGGCGTCGGTGACCGGGTTAGCCATGCTCGATGCGTCGGAGGTCGAGTCGGCGTTGGGGGGCGCCTCGGAGCAACCCCATAGCACAGGGACGAGAAGAAGCAGCACTCGCAGGTGTTTCATCTCATTGTCCTCTCGGAAGGGTGGGGCTGACGCGCGGGAGCGACGTCACGACCCCCCTGCTTGCTTGCCTTAGCCCGACACGAGGCCCTTGCCGATCAGAAGCGCGAGCGCCGCCGCCGGGCCCTGGATGATGGCAGCGACACCAACAGCGCCCACTTGCCACCTGGCGCTGCTGATCCCCGATTTCCTCACCTGGACGAGCCCCCAACACGCGTAGGGAAGTCCGAGCGCCAGTGCGGTGAACAGCCCCGGCACGTACCCACCGAACAGTATGGCCTGTGCGACATGGGCCAAGGCATTGGTCCCTACGACAGCGATGAGGAGCACGAAGAAGTCAACGGCTCGACCGCCCTCGCCTTTCGCCTGGTCCGCCAACCACGCGGCAGCGATGAAGACCAACAGGAGTGCTGCCACGGCGACCCCAAACTCCGCAGTACTGATGGGGAGGAGCAATCGAAATACCCCCGGGAGGCGATGTCCATGGAGACGAGTCCAGTCCTCTATTGTTGCAAGTTCCTCGAGATCATGGATCAGGAATACTGCAGGTCCCGCCCAGATCACCCGCCTCAGATGGCGCCTCATCTCCTGATCACCCTCAAGCAAGCAAAATTCCCAGGCCAAAGCTTAGATGACGCGTGACATTCTGGCACGCTGCGCAGCAGCGGCGCGATGTCGGGGGGGCCATGGGCGCGTGGCTGGTCTGCATTAGCGCTCGGCCTCGACCTGGCCCTCGGCGTCCTCGTTCGAGCCCCGCGCTTCGACCCCGATCCTCGGCTTCAGTCCTGACAACACCGCCTCGATCGCGGCACGAAGGCCAAGCTTCTCGAGCTCCTCGTGGATCCATACCTCCGGGGTTACGCGAGCGCCGCCCATTCCACCCGGAATCGGCTCGCCAAGGGCGCGTGCCTCGTAGTAGATGTGAGCAGAATCGGGATCGGCCCAGCAGTACGCATCCAGGTCGCGCAACAACGCGTGAAGAGCGGCTTCGTCGCACCTCACGCGCTCGGCGCGGACGACGACGTAGATCTGACCGCCCTCGTCACCTTCCAGGATCACGGTCCCGTGCGGGCTCGCCTTGGCCTCTTCCAGGCTACGGAACGCGACGTACGAAGCACCTCCGGCGTCGGCAATCATCCGCCGCAACCCGCTCTCGTGCTCAGAGAGGCACTTTGGCGTCCAGGCGCGTGATGGATCTTCGCCCAGATCGTTCGCGCTCATGTGCCGCCTAAGATTCCATCAGTGACAACAGACTCCGCTGTGGCACGC